>JBJFGP010000177.1:0-2288 GCA_051892815.1 Kiritimatiellia bacterium | reverse complement strand
GTCCCCTCACCCAAGCCCGGGCGGAGCCTGAAGGCCAAGTCTTGCCCAAAAGATACCAACCCACGGGGCGGCAACCTAGCAACCTTCATCCCCCGGTGGTGCCCTCCTCGCGGGGTAGAAGGTAGGCACCACCAGGGGCGTAAGGTATCCACCCCTTGCGCCCCTTGAAACGCGCTTCGCCACGGCCCGGAAGCGTTCGAGATTGCGGTCTGGTCGGAAGTTTGGTAGAATGCAGGCAAACAAACGGAGAACGCCGATGCCTGACGCCAAGATCGCAGTCGAAATCTGCTGTGGAACCACCTGCTACCTGCTGGGAGGAGCCGAACTGATGAAGTTGGAGACCTCCCTGCCGGAAGCGTGGCTGGAGGCCGTCGACATTCGCGCGATTCCCTGTGCCGAAACCTGTACGCGCCAGAACCTAGGCGGAGCGCCATTCGTCCGGATCGACGGCGAAATGATGTCGCATGCGACCCTCGAAAAGGTGCACGCACGCCTGCGCGCGATTCTGATTGAGAAGGAATTGATCCATGTTTAACGGCGCCGAACGACTGCGTCGAGAGTTGATGATTCACCTGGTCCGCCAGTTCAACGCCGGCACCCTCGACCAGGAAATCGACCGAATCCCTGTCGCCATACGCCCCCGCGAAGTCACCCCCTCGCGCTGCTGCGTCTACCACGACCGGGCCGTCATCAAATACCGCCTGATGGGCCTGATGGGCGTGGCCTGTGAGTCCGAGACGGACGAGAGCAAACCCCTTTCCGCCTACCTCCGGGAGGCCAAAGAACCCTCCTATCCCCGCCCCGAACGCCCCCTCACCGTCTGCGCCGCCGCCTGCGACAGCTGCCGCCCCTCGCGCATCAACATCACCGACAACTGCCGCGGCTGCTTCGCCAGACCCTGCACCTACACCTGCCCCGTCAAAGCCATCACCGTCGTCAACCAAAAGTCAGTCGTCGACCAGGACAAGTGCATCAAATGCGGCAAATGCACCCAAGTCTGCCCCTTCAACGCAATCATCAAAACCAAGGTTCCCTGCGAAGAGGCCTGCCCCGTCGGCGCCATACGGAAGAACGCCAGAGGTGTCGCCGAAATCGACTTCAACAAGTGCATCTTCTGCGGCAAATGCTTCAGCAAATGCCCCTTCAGCGCCATCATGGAACGCTCCGAACTCCTGCAAATCCTCCAGGACCTTGCTTCCAACCAACCCGTCGTCGCCCTAGTCGCCCCCGCAGCCGAATTCCAGTTCCCAGGAGGCATCGAGAAACTCTTCACCGCCATCAAAAAAGCCGGATTCACGCAGGTCGTGGAAGTCGCCATCGGGGCCGAACTCACGACCGCCCACGAGAGCGAAGAGTTCATTGAACGGATGCAGAAGGGTGACAGGCTGATGACCAGTTCCTGCTGTCCGGCCTATGTCGAAATGGTCAAGCGCCATGTCCCGGCCTTGCTCAAGTGCGTCTCCACAACCCCCAGCCCAATGCTCTACGCGGCTGACTTCGCGCGGCGCAAATACCCGGACGCCAAGCTGGTCTTCATAGGCCCATGTGTCGCCAAGCGCCATGAGGCTCTCAAGTGCGACAAGATTGCCCATGTGATGACCTTTGAAGAGCTTGGAGCGGTCTTCGCGGGGCTAGGGATTGATGTGATGAGCCAGGAACCTTCCACGCTGCCGAGGCCAGCCGTCGCGACCGCCCGCAACTTTGCCAAGTCCTGCGGTGTGACGGATGCGGTGCTCAAGGAGTTTTCCGCCAGCAATGCCGGCATCCAGGTAGACCACAAGTTCATCAATGGGTTGGATTCCAAGTCGAAAGCCCTTCTGACGCTGTATGCGGTCGGGAAGATGCCGGCTAATTTCCTTGAGGTGATGGCCTGCCACGGCGGGTGCGTAGGTGGTCCGTGCTCGCTGGTCAATCCCTAGTGGAAAGTCCTTCCAAGTGCTCTAGGAGACGGCTTTCCGAGGGGGCTTTGCCGCCTGAGATGCGGGGGCTCGGAGGGGTTGTGGCTACATCTGAAGAAGGGTATTCTAAGGGGCGATGATGTCTGAGCAAGGGAGTTTTGGGCAGACAGCCACGACCCCCGCGATGCCGTATCCAAAGGGTGAATCGCCGTCTGAGGAGGGGGCTCTTGAAAGGCCGGGAACCGTGCCGATTGGAACGTTGTCCGAATGCGAGCGGTTGGTACTGACCCGGCTTCAAAGGTGCGTACCAATCTGTCCGCGCCCTTATGCGCAGATTGCCCTTGAGGCGGGTTGGCGCGAGGAGGAGGTGCCCCTATTTCTCACCCGGCT
>JBJFGP010000176.1:0-10807 GCA_051892815.1 Kiritimatiellia bacterium | reverse complement strand
GAGGGTCTCGACGGCCTGGGGCTGGTCGCCCGCGAGGGGGTAGTCCGAGTGGAGGATGAAGGGTTTCATTGGCTTGTGGCGTGGCAGCGGAGGGTGGCGCCGCGGCTCAGGGGAAGGTCGAATTGCCGGGCGAGGGTGCGGACTTGGCGGGCGATGGCCGGGGCTGGGTTGAGCAGGTGGACGCCTTTGGGGAGCAGGGGCTGGAGCAGGGGAATGAGGAAGGGGTAGTGGGTGCAGCCGAGCACGAGCACATCGGCGTCCTGTTCGATTAGTGGGTAGGTCACGCGCCGCAAGGTATCAAGGTTTTGGGGCGATTGGTGGCAACCTTCTTCCACCAGAGATACCCACCCCGGACAGTCGGAGGTAAGCACCTTTGTCTCCCGGGCGAAGCGCGCCAGCAGGCTCTTGAAGCGGCTGCAGTGCAGGGTGCGGGCGGTCGCAAGCACCGCAATGGTCTTCGAGCGCGTCAATTCGACGGCTGGCTTGACCGCGGGTTCGACCCCGACAATCGGGATGTCAAACTCCCGCCTGAGCGCGTCGACCGCCACTGCCGTAGCCGTATTGCACGCCACGACCAGCATCGCCGCCCCGGCCTCTTGCAGGAGCCGCGCCAGATGGCGGGCACGATCGAGAATCTCCCCTTCGCTCCGGCTGCCGTAGGGCGCGAACGCCTCGTCCGCCACATAGAGCAAATCCGCCGCCGGCATCGCCTGGCGAATCGCGTGCGCAATGGAAAGCCCCCCGCGCCCCGAGTCAAACAGCCCAATCGCCCCCGGCATTGGCCGGAACTCCCCCATCGGCAAGAGCGGAATCGAGAGCAACCCCTGCATCGATCAGTCCGCCTCGATACCCATCCGCAGCGGCGTCTTGCACGCCTCCCCCGGACGGTCGATCACAAACCTCGGCACCGCTAGCCCGCCCAACCTCCGCGTCACCTCCCGGGCAATCTCCCGCGCCCTTTCCGCCTCCACCCGGAAGTGAGAGGTGCCTTGCACCGGGTCGCACTGGAACACATAATACGGTCGCACCCGTATCCGCTGAAGCCCCGCGCAGAGCGCCACCATCGTCCCCGCCGAATCGTTGATTCCCCGCAGCAAAACGCTTTGGTTCGAGACCGGAATCCCCGCATCAACCAGCCTCCCGCATGCCCGCGCCGACTCCGGAGTGATTTCCTTCGGATGGTTGAACTGCGTATTGACCCAAACCTTCTTGCTTGCCCCCAGCGCCGCCGCCAGATAGGGCGTAATCCGCCCCGGATCTGCCACCGGAACACGCGTCCCGATACGCACCGCATCGACCTGTTCCAGCGCCGCGCACGCCTCCACGA
This sequence comes from Kiritimatiellia bacterium, assembly GCA_051892815.1. Taxonomy (GTDB): domain Bacteria; phylum Verrucomicrobiota; class Kiritimatiellia; order RFP12; family DVOR01; genus JAXFQS01. The sequence goes on along the minus strand of JBJFGP010000176.1, from coordinate 9,480 downwards.
TAGGCACGATTCGCCCCTGCTCCAGCATCAGCGGATCCCCGCCGGAAAGAAGGATTTCGCGTATTTCCGGGTACTCTTTGATGCGATTGAGTGCCCCTTCAAGGTCCGTGCAGATGGGATTCTCCACCCCCAAAAGGTTCTTCCGCGTACAGTGGCGGCAATGCACCGCGCAGGCGTGGCTGACCATAATCAAAACCCGGTCTGGAAAGCGCCTTTTGACCCCGGGGAAGAAGGCCGCGCGGGTACATTCGCCGAAGGGATCGCCCTGGCAGGAAGGGTCGAAACGGTCCTCTTCGGGGCTATAGGCAAACTGCGCGGCTATGGGGTCGCCGGGAGCATTGGTGGCCAGACTGCGGTAGTAGGGCGAGACCAGTTCGGGCCAGCGGGTTTGGTAGGAGCAACTGGTGGAGGTGGGCATGTTCGGCGGTCTCGGGCAACAAAAAAAGCCTCAAACGGTCTGTTTGAAGCTCGTAGAGTGGCACCCCCTAGGAGAGTCGAACTCCTCTTCCCAGAATGAGAATCTGGTGTCCTGAACCGATAGACGAAGGGGGCATAAAGCCGTTCCGGTCAGTGGTTGGTGCACCCGGAGGGATTTGAACCCCCACGCCTCTCAGCATAAGAACCTGAATCTTACGTGTCTGCCAATTCCACCACGGGTGCCTGCCCGGATAAATGGTAGCGGGGGCTGGATTTGAACCAACGGCCTTCAGGTTATGAGCCTGACGAGCTACCAGACTGCTCCACCCCGCAATAAAGGGAATCATGGCGCGGCTGGCAGGACTTGAACCTGCAACATCTTGATCCGTAGTCAAGTGCTCTATCCATTGAACTACAGCCGCGCAACAGGGACAGAGCATAGCAAATGGGGAGCTTTGGTGCAAGCGAAATGTTGCGTTCGGACGAAGAATCTTTGCGGGTGGGGTCGGAGATGAGGTGTTTTATTCTGTCTATCCATCTATCAATCAATGGGTTGTTGGTTTGGTTGGCAGGAAGTTCGCTCAGGGGTTGATTGCTTGGGGTGTCGCTCCTTGGCAGGAGGTGGGAAAGGTGGTGGGTAGGTGTGGCTTCGGTGGGTGGGTAGGAATTGGCTGGTAGGGGGACGAGTGGGACAAAACAAAAAAAGTTTGGGTCTGAGGGTGACAAGACTTGCGACGAATGGCGGATTCTGTTATAATGTCTTCACTTGAGGCGCGCAAGGAAAGGAATGGAAGGTAATGATAAGATTGTTTTTGGATGTATGAGTTTCAAGCGAAATGGGAATCCGGCGTCTTTGTGGCGTGCGGCGCTTCCGGTGGCGGGGCGCTATAATGTGCCGTGCCTTGGCGGGGAAGCGGACGATTTGACGGATTTGGAGATGGTGGCGGTTGGCACGGGGCATCAACGGGCTCTTCCGGAAGAGTCTCAACACCACCGAGCCTACATACGGCTTCGTCCAGACGGCTCTTTTCATTCGATTCGGTTCTATGGTGAGGACCACTATGCCACCAAGGATATTGCTTATCACCGTGAGCCTGACCTTGCGCCCGGAGGTCCGATTCTGCCTATTCACGAGTACAAGCGTGATAATTTCACCGAACGCAAGCCGCGATTGCTGACGGAAGCGGAATACAACCTGTACAAGAAGTATTTCAATGGAGCGTTGAGATGGAAGGCGTAAACGAGTTTCTCGATTATATGACCAGGTTCGAGTGCACTTTGATGTTTCGGGGGCAACGCTATTTCTTTAATCCGATTGGAACGAAGGAGGAAGGGTTCTATTTGGACATCTATCTGGAGGATTTGCCGCCCGAACGGGATGACGAGTTCTACTTTCAGCATATCGTCGGACGGTCGATTATCGACTGCGTGCGGAAGATGACGGATTTACCGATATGGGACGGCATGACCTTCTGGGAGGCCGAGCGCGAAATGTCTTGGGCGGACTAGTTAGAGAGGTGTGCGATGAAGGGCGGAAAACTAAACGATTTTCTCGACCAAGTCACTTGGGAGGAGCATGTTTTGTGCTTTCGGGCGAGCGGTACTTCTTCAATCCAATCGGATATGGAGACCACGCGACGCTGACTGTCTTTGCCATTGACGATGGGGGGAATTGGGTTCGCGATGTCCTGTGCGTCGAAGGCCGATCCTTCATCGACTGCGTGCGGAAGATGACGGATTTGCCGATATGGGCTGGCATGACCTTTTGGGAAGCCGAGCGCGAAATGTCTTGGGCGGACTATTGATTTCGCGGGCTACCGTCCTGCGGCGCTCGGGGGCGGGTGGGCTTCGCGGTTCTAGGTGGATTGGTGCCTACCTCTTGTGGCTAGAGCGGGTTGCCAGGCGTTGCAGGGGGAATAGGCTTGATTCGGCGGTTGAAATTTGAGAGAATGGCGCCTGCTTTACCACTACAACTGGAGTCTATTGGAATGGCTAAGAAAATCAAACGCGTCGGACTGTTGACCGCCGGCGGACTGGCGCCTTGCTTGAGCTCGACTATCGGGTATCTGATTGACGAGTACACCCGCGTCGACCCATCGATTGAGATTATCGGCTATGTCAACGGCTATATGGGCCTGCTCAAAGGGCAGTACCTGACCGTCACCCCGGAAGTCCGCAAGCACGCGCTGGTCTTTACCGAGCACGGCGGCAGCCCCATCGGCAACTCCCGCGTCAAACTGACCAATGTCAAGGACTGCGTCAAGCGCGGACTCGTCAAGGAGGGGCAGGACCCCCAGAAGGTCGCCGCAGACCAGCTCGTCAAGGATGGCGTCGATGTCCTCCACACCATTGGCGGCGACGACACCAACACCGCCGCAGCCGACCTCGCCGCGTTCCTCAAGGAGAACAACTACGACCTGACCGTGGTCGGTCTGCCCAAGACCATTGACAACGATGTCTATCCTATCGCCCAGTCCCTCGGCGCATGGACGGCTGCGGAGGAGGGGGCCAAGTACTTCCGCAATGTGGTCAAGGAGAACACCTGCAATCCCCGCATGCTCATCATCCACGAGGTGATGGGGCGCAACTGCGGCTGGTTGACCGCCGCCACCGCGGTCGCCTACCGCAAGCTCCTCGACCAGCAGAAGTATTGCCCTGACTTCGGTCTGACGCGCGACCGCGAGGAGGTCCATGCCGTCTATGTCCCCGAGATGAACTTTGACATTGACCAGGAGGCTGCCCGCCTGCGCCAGGTGATGGACAAAAACGATTGCGTCAACATCTTCATCTCCGAGGGTGCCGGTCTTGAGACTATCATCAAGGAGATGGAAGCCCGCGGCGAGGAGGTTCCCCGCGATGCTTTCGGCCACGCCCGTCTCGACAAGGTCAACCCTGGAGCCTGGTTCGGCAAGCAGTTCGCCGAGATGCTGGGTGCGGAGAAGACGCTTATCCAGAAGAGCGGCTACTACTCCCGCGCGGCGGCGCCGATTGCCAAGGACAAGGAGCTCATCCGCCGTTGCGCCGTCAAGGCTGTCGAGTGCGCTCTTGCCGGGATTGGCGGCGTGATTGGCGAGGACGAGAATCAGGGCAACGAGTTGCGCGCCTGCGAGTTTTCGCGCATCAAGGGTGGCAAGCCCTTCAATCCTTCGGTTGATTGGTTCCAGGCGCTTCTGAGCGCAATTGGCCAGGCCTAAGTCCCTATTCCACCAGACGGCGAATCGCCCACGGCTTGTGCCGGGCGGTTCGCCGTTTTCTGCTTATGACGGTATTGGGAATCGACACTTCTTTGCGCTCTAGCGGCTACGGTCTGGTGCGGCAGAGCGGCAGCCGTTTCGAGGCACTTGCGTGGGGGCGGATTGCCAATCCGCCGAGCCGCCCCTTTTCCGCCTGTCTGACTTCGATTGCCGATGCTTTGGACGGTCTGATTGCCGAGCATTCCCCCGATGCGGTTGCCATCGAGGGGATTTTTTATGCCAAGAATGTCCGCACGATGATGCTGCTCTGCCACGCCCGCGGCGTGGTAGTCGAGCGTGCCACACGTGCCGGGCTTCCCGTCTACGAGTACGAACCGAGGAAGGTCAAAAGTGCGGTGACTGGGGTGGGGAGCGCGCAGAAGATTCAGATTCAGAAGATGATGCAGACGCTCCTTGCGCTGCCCGAACTTCCCCAAAACGACGCGGCCGACGCCTTGGCGATTGCCTTGACGCATCTGCACGCGAACCGTCCAGCCTTGGGCCCCTCGCGCCTGCCCCTTTGAGCGATGAATTGCTTGCGACTTTTGATTCCGTTGCTGTTTGCGGCGAGTTCCGTTTGGTGCGCAGAAACGGGTGTGACTCTTTCCAACCTCTGCTCCCGTCTGTTGCTATCCAACGGGAAAATTCCTGCGCAGGAGGTGGTCTGCACCAATGGCACGAATCGACTCTCAATCCCCCTTGGACGCCGTCGCGTGGAACTCGATGGACACCTCTACTGGCTCTGCTCCGCGCCGTCGACCAACTGGTACTTTGCGGTCGAAGACCTAGAGCAACTCGCGCTCGTGGCGCGACCGCCTTCGACCAACGCCGCCGCCCGCCTACGGGTCGTGGTCGATGCCGGGCACGGCGGTACGGATGACGGCGCAATCGGCGTCTACCCCTGCATCATCGAAAAGGATTTGACGCTCGACATCGCCCGCCGGGTGCAGGATTGCGCGCCGCCCGAACTGGACATCGTCCTGACCCGTACCAACGACTGCGCCCTGCCCCTGCCTGCCCGCGTTGCCTTCGCGGGGGCGACCAACGCCGACCTCTTCGTCAGCATTCACGCCAACTTCGCCTCTAACACCAACGCCTCCGGCGTCGAGTGCTACGCCTTCCCCCCCGCCGGCCTTCCCGCCACCCAGGGTAGCCCCAATCCGCCGCCCCCCTCAAAAGGCCACGCCAACGCCCATCTGAGCGCGGCGCTGGGCTGGGAGATCCATACCCGCCTCTGCGACGCCTTGGCGTCGACCCGCGGAACCAATGGCGTCGACCGCGGCCTCAAACGGGCCAACTTCCATGTCCTTCGCGAAAACCCAATCCCCGCGACCCTGGTCGAACTGGGCTTCCTCTCCAACGAAGTCGACAGCCACGCGCTGACCAACACTCACTGCCGCGCCGCGCTTGCCCAAGCCATCGTCGAAGGCCTAGCCGCCTACGGCAGGGCTTTGCCCGACCGCCGGGCCTTGCTGGAGACCTTCGCCGCCGAACGGATGGAACGCGAGCGTCAGAAAGCCGCCCGCCGCGCCGCCGAAGAGCAAGCACGCCTGCAGGCCGAAAAAGAGCAGGCCTGGGCCCAATTCAAACTCGACACCCTCAAGCAGTTGCGCCAGGCAAAGGAACGCTTCGGTGCCCGCGCGCTGCGCGAATGGCTGCGCAGTCTCCTGGCGGAAGATGGGCAGGAATCGATGGAGCAGATAGGCAATGAATCCGACCATTGAGCGCTTGACGCCGTTTCTGGTGATGGAAGTCCTGGAGGAGGCCCAGCGGCTGGAAAGGGACGGCATCGATGTGGTGCATCTGGAGATTGGCGAGCCAGACTTCCCCGTCCCTTCGTGCGTATCGGCAGCGGCGAAAGGTGCCTACGACCAGGCGCGGACGCACTATACCCACTCGCTCGGCGACCCCGAACTTCGGGAGGCAATCGCGGCCTTCTACCGGGTGGAGTATGGCGTATCGGTCGACCCCGATTGCATCTTGGTGACCTCCGGCTCCTCGCCCGCGATTCTCTTGACTTTGTTGACGCTCTGCGCGCCGGGGGATGAGGTGGTTTTGACCGATCCGGGCTACCCCTGCTACCGCAATTTCGCGCTGACTTGCCAGGCGGTTCCAAGGCTGGTCAGGGTCTCGGCGGAAGAGCGTTTCCAGCTCGATCCAAAGGCGGTCGAGCGGGTGGTGAATAGCCGTACGCGGGCGGTTTTCGTGAACTCTCCGATGAATCCGGCGGGGCTTCTGGCGGAGGATCGGGTATACGAGGGACTCGCGGAGTTGGGGATACCAATCGTCTCGGATGAAATCTACCACGGGCTGGTCTACAAAGGTCGCGCCCGGTGCGTTTTGGAGTTTACGGACAATGCGTTTGTCTTGAACGGTTTTTCCAAGCGCTTTGCGATGACGGGGCTGCGTCTGGGGTATGTCATTGCCCCGAAGCGCTATGTGCGGGCGATGCAGATCCTGCAGCAGAATCTCTTTATTTGCGCGCCGAGCATTGCCCAGCGGGCGGGTATCGCGGCGTTGCGGGAGGCCGACCCGGAGGTGCGCCGGATGCGTGGGATCTATGACGAAAGGCGCCGCTATCTGGTTGAGCGTATCAAGGCGCTTGGGTTCGGGTTGACGGCCGAGCCGGAGGGGGCTTTCTATGCGTTCGCCGATGCGAGGCGTTGGACGGATGATGTCTACCGCTTTGCTTTCGACATTCTTCGGGAAGCGCATGTGGGGGTGACGCCGGGGGTTGACTTTGGGGCGGCGGGCGAGGGCTTTGTGCGCTTTTCCTATGCGACCGACCTGGCGCGGATTCGCGAGGGATGCGATCGGTTGGAGGCGTACCTTCGCCATTTGCGGCGGTAGTCCCGGGGCGAGGGGAGTGGCAGACGGGGTTGGGCGAAGGTGGAAGTGCCTGGCGGGGGAAGGTTGACGGGATGGGGGGGCTGAGGTTGCTAGGCTAGGGGGAAACAGGTTGGTTGGTGTCGGGGCGGGAGGTTGCCAGGAGTTGGGGGCAGGGCTAAGTATTCTCCCGGCGGGGCGGGTCGTGCTTGCGTGGGGGCGGGGGCGCGTGGTATACTCACTTGGTGTAGTGGGCGTCGGCTTGCCGGATGCCCGGTCGTGATAGGTTTGGGAAGGCGCGAAGCGGAGGTCGTGATGATGACGGGCTGGATGCGGATGAAGGGAATTGCTGGGGTCGCCCTCAGGCTGTTTGCGGCGCCGCTCTCGGGGATGGCGGAGGTCCACCTCTATCCGCAGCCTCAGGGCGAAGCTCGCGAGGCGGCAGGGTATCGGGTCGTCGTCGACGGGAAGCCGGCGGGCGTGGCAGCCGTGCGCCATTCCGCCATGCCGGTCAATATCCGCTGGCCAGGCCATCAGCGCGAATTGGACCAGACGGAGATAGGCGGGATGGTGCGCTTCTCCACCGATCGGCCCGTTGCCGTCGCGGTGACGGCGCCTCGCGATTTCACCACCGCGCGCATTCGTCCGAAGGCCAAAGGCATCAAGCACTCGGTCGAGGGGCGTACGGTTCGCTTCGAACTCCCGGGCGCAGGATTCTACTCCGTCGAGTTTGACTCCCCGCACGGAAACCTGCATATCTTCGCCGATCCGCCTGAGACGCTTCGGGTGGATCCCAAGGGAACCGGAGTCCGCTACTATGGCCCAGGAGAACATCACGCGGGAGTCATTCGCCTGTCGTCCGGAGAGACACTTTATCTGGATGAAGGTGCTGTCGTCTACGGGCGCATTGAAGCTCGCGATGCCGACAATATCCGTATTCTCGGCCGTGGCATTCTCGATATGAGCCGCATCAAGGAGGTGCCCATCCCCATCGATCCGGTATTGGCCGCAGAGCAGAAGGCGAAGGGCTTCGCCATTACCAATGTGCGGCGCGAAAATGCCATCAAACTCGAGTTCTGCAACCATGTGCTCATTGACGGCATTACGATTCGCGACTCGCTTCTTTACACCATCCGTCCTATTGGATGCCGGGACCTGACCATTCGCCAGGTCAAGATCTGCGGGAACTGGCGATACAATGCCGATGGTATCGACATGCACAACTGCGAGAATGTTCGAATCAGCGACTGTTTCGTCCGGACATTCGACGATTCCATTTGTGTCAAGGGGTTCGATTACACGATGCGCGACGAGGAGATGCTGCACGACGGTGTCTGGCATGACTGCTTTACCAATGCGCTTATCGAACGTTGCACCATTTGGTGCGATTGGGGTCGATGCCTGGAAATCGGTGCCGAAACGCGGGCCCGGACAATCCATTCGATCGTCTGGCGGGATTGCGACATTCTCCATGTTCACAGCACGCCTCTGGACATTCAGAATTGCGACCAGGCGGATGTGCACCATATCACCTTCGACTCGATTCGTGTCGAGATGGATCAGCCGTTCCTGCGCACGACCTACAGTCCTTCGGCGAAGGATTTCAATCCCAATCTGACGGAAGCGCCGCCGCCTCTTTTTGCTTCGGTCATCCTCTATGTCCCCGAGTATTCCAAGGCAAACAGCCAGCGTGGGCGTACGCGCGAGGTTCTGCTGCGCGACATTCATCTTTTCGGGCCGAACCGTCCGACTTTCTGGCTTCAGGGCTTCGATGCCGAGCACACCTCTGGGGCGATTGTCTGCGATGGCATCTACTGGAATGGCAGGGAGGTTTCCCCTTTGGCTGCGAGCAATCAGAATGTGCGTGCCTATGCTCAACCCATCCGCTTTTTGCGTGCCGACTAAGGTCGACTCTGCCAAGGGCGAGGGGCGCTCATCTGGCGGCAAGCCATTCCGCCGGGGCGTGGGCGCGCGCCCGCTTTTTGCGCACCTTCTGTTTCATTCCTTGATTCCACTTGTTCCATTTGGTGCGCACCTTCACCGGCGGCGGGTAGGCACGAACGGAACCCTTTCTTAGGAACCTTTTCAGCGATGTTGTATGTACGACCGATGGCGGGACTTTGCAACCGTCTGCGCGTGATGGCGGCTTGCTTGCGCCTGGCCAAGGAGCAAGGGGAGGGACTGTGCGTCTGCTGGTCGCTCGAACCGGAGATGAACGCCTTTTTCAGCGAACTCTTCGAGGAACCGTGGCCGTTCGATCTGCGCGAGTCGGCGCGGCGCTCGCTCGTCAACCGCCTCCTCTTCTCACGCTGGAACCCGGCCGCCTACGGCTGGAACCAGGGGCGCGACTTCGTGCAGGCGGCCCGCGCCGCACGCCGCGCGCGCCGCCTTTTCCTCTCCAACTACTACGACATTTGCCACAACCCAGACCTCTCCTGGCTACGCCCCGTCGCCACCATCCGGAGCCAGATAGATGCCCATCTTCCCCTCGCCCAAGGGGCCGTTGGACTGCACATCCGCCGCACCGACAATCGCCTTTGCATCCACAACTCGCCCCTGTACCTCTTCACCCAGACCATTGAGCGCGAACTGGCCCGGGATGCCAAGGCAACCTTCTTTCTCTCGACCGACGACGAGGCGACGCGCAAGGAACTCGCTGACCGTTATGGTGCCTGCATACGGAGCCGCCTCCCACAAGCCAGGCGGGACAATCGGGGCGGCGTCGCGGACGGGGTGGTGGACCTCTATCTGCTGGCTTCCTGCACGCGAATCTACGGCAGCTATCCCTCCTCCTTCTCCGACATCGCGGCGCGAATCGGCTCGATTCCGCTCGTCTATCTGACCGTCGACAATCCTATCGGTCCGGCCATTCCGGACGAATCACCCGGGCCGGCGAAGACCACGCATTGACCTCATTGGCCGCCCGTCGAAAGGCGGCAAGAGTGTTCGCGGGCGGCTCAAATACAAACCTTCACCGGCGCCCGTGACGCCCAAGCCCCGAGTC
>JBJFGP010000175.1:0-10910 GCA_051892815.1 Kiritimatiellia bacterium | reverse complement strand
CTCCCCCACCCGCGCCACAACCATCCCGGACTCCCCCCCCTTCAAATCAAACGAGAACCATCCCGGGCTGAACAAATCCGACTTCCCGCCAAGCCCACGCTCCGCATCGTCCCCATGCTCCACCCCATAAGTCCATTGGTCCTCCCGGTGCCACAACCCGCCAACCGCCTCCAAAGATGCCTCGCCGAAACGGAAACCCCTGGCATCGTCCGACACCCGACCAGGCCAATCTCCCTCCACCTCGAATGCCTTCGTCTTCGCGTGAAAACTGCGCCACTCCACATCCGGACGCAACACCACCCGCACCCCGTCCAAAGGCTCCTCCCGACCCTCTGCTGCCCGACGAAGAACCGTCAACCTAGCCTCATTCTCAAGCGGCCGCAACGCCAGACGCAACACAATTCCTACACTCAACCCCATCCCGCACGGCACACGGAAATCCCACTGGGCATAGCGCCCCGCCGGATCCGCCGATACCCGCGACAGACACCCCGCCTCAAGCTCCGACGAGTACCCCTGATACTGCACCCACCCCCTGCAACGCGTCCAGAAAACCGTCCGGTCCACGGGAATCGAACGGTTCAAATTCGCCGCAAAAAGCGCATCATACTGCGAGCGCAAAGTCCCCCACGCCAAACGCACCTGCGCCATCGCCCCAGCCCCATTTCCAAGCACCGTCCGAAGGAACGGATTGCGCCGGATCTCGCCCCCCGAATAGACCGTCTGGAGCGCTTCAGCGGGTATCTTTTCCTGGCAGATTGCCAACGCACTCTCGTGCAGTTCCACCGAGGAACCTTGCACCGTTTCGAACCGGAAGGTTTCCCCCATCGGCCGCGACAGCAAGCGATAGTGACCCGAGGGCAAACGCACCGAACGGCCACCGTCGCACCAATCGTCCGCCCCCGTTCGCCAGCAGACCCGGAAGGGCGTCGAGGCCGAGAATGCCACGATGGCGTCGGCAGGGACGGGGACGACGCGTTGGAGATCTTGGGGGTAGTTCCAAGCCACCCGCCGCGCCGTTCCTGTCCTCCGGAGCATCAGGTCGGTGCGTCTGGAGTCGGGTATTTCCCGGGCAAGTTCGGCTCCGGCCGGGTCTAGGCAAAGGACTACGCCGGGGGCTAGTTGGAGGGTGTTTCCTTGCAAGGAAACCCAGGCTTCGGCGATATGGTCCCAGGCTTTTGGGGGCATTGGAATGGATGCGTCCCAAGAGACGGGCTGGGGCTGGAAGGGGTCCAGGTTGGCGAGCACGAGGAGGTCTCGTCCGGCGCCCGATCGCAGGACTGCGAGGGTGTTGCCAGGGCCTTGCTGGACCATCCGGAGGTTGACTCCTGGGCCGAAGGAGGGGTGCATCTCCAGGAGACGGTTGAGCTTGGAGATGGGCTCTATCATACTCTCTTTTGAGCCCCAGTTCAAGCCTCCGCAGCCGTGGACGTCGATTTTCTGTCGGGCGAAGTATTCGACACCTGCGGTGATGCCCCAGGCGCCTTCTTGGGATAGGAGGGCGGATAGGCGGACGCGCAGGAGGGCCCAGGTCTGGCCGCCGGGGTGTGCGGCGAGGCGGTTGTTGTCGTGGGTTTCGGCGAAGTGGACGAGGGGGCCGAATCGGGTGCTGCGGTGGAAGGTCTGGGGGAGTTCGCGTTCGAAGGCGGCGCGGTCGTAGGTCTGGAAGAGTTCGGAGTAGGCCCAGTCGAGTCCGGATTGGTTGAGCAGGCGGTCGGTGGTCTGGATGGGGCCGCCGAGTCCTTCGAGGAGGAAGACGGTTTCGGGGAATTTCTCGCGGACTTTAGCGACGATGTAGGTCCAGGTTTTCTCTGGAATCATATAGCCTGCGTCGCAGCGGAAGCCGTCTACGCCTTTGCGGCACCAGTGGAGGAAGACGTCGGCCATGAAGCGGCAGAGGCGGGGGTTGGAGTAGTCGAGTTCGACGAGGTCTTCCCAGACGACTCCCCAGGCGCCTGGGGAGTGGTAGGAGCCGTCGGGGTTTCGTTTGAACCATTCGGGGTGGTGTGTCAGGAGGGTGGAGGCCCAGCCGCAGTGGTTGGCCGGGAGGTCCATCAGGAGTCGGGCGCCGAGGGCGTGTACTTGGGCGATGAGTTGGGTGAATTGTTCGATGGGTGTGGCGTGTGTGTCGAAGTCGGCGAGTGCGGGGTCGACGCTGAGGAAGTCGGTCGAGGCGAAGGGGCTGCCGTAGCGTCCCATGCGGGCGTAGGTGGTAGGTGTGGGGTGGATGGGGAGGAGCAGGATGTTGCGGAATCCGAGGGTCTGGACGATGTGGGGGAGTGCTTTGGCGAAGGAGCGGAAGGTGCCGGAGGGCGGGATGGCGGTGTAGCCGTTTTGGTCGAGGCGGTCGAGTGTGGATTGGGGTTCGGGGCCGCCGTGGGGGGCTTCGGGGAGGTGGGCGTCGGGACCGAATTGGCGTATGAAGGCGGCGTAGATGGAGTTGCCGCGGGCGGTGTGGGCGGGTGCGACTTTGATGGTGAGGTTGTCGCCTTGGGGCCAAATGGGGGGCTCGCCGGAGTCGGGGAGGAAGCAGCATTTGCCGCTGAAGACGCCTTCTTCGAGCAGGGGTATTTGGAGTGTCCAGTGTCCGGGGGCGTCGGGGGTCATGTCGAGGTCGTGCCAGCCGCGCGCGAGGGGGGGGATGTCGTCTTCGGTCTGGCGGATGATTTCGGCGCGGTTGACGGCGGCGCGGGCGAGGTTGGTGCGGAAGACGGCGCGTCCGGGGGGGAGGTTTTGGGCGGTTAGGGTGACGCGAAAGGTATCAGCGGCGTGGTGCAGCAGGTAGGCACCTGTGGGAGGGTTTTGTATCATAGTTTGGGGGCAAGAGGTTGCAAGGAAAGGAAGGTCTCGAAATGTTGGGTTCTCGGGAAGAGGTCGACGAGTTCGGCTCGGGCGATGCGGTAGCGTGTGGAGAGGCGGCGCCAATCGCGGGCCAGGGTGTCTGGACCGCAGGAGACGTAGCCGATGCACGGGGGCTCGGCTTCGAGCAGGGCGTCGAGCACATCTGGGGCAAGTCCGGCGCGGGGCGGGTCGACGAGTACGGAGGCGCCCGGGTGTTCGCGCAAGAGGCGCCGCGCCAAGCGGGCGCAATCGCCGCACAGATAGGTCGCCTCCGCGCCATAGGCTTGGGCGTTGAGGCGGGCGTCGGCGACCGCCTCGGGGGAGGTTTCGACGCCGATGACGCGGCGGAATCGCGAGGCCAAAATCAGCCCGAAGACGCCCGCCCCGCAGTAGAGGTCGAGCAATGTCTCCCCCCCGGGGAAGTGCCGGGAAACGGTGCGGAAAAGGGTATCGGCCTGGGCAGGATTGACCTGCCAAAAGCCGTCGGAGCGTACCTGCATCGGGCCAATCGGGGTCGCTTCCGTCAGGCGCACGGACGGGGCGGAATGGTCGCGCCAGAAAAGCACCCCGTCGTGCGGCGTATGGCGCAGCGTCAGGGTCGAGCCAGCCTTGAAGGAGGCAGCACAACCGGGTTGGGCACGCAACCGCGCAAGGCAATCATTGATGGCCGGATGCGCCAGCGGATCGCGGGGCAAATCGAGAATCTCCGCGCGCGAACCTTGGCAATACCCCAACGCGCCACGCCCGTTGGCACGCAGCACAACTTTGTTGCGATAGCCCTCGATCGATTGCGCCCCGTGTACCTCGTCGACAGGGCGCTTGAGGAACCATTCCAACTGCTCCCGCTTGGCCGCAAGTTCCACCCCGTAGACCATGTGAGAGTAGACCGCCCCCGGCAAAGATGCCCCCTCGATGCGCTCGGGAGAAGGCTCCAAAACCTCCACCAGACGGGCGAAATCGCACCGCGGCGTACGCCGCAAAACCTCCGCCGAAACCAACTCCCCGGGCACGCACCCCGGCACGAAAACAACCTTTCCTTCGTCGCGCGCCACCCCGTCCCCGCCAAAGGCCAGACGCTCGATGCGGTATCTTTTGGGCGGCGTCATGGCTCCGGATTGCGCCAAATCTTCAGCAGGCAATAGACCGTTCCCAACACCACGAACGACCACGAACCAATCAACAAAATCCAACCGCAGGCAGTCATCTCTTCCCTCCTCCGTACGCCCGTTTGACCAGCAACATGCCAACCCCGAAGAGCGCCACATACCCCACGCGCACCACCACAATCCAGAACCTCTGCTCCTCCGGAACGCCAATCAGCAACAGCCGCCGCCAACCATCCGTCAGCGCCCAAGAAAGCAAAATCCCCGCCAAAATCAGCGGCGTAATCCAGGTCAAGACAAAGCGGAAAACACGCGGAATCCGCAGGCGCGCCGCCTCGTGCAGCAAACACCATCCCTTGACTGGTCCTATGTATCTCAGAAAGACAAACAGTTCAATGCACGCGAACAAAGGAAGCGAGAACATGCTGAACCAGAAGTCCAGCTCGTCCATCGTATAGTCCCGCACCATCGACAGCCAGGAACCCGCCAACAGCATCCCCCCAACGACAACCACTGCCCGCTTTCGCGTCAACCCCAGCCGCTCCTCGAAGAACGCCAACGACGGGTGAATCATCGAAACCGTGCTCGTCAATCCCGCCACGAACAGCAGCGAAAACCAAATCACCCCCAGCACCGCCCCATACCCGACATGGTTGAAAATCAATGGCATCGTCCGGAACCCGAGCCCGAACATCCCGCCCTCGATTGCTTGCTGCGTCCCGACCGGCCCGAAGAAACAAAACGCCGCCGGGATAATGATGGATGCGCCGATGACCACTTCAATCAGTTCGTTCAACATCGCGGCAGTCGTCGATCCTAAGGCTACATCGTCGTCGCGGCGGAGGTAGCTGGCATAGGTCATCAGACAGCCAATGCCAATCGAGAGGGAGAAGAATATCTGCGAGGCCGCCGCAAGCCAGATTTTCGGGGAGAGAAGTTGGCTGAAATCGGGGTTCCACAAGAAGCCGAAGCCGTTCGAGACGTTCCAATCCGGATGGCCGGGGATTGGCGCGCCGAGGAAGAGGACTTTGCCTGCGATGACTATGCCTGCTAGGATGAGCACGGGCATGGAGATGCGGCAGAGCCGCTCGATTCCTTTGCTGACGCCGCGGTAGAGGATAAGGAAGTTTGCCCCGAAGGTGATGGCAAAGGGGAGGAAGCGCCAGGGGGAATGGATGTAGGCGACGAATAGGCGGTTCATGGTCTCGGGGTCGTCTATGCCGCGGTAGGTTCCCAACAGGGCTAGGGCGGCGTAGGCTAGCGACCAGCTTTCGATGTAGAGGTAGTAGAAGGAGATGCCCAGGGGCCCGAATGTGCCGATGATTCCAAAGTATTTCAGCCACCGGGGCTTGGCGGCAATCGCGCGGATGATGCCTGGCGCGTCGCCCACGGCGTACTGGCCTCCGTAGCGGCCCATTGTCCATTCGACCCAGCACATGGGGAGTCCCAATAGGAGGAATGCGAGGAAGTAGGGGATGATGAAGGCGCCGCCTCCGTTGGTCGCGGCGATGCTTGGGAATCGGAGCAGGTTGCCCAATCCGACGGCGCTGCCGGCGGCTGCGAGGATGATGCCGAGGCGTCCGGCCCAGGCGTCGCGTTTGGGGTTAGGCTTCACGGGCGAGCTTTCTTGCGAGGTATGGGAGTTGTGGGTCTCTGGCGCCGAGGATGGCGATTAGGTCGCAGTAGGGGGCGCGGGCGCGAAGGAGGGTTTCGGCTGCGGGGATGTCGGGGACGAGGGTGGCAAGGCCGTGGGGTAGGAGGTTGAGCAGGTCTTGGGAGTTGACGGTGCGGTCTGCGGTGCCGCCGGCGTCGTAGACGGGGAGCAGGACGAGGAGGTCTTGGGGGCGGAGTCGTTGGGCGAAGAGGGTGGCGAGTGGGGCTTTCATTTTGCGCAGGGGGGCGTATCCGTGGGGGCGCCAGAGGGCTGTGAGGCCGCGCGGGGCGAGGGTTTGGAGGGTGTCGAGGGCGGCGGCGAGTTTGGCGGTGTTGTGGGCGTAGTCGTCGATGACGAGTGCGCCGGAGCAGGTGCCGCACCGTTGCAGGCGGCGTTCGATTCCTTGGAAGGTCTGGAGGGCTGAGGCGATGTTTTTTGAGGGGATTCCCAGGCGGAGGGCCATCTCGATGGCGGCCAGGGCGTTGGCGATGTTGTGGGCGCCCGGGAGGGGAAGGTGGTAGTTCTGTCCGCACCAGTCGAAGGTTGCGCCCCAGGGTTCGGGGCGTAGGTTCTGGGGCTGGAGGGGGGCGTGGCGGGTGTCAAGGCAATGGCCGGGAATGGTGGCGCGGAAGGTGTCGAAGAGGTGTTCGGTCTCGTCGAGATCGAAGTGGTCGGCGGAGGCGTTGGTGATGATGGCGTGGGTTGGGCGGAAGGCGGTCAGGGAGCGATCGCTCTCGTCGACTTCGGCTACCATCAGGGGTTTGGCGTGCCCGGGGAGGATGGTGCCGTTGGAGCGGCGGACGGAGGCGATTCGGTTGCCGCCGTCTTCCCAGCCGACAATCCCGGCGCCGTTGACGACGCAGGGGGCGGCGCCGCTCTCGGCGAGGATCCAGCCGAGCAGTGCGGTGACGCTGCTCTTGCCGGCGGTTCCGGCGACGGCGACGAGTTCGTACCGGGCGGCGACGAGTTCGGCTAGGGCGGTGGCTCGGTGGATGACGGGAATGCCGAGGCGTCGCGCCGCCAGAAGGTCGGGATTGTCCGCTTCGATTGCGCTCGAGACGATTACGCCCGCGCAGTGATTCGATACGCCGCTGCCGTCCTGCGCAAAGAGGGCAATCTCCTTGGCGGGCAACTCCAAATCGCCCTGACGGTCTGACCCCGACACGGCAAATCCCTGATCGAGCAGTGCCTGCGCCAACGCCCGCATCCCTACCCCGCCCACACCGACTAGATGGTACCATTCAGCCATGCCCACCATTATATCCGAATGACCCCACGCCCGCAAACAAAAAAGCCCTTCCGCCCGCCATCCCCCAATCCTATGCCCCCAATTTCCCCGTTCCCGCCCCTCCAAAACCTGCCCGCCAACGCCCCCATTTCCTGCGTACGACCGCCCCACACACCTGCGTACCAGCGTCCCTCCATCCTACCAACATCCAAGACCAACTCCAACCTACCCGCTCAATCCCCCGCCACCCGCCACCCCGACCGCGCCAAATCAACCCGACCGTCCGCCAGAAACACCACCCCCTCCGCAACCAAAAGCCGCCGCTTCCTCCCCTCCCCGCCCGACTCCGTCCGCCCGAAATAGCCCCCAACCCGACCATCCGCCCCCACCACACGATGACACGGAATCGTCGCCACATCCGGATTCCGCTTCAACGCCTGCCCCACCGCCTGAGCCGCGACACCACCCACAAGCCGCGCCACCTCCCCATAAGTCGATACCCGCCCCCTCGGAATCCGCCTGACCACCTCATAAACCCGTTCCTGGAAAACCGTCATACCAACCTCCAAACACCATCACACATCCGACAAACACGACAACCGCCCCCCACATCCCCACGCAAGCCCCAAACATCACCTGCCCCCAAAGCCTCGCCAAGCCCCCCATTTAGACCCCTCGTTCCACAGAATTGTATCTCCCGGTTGACCCCATAGGAACTTCCCAAGCCACCTATTTTGACTCCCTCGTACCACCACCACACCCCCCACCTACCTAACAGGAAAGAGCGGTTGCTAGCGTAGACAAGCCCCCCTCTCGACAACACTATCTTCTCGGTTCAACCGCTCCGAACACACCTGCGCCGACCGCGCGTAAAAACACCTCTCGACAGTACTATTTTCTCGAACCAAACTCACCGAACGCACCTGCATCGACCGCGCGTCAGAACCCCTCTCAGCAACGCTATTTTCTAGACGTCGGGCAGCTCGGAGACTCCGTTGCAAGCGTGGGCACAAACGCCTCTCGACAACACCCCCATTCCCCGCCTAGAAAGAAAAAGAGATGCGAGGTATTCACCCCACATCTCTCTTTCAGTCAAGAATCGACCGGCTTACTTGGCCGTGATGCTGGCCTTGTAGAAGAAGGCATCCGGATCCTCGGCAGGCTTGGCAACCTTCAAAGTGATTTTGCCGCCATCCTGCGCAATGTTATCAGCCGAAACATCCGTAGCCGAGAGCGCATCGAGGCTTGTGCCGCTATAGATGACGAACTTGCCATTGATAGCCGCCGCAGTCAAGTTAGCAGTCTCAGAGACCACCCCATTGACGATGACGCTGACCGTACCATCATCATTGAAGGCCAGTTCAAGGACATCCAACAGATCAGCAGTTTCGGCTTCGGCGACCGACAAGTTAGTCAAGAAACCGTTGACAACAGAGCCGACAGAGGCAGTCGTAATATCCTCAACCTTCACCCCCTGCGTAGCAGCCCAGGTGTTGAATGCCTCGCCTTGAGCCCCAATCGCAGCACCCAAAGTCTTGGCCGCATCGGCGGAAAGCTGGCTCTCAGGGATATTGCCGATATCGCCCGCATCGACAACCTCGGAGACCGCCTTGAAGGTGACCTTGACCACGCCATCCTCCTCGAAAGCTTCGGGGGTGGTGAAGGTGTAGCCGTCAACCACGATACCAGTCAGAACCGAAATCGACTGGAAGATATAACCCGCGGCAGGAGCAACCGTATAAGTGGTGCTGGCGGCAAGAGCCGTTCCGGTTGCAACATCTTGACCTTCGGGGTCGGTGACAGTACCATTGGCGACTTCGAGGGTGTAGTTGTGGACGGAAGGAGTCACACCACCGACATCAACCGTTGCCAGGGTGAGGTTGGCGACATAGTCGCTGGTGCCCTGGAAGAGCACGCCTTCAACGGTTTCGTTCGCACCTGTGCATTCCTCATCGGTACCGAGAAAACGGGGAGAGAGTGCCCAGGAACCAACGGAACCCTCGGCGAGGAGCAACCCTGCGTCTGAAGAGGAAGTCGGGGCAAAGCCTTTCAGGTTGCCATCGGCATCTGCCCACACATAGTCTGCCTTGCCATCAACCGCAACGGAGAAGAGTTGAAGCGCCTCAGGTCCCATTCCCGATTCATAGGCATCGCCCCAGGGCAAGGACTGCACACGGACGGCAACCGTATTGGTGGAGCCTGTCGCGGGGATGGTCACGAACTTGGAGTTGGTTTGATCATAGAGGTAGAGGATTTCGCCGGCTGCGAACTCGTTCATGCCTGTCTCAGTTGCGTCAAGCGAGGTCATCTTGCCACCGACAACTGCGGCGATGCGGGCTTGGCTCTCATCTGCGGTATCGACGACAGCGAAGACGGCGGCTTTGGGGCGGCTCATCTGGATGGCGTTGACATCGACGCTGGAGACATCGGACATGACCGACATGGCGACATCGACCTTGAACTCGATGGCCTGGCCCGAGGCGACGGAGGGAACCGCATAACTTTCAGTGGTGTTCAGACCGACATAGCCGCCGGAGGTTTCGAGTTTAATGTGGTTGGCGGTCTCGCCAACGACGACCTCGGAGGCGTCTGCCAGGTCTTCTTCCGACTGGTTGCGGTAGGTGACGGCATCGGTGAAGAACCACTTGCCTGTGGTCTGATCAATCGCCAAGGTGGGGGTGAAGAACCAACCGTTGGCGGTGACGGTGTCGAATCCTTCGAAGACGACCCGTTGCAGAAGGGTCGACTCGGAGGAGGAGGCGAGGGTCAGGTCGCTCGCGCCTTTGTCCAAGGTCAGCGTGGTGGCTGCGGTGGCGGAGAAACCCGCGCAGAGTCCCGCGGCGACGGCAAACATCTGGCCGAATTTCATGAAACTCTCCTTGTGTGGTAGAGACAACTTGAAGTTGGCTCGGGTCAGGCCAATCCGGACACTCATCCGGCAGACTGCGCGGAGCCTGGTTATTTTCGATGGTGCAAAGTATACACGAGGAAGGCGGTTTTGGCAAGTCAAAAGTTGCAGCGGGCGGCAGAAAAGTGAGGCGGCCGGGGGCGGCAACGGTCGCGGGGCGTGGGAAGGCGCGGCGCGAGATGGAAAGTAGACACCTTTTGGGGCGGCGGGTAGCAAGGATTCCCCCTCGCAGGTGGGCACCTTGTGGGGCGACTGGTGGCAACCTTTCGGGCGCTGACCAAGGTACGAACCGCGCGGATTTTCGGGCGATTCGGAATGGGCGGCTACGAGTGGAAGTCGTGGCAGAGGTAGATGCGGTGGCGCGGGGTACAGTAGGTCTCGATGAAGGCGCGGCTTTCGGAAGGATTCTGCGTGGTGGGCGTCAGAATACGGCGCGAGAGATTCAGCCGCGAGTAGACCGCATCCCCGGCGATGACGGCGATTTTGCCCTGCTCGCGGTCGGGAATGAGGAGCACCGACGAGCCCCGCGTATGCCCCCCGACGCGCACCATCCGAAGCCGCCCGCCGAAAAGCTCGAGCCCATCCCGGAAAGTCGTCACCTGCCGCCCCTCAAGGTACCTCCCCGCCGCGCGCGCCTCATCCTCCTGAATATAGACCCTCGCCCGCGGAAACGAACCAATCGCCCCAATATGGTCCTCATGCGCGTGCGAAATCAGACAACCCTCAATCGCCTCCGGCTCGACCCCCAGCCGCCACAACGCCTCAACCGGCCGGACAAACTCCACCGCCTCCCGTCCCTCCAGCACAAAACGGTCGCACCCTACATCCGCCAGCAGCAACCGCCGCCCCACCTGCAACAAGTGAAACCCCAGCACAATCGGATACCGCTCCTCCCTGCACCCGCCCGGCAGAATCCAACTCATCGGCAAATCGAACCGCCCGTAGCCCACCGGCACAATCCGAACCGCCTCCCCCTGCACCCCCAAGCAGCCCCCCAACGCCACCCCAGCCGCCATCAGACCGCAAAATCCCAGCCGATTGCACTCCCCACCGCGCACCACTGCCCGACCGACCCCCTCACACCTCGCAACCGCCATCACCAAACCTCCAGCCATCGACCCAAACCTGCCTACCACCCCGCCCACAACCTAGCCACGAACGCCCCCCGCACCTGCC
>JBJFGP010000174.1:0-42364 GCA_051892815.1 Kiritimatiellia bacterium | reverse complement strand
CTCTTCCTCGTCCACCAAGGGTAGGCGAACCACTCGCCGTCGGGCGCGAGGAGGGTCAACCGGTTGCCGTCCGGGGAGAGGTCTCGAACCAATTCCGGGAAGCGTTTCTGGACAAGACCGGTCTCGCCGAATATGTGGGCAATCTGGTGGTCGACGAGCGCGAAAGCACGGGAGTTGTGGAAATCGGGGTAGAGCATTCCGCGCACCCGGCGGGTCTTGAAGAGACCCATGCGGCGCAGGACGCGGTTGATGTAAATGGGGCGGCGGGCTGGCGTGATGGCGTAGTCGCCGAAGACGACGAGGCGGTAGCCGGATTCCTTGCGGAGGCGGTCGAGGTGGGCGGCAATCTGGCGGATTCCTTTGGGGTCGCGGCCTTTGCGCTGGAGTTGGTAGTCGAGGGTCGGGAGGTAGGTCAGGACGAGGCCTGGCTGGCGTTCGCGGATGACTTGGAGGGTAGCCTCGACGATCCATTGGGTGGAACGGTCGTCGGCGAGCGGTCCCCAGTAGCGATGGAGGGGGAAGCCAGGCTTGACGAGGCCTTGGGGCTTGAGGGCGCACTCGAGAATCATGCCTCCGCCGTGCTTGTGGATGGGCGCGGGGCTGATGATGTAGTCGGCAGCTTCCCCGAGGCTCTGTTGCCAGCAAATCATCGCGACGGTACCGCCTTCGGCCCTGAAGGCGTCCCAGATACGGCGACCTTTGACGAGCGCGGAGGACTGTTCCCAGAAGAAAGGTCTGCGCAGGTCGGGCTGGTAGACGCCGTTGGCCTCCATACCGTGCTCGCGGGGTTCGAGGGCGGTTCGGAAGGTGGCCTGCACGGGGCAGGTGAGGGCGGGGAAGATGGTTTGCAGGGGGCGAAAGTCCCAGCCGGGAATGTGGCGGGCGAGTTCGTACCCGAGGGCGGCGACTTGGACGACGAGGAGTCCCTTTCCTTGCTCCGAACGGGTGGCTTCAGGAGACATGGCAGACCTTTCCGAGCAGGCGTGCGGGGATGGCGAGGGCCATTACGCAGGCGATCCAGACGGGTGGTGCATGGGGGGCGAGCAGCAGGAGGGAACCTTGGAGAAAGGGGAGCGCGACGAGCCATTGGCCAATGGTTTTCTGGACGGCCTCGGGTTTGGGCCATTGACCGAGTGCGGCGCCCAGCAGGAGGGTGCGCAGGGCCAATACGAGGGCGAGCAGGTTGAACCAGGGCACCTGCCGCCAGTAGGCCGCCGCGATGCCAAGTCCTAGCCCTGGCAGGTAGGGCAGGGGGAAGAGTTTGCCGGGGTTGGCTTCGCGGGCGGCGACGATGGAGACGAGGGCGATGTAGAGCATCAGCAGGGCGCTGGCGCCCCAGTGGGGCGCGCCGGAAGCGGCGGCGCTCCAGCCCAGCAGGAAACTGCCCCCCCGGCAAAGGGCCATCACAGGGATGCCGAACCAGGCGTGGCGTTTGGCGTATACATTATATAAGACAATCAAGCCGCTCAGCCCGGCGGTCACCACCAACCCACGCCACGGCAGGAGGCTTCCCGCGACCAGCCAGGCTACCGCGCCCAAGGCTCCGGCGGCGGCGAGCGCGGCCTTCGGACCAATGCGCCCTGAGGGAATCGGGCGGGCGGGCCGCTCTTCGGCGTCGACTTTCCGGTCGCAAAAGTCGTTGAGCGCGAGCCCTGCGGCATAGAGCAAAACCCCGACCGCGATGCTCGCCGCCAAGGCGCGTCCGGGCGCACCCGCGCCGGCCGTCAGCCAAAAGCCCGCAATCGCATCGCCCGGCACCGTCAGCAGATTCGCCACGCGCAGCAACTGCGCCCACGCCTTCAGTTTCGCTTTCAATCCATTCATCTCGACGCTGGGGAGTATACCAAGAATCCCGCCTTGTGGCAAGCCTGCGTCTGCGCCGCAAAAAAGGTTCCTACCTCCCACACCCATTGATAACGACCTTCGCCCCCGAAAGGTTGATACCCCTGCGACCAATTCCTGTCTACCAGCCGAGAAAAATAATTGACGAGAAATGACGATTTTGCTTGACAGGGGGGGGGGGCAGTTATTCTAGAGCCATCCGAAACCAATAAGGGATGTCAGAATGAGTTTTATTTTTATTGTCGCGGTCGCTTTGCTGGGCAGCCTCTCGGTGTTGGCCGAGATCAATACCGTCACCTTGACGCAGGGCGACGGCTCGTACGCCAACTCCTCCTTCGTGGCGGCGGGCAGCTGGAGCAATGGCGAAGCCCCGTCCGCACCCGAAGAGGGTGCCGCCGTCACCAACCACTACCTGGTCGCCTTGGGCCCGGGGTCCGAGAATGCCCTCTGGATTATGGGTATCGACCGTGGAACCCAAACCTTCGCAGGCCAGCGGCTGACCATCGGCACCGACGAGACCGAAGGCGCGCTACGAATGTCCGGCAAATGGAACGGTAAAATAGTCATCCCGGAACTCGTGCTCCACTCCGGCGAATTGCTAGTGGAATGTAACACGGCTTTGCAGAATGCCGGCCTGGTCGAATCCACGGCAGCAAACCCTTTTCGCATTGTTGCGCTGAAGACAGGTAATGTGACTGGGGGTGTCGGGGTGCCTTTGTCCGGGCCGGAAAGCAGCGCAGTCAAGGTGCTCCGTGAAACGGGCTCAACTACCTGGAACCCGATTACCATTACGGGCGGAAACTACCTGGGAAAGGTCATCTATGATGGCTCGGACGGGGTGTTGTCCAGTGGTTTCCCGTCGTTCGGTTCGAGCCGTAGCGGACTTCGGGCAGATGCGATTGAGGTGTGTGGTGGTGCTGGTTTCTTCTACATGTTCACCCTCTCGGGCGGGCATATCGTTCTCGACTGCGCCAAGAACGGCTGGGTGGTCGACGAGGCGGGCATGTGGTTCGAGAATCGCAACAGCTCTTATGGTACGCACAAGCCCGAGCGGATGCAGAACTGGTACCTGGAGAGCAAGGGCGAGGTGGTCTTTGTGAATAAGACGGATTCATGCCCGCTGGAACACGGCTTTGTGTTGGTTTCTGGGGCGCTTTCGTGCTCGGAGGGTACGCCCCGTCTGACGGCTTCAACGAATACCTTGCTGCAGATTGAGAATGCCTATGCGATTCCGGAAGGTACGCTTCTGCGGGCGGAGGAGAATGGCACGATTGCCTTGGATGCCGCCCGTATTCCCACCCACCAACTGAAGCTGGAGGGCGGTTGGATCCATGCCGGTTGCTACTCGTATTACGCTGGCGCCCACTCCTGCGCTGCCAACCCTGAATTGTGCGCCTACCTACACCCGGGGGTCTCCAGCAATGCGACGGCGATTGCCCATTCACAAGCGGGTATTGGCCACTATGTCCATCCTAGACCGGTGGCCTCTTCGAGTGCGGTCGGGACGGAGGAGGTTGCGCTCAAGAACGCCCACTTCGTTGGCGGCGGCGTCAAGTGCGAAATCGACATCAAGGACGAGGTCTGCGTCAGCGATTGCTTCGTGCTGGACGAATCCTGCACCCTCGAAGGAACCGTCAAGATCGCCGCCACGGTGGCCATTCCCTTGGCGAATCCGCTCTCGGCCAAAGGGTGGACGCTAATGAAGGTACCGACCTCCGTGCGTACCCTTACCGCCGCCGATTTTGACGTATCCAACTGTTTCTTCGATACCGACGACGGCACCGATCCCGACGGCATCTACTCGCCCGCCGTGCGTATTGAGACCGTCGACGGCGTCCAGCATGTCGTCCTCTATCGCAAGCGCAGCGCCAACCCCACCCTCATCTTCCTGCGCTAGCGCCCCGCGCCCGAGGAGCCGTCTCCATTCTCCACACGCAACCCTTCCCGCCGGACCAACCTCCGACGGCGAAGGGTTGCTACCTTTTAGCCCCCAAGGTACCAACCACCGCCCCCGAAAGGTAGCCACCTCCCGCCCCTCAAGGTGCCAACCAATCGGCCATTTTGGTTGATTCCTTTTGGGGAAAATGTTATCCTATTTAACCACGAACCCATTGCAAAGGAATCGCCCAAGTGAATCTGCTTGAACAGCTCGCCGCCCGCGCCAAAGCCGCCGGCAAAACCGTCGTCCTCCCCGAAGGACAGGATCCCCGCGTCATCACCGCCGCCGTCAAAGCCACCAAGGACGGACTGGCCAAAGTCGTCGTCCTCGGCACGCCCGCCGAAATCGCCGCCGCCGAACAGCAAGCCGGCCTCTCCCTCGCCGAGAACGGCATCCGCACCATCGACTACACCCTCGACCCCATTGCCGACGAACTCGCCGCCGCCTTCTACGAACGCCGCAAGGCCAAAGGCATGACCCCCGACGAAGCCCTCAAGACCATGCGCGCCAAACGCATCTACTTCGGTGCCATGATGCTCTCCCTCGGCAAGGTCGACGCCCTCGTTGCCGGCTCCATCGCCTCAACCGGCGATATGCTCCGCGCCGCGTTCCAGTGCGTCGGCACCCGCAAAGGCATCGCCACCGCCTCCTCCTGCTTCGTCATGCAACTCAAGCAGCCCACCCCCGCCGGCGATGAAGTCCTGCTCTTCGGCGACTGCGCCGTCAACCCCAACCCCACCGCCGAACAACTCGCCGACATCGGCTACGCCACAGCACTCTCCTACAAAGCCTTGGTCGGCAAACAGCCGAAAGTGGCCTTCCTCAGCTTCTCCACCAAGGGCAGCGCCAAGCACGAGCTGGTAGACAAAGTCCGCCAGGCGCGCGAACTCGCCGAACAAAAGTTTGCCCAGAACGGTCTCGACGCCATCGTAGACGGCGAGATGCAGGCTGACGCCGCACTCGTCCCCTCCGTGGCCGCCGCCAAGAACAAAGACGGCAAGGTCCAGGGCAACGCCAATGTACTCATCTTCCCCGATCTCCAGGCAGGAAACATCGCCTACAAACTAGTCCAGCGCCTCGCCGGAGCCGAAGCAGTCGGGCCCGTCGTGCAAGGCGTCGCCAAGCCCATCAACGACCTCTCCAGAGGCTGCAGCGCAGAGGATATTTACAACACCATATCCATCTCCATCTGCGAAACCTTGGTTTGACCCAATCCGCCCCGCGCCCGGGAATCCCCCCGCGCGGAGGCTTCCCCATGCCCAAAGCGAAACCCACCGTCCCAGTCGATACCTCCGTTTACGAGAGGGACTTCAAATACTACATCTTCGACTGGGACGACAATATCCTCAAGATGCCCACGGCGATACACATGGAGCGCCGCACGCCGCAGGGATTGTGGGTCCCGCAAGATGTCTCCACCTCCCTTTTCAGTGTAATCCGCAAGGACACGCGCAACTACCGCCCGCCCCAGGGGAACTGGTCAATCGCCTTCAGGGATTTCCTCGACGACCCCCAGGACGGTGGCACGACTTTCCTGAAAGATACGGCTCAGGCGCTGGAGCAGATACTTTCGGGCCGGGTGGCTCCTCCGCCGAGTTTCAGGGTCTTTCGCGATATGCTGATAGAGGGGCGGCTGTTTGCGATTGTGACGGCGCGCGGGCACAGTTCGGAGACGATTCGGCAAGGGGTGAGGCTGTTTGTCGAGCGGGTTTTGACGCCGGAGGAGCGTAGCCGGATGATGGCGAGCTTGAGGGGATACCGGCACTGTTTCGACCATCTCGACGAGTACGGGTCGGACGAGGAGGAGTTGGAGAGGTACCTATCTCTCTGTCCCTGTCAAGCGGTGAAGTCGCCGGAGTTCCGTGCCCGTTTCGGGGGTGCTTTGGGGGGCAGTGCGGAGGAGTCGAAGCGGTTTGCGATCCGGGAGTTTGTGCTGCATATCGTGCACATACTCGAACGCACGGGGGCGTCGGCTTTGAAGCGCTCTATCAGCATCGGGTTTTCGGACGATGATGCGTCGAATGTGGCCGCGGTTGAGGCGTATATCGAGCAAGAGTTGTCCCGTGCGTTTCCGGACATCCGGTTCTGCGTGTATGACACGTCGGACGGGGATGCGGTGCGCAAAATCGTGGTGAGCGATTCGCCTCGTTCGGGGCGGTAGGCGGCTATCTTGGGGGGAGGTCGAGGGTTCCGGTCCAGACGGTTGGCTGGCGTCGGATGCGGTCCCAGGTGAAGTGGGTCAGGAGGCTTTGCGGGGTTGGCAGCGGGGGAAGTCCTGCGGAGGCAGCGAGCCAGGCGACGAGTTTCTGCGGGGGGATTCCGGCCGTTCGGAAGGCGCTGATGCGGGTATCGCCGTGGCGCTTGGCCAAGCGGCGTCCGTCGGGGCCGACTATCAGGGGGACATGGCAGAAGTCGGGTTCGGGCCAGTTGAGGCGGCGGTAGAGGAGCAGTTGGCAAGGTGTGACGGAGAGGAGGTCGTCGCCGCGCACGACTTCGGTGACGCCTTGGGCGTGGTCGTCGGTCACGACCGCCAGGGTGTAGCCTGCGCCGTCGGGGTCTCTGGCCAGGGGAAAGTCGCCCGTGAGGGCATCGAGGTCTGCCGACTGGGGGCCGGCGAAGCGGTCGTGCCAGAGGAAGCGTCCTTCGCCCGGTTCGAGGCGGTAGCGCCACAGGGGGACGCCTGAGGTCTGCGCGGCGGCGGAGGGGTAGTCGGGGAAGCGACCGCGGCAGCGGCCGGAATAGCGGAGGACTTCGCCGGCGTGGGGGGCGGACTGGGCGGCTTCAATCTCGCTGCGGCGGCAGATGCAGGGATAGGCGGGAAGTCGTGCCAATGTCTCGCGGTAAAAGGTACGCCTCTTCGACTGCACCAGGTGCGTACCATCCCAGTCGAGTCCTAGCCACCTGAGATCCTCGAAGATGCCTACCTCCGCCCCCGGCTGGTTGTGCGGATGGTCGAGATCCTCAATCCGCAGCAGGACCCGCCCGCCTTGCGCCCGCGCCGAGAGCCAAGCCAGCAGAAAAGTCCGGGCATTGCCGAGATGGAGCGCGCCTGTCGGCGACGGGGCGAGGCGACCGACGACCGGCCGCTTCACTCCATCATCTCATTTTCGAGGGTCAGCGTGTCGAGTTCGATGTCCCCCTCGTAGACCACCTTCGAGGGCCCTGTGAGCGTGAGCGCCGAGCACTTGCCGTCCCACCACTGGCCGTCGACCTGAAGTTCGAAGCCCGACGGCGTGCGGATTTGGACCGGCAGCGTGCAGCACTTGCGCTCGACCGCCACAATGGCGCACGCCACCGCCCCCGTGCCGCACGCCCCCGACTCGTTCTCGACCCCCCGTTCGTAGGTTCGCATCGCCAGACGGTTCCCCGGACGAAGCGTCATAAAATCCACATTCGTCCCCTCCGGCGCGAAAACCGGATGCAACCGCAACTGCCGCCCGAGCCCCACCACATCCACCTTCGCAACCTCCGGAACCTCCACCACAAAGTGCGGAACCCCCGTGTCCACAAAGTCCCCCTCGATGAACGTCCCGTCCGCCAACGGCACCCGAATCTGCCACTTCCGCTTGTCCGGTTCCGGCATCCAGACCCGCACCGCCCCGTCCTCCCCAATCTCCGCGTCCAACAGCCCCGACGCCGTCTCCATCGTCATCGAACGCCCCGAAACCACCCCCAGCCGGTGCGCAAACGCCGCCGCACAACGCGACCCGTTTCCGCACATTCCGACCTCCGTCCCGTCGGGATTGAGAAACCGCATCCGGAAGTCGGCACGGTCCGACTTCTGAATCAAGATAATCCCCTCGCAGCCGACACCCGTCCGGCGGCACGCCAACGCCGCCATCAGGAAATGATCCTGCCACGGAACCTTCCCCTCGCGGTCATCGATCATCACAAAATCGTTCGCCGCCCCGTGCATCTTCAGAAAGTGCAGCCTCATCCTCTATCCTCCCTCCTCAAGGAGTGAAAATGCGGAGCAGCCGCGCCCGCAAATCAGGCTCCGTATTGACCGGAACCTGCGGCCCGACCTGCTCCACCAGATCCGACAAAATGTCCAGCGCCGCGTCCAGCACAATGTCCGGCTTCTCCCCCTTCTTGCCATCCCCGGAAGCCGCCTCATCCCCCGCCTCGTCGCCACCGAGCGACAAGTCCAGCTCCTTCCGCGCCGCCCGCTCCGTGCGCATCTGCTCCAGCCTCGCCTTGCGCTCCAGCGAGACACTCCGCGTATTGTTGAAGACCTCCAGCCTGTTCAGCAGCCGCACATAAGACTGGTACCGCCCGTCCTTCGCCAAACGCTCCGCCGCCTTCCGCTTCAACCCCGGAATCTGCCCCGACAAATCGCTCACCGGCGTATAATCCGCCGGCGCGATGCACGTCCAGGCCAACGCGTGCGGCAGCGAATCCTCGCCAATGTCCTTGAGCCCGTCGGCGAAAGACGGCACCACAATATCCGAGTGCACCCCGCGCACCTGCGTAGAAGCCCCATTGACGCGGTAGAACGAAGCCGTCGTCACCTTCAAAGAGCCATACTGCTCCCCGCCCAAGTCGAGAATCGTCTGAACCGTACCCTTTCCGTGCGACTGCGTGTCACCCACAATCACCGCCCGACCGTAGTCCTGGAGCGCCCCCGCGACAATCTCCGAGGCAGACGCCGAGAAACGGTTGATCAGCACCACAAGAGGCGTCCGGCAGGCGACCGAATATTCCGGCATCGCCAGCGCCACGCTACGCGCACAATCCCGCACCTGCACCGCAGGCCCCTGGGCGATAAACAGGCTCGTCATCATAATCGCCTCAGGCAGCAGTCCGCCGCCATTGCTGCGCAGATCGAGAACCATTCCCTGGACATTCTCGGAGTTGAGCTTGGCAATCCACTTGCGCGTATCGTAGGAGCAGGAGCGGAAATCCGGTTCCCCCGGCTTGAATCGGTTGCCAGTGCCGTAGAAGGACGGAACCTTGATATAGCCGAGCTTGCGGACTGCGCCGCCGGGGAGGGAAACCGTGCACACCCGCCCGGTGACAGCCGCATCTTCGAGGTTGACCTCGTCGCGAATGAGGTCGACGGTTTTGGTGGTTGAGCCGGATGGGTCTGAAGCGGGAATGACGGTGAGTACGACGCGGGTACCCTTTTTGCCGCGTATCTTACGCACGGCGCGGTCGAGAGCCATGTGGATGATGTCTACGGGCGGCTCGTTGTCCTGGGCTACCGCGATAATCTTGTCACCCGGGACGAGCCGGATGTCGCGGGTATCGCGGCTGGCGGGACCGCCGGGAACAATGTTTTCGATACGCGCCACGCCGTCTTCGGAGCGGAGGGTTGCGCCGATGCCGACGAGTTTGAGGTTCATGTCCATCTCGAAGTCTTCCTCCCGCATGGGAGAGAGGTAGTCGGTGTGCGGGTCGTAGACGGAGCAGAAGGCGGAGGCGTATCGCTGGAAGATGGTCTCGGAGTCCATATCCTCGAAGACGGTCAGGAGCTGGCTATAGCGTTTGAGGACATGTTGTTCCGGTGTGAGGATGGGAACGGCATTGGTGGCTGCCGGTGCTTGTGCTTTTTGGGTGGCGTTGGTGGCGTCGAGTTCCTTGGCGAGGAGGTGGGCGAGGTAGGCGTTTTTAAGGGTCAATCGCCAGAGTTCGCGGCGTTGGGCGTCGTTCTCGGGCCACGGTGCATTTTTGCGGTCCCAGACGAAGGTTTCGGGCTTGGAGCAGTCGAACCCCTGTTCGAGTTGTTGCTTGGCGAAGTCGAGGCGGAGGCGCAGGTTTTTGAGGAATCGCTGGTGGAGTTCGAAGCCGAAGGATACGTTGCCGGAGGCGAATTCTTTGCAGAGATGGGGGGCTTTGGGGGCAAGTTCGTCGAGTTCGCGGCGGGTAAAGTAGGTGTGGTCCGGGTCGTAGGCGGTGATGGCGTTTGTCCAGGCTCCGTAGGCGACTTCGGTGTCAAAGGGTTTCTGGCGGAGGTGGGTTCGGGGGAGTTTTTTGGCGAGCATCCGGGCGATGGCGCGGTACTCGGGTTTGGGCTGCTGGTCGCCGGTTTTGGGGACATTTGGGGCGGCACTGCGGGCGCTGGCGAGGGCCCATGTGGCGAGCGCGGCGATAAGGATGGCTGGGAGGAGTCGGCGTCTTGTTTTCATTGTTTGAAGTGGTCGGCGAGGAGTTGGATTTGCGTGGCGTTCAGGCGGCCGGGGGCGTTCAGGAGCCGGGGCAGGAGGCGGTCGCCGTTGACGCAGTTTGGCGGGTTCCCCTGAAGGGTTCCGGTGACGAAGCAGACGAGGGGTTCGACCTCTAGTTCGGGGATGGGCAGGTGGGCGTCGAGGAGGTCTTGGCGTATGACGCGGGCGGTGCGGCGGACTTGTTCGAGGGGGTCTCGGCTCGGGCGTCTGCCGTCGACGAGGAGGGTACCGTCGTGGTCGGCTACCTGGCCTTGCCAGCACTTGGTCTCAATGCAGAAGATGCCGCCCGGGCCGATTGCGATGTGGTCGGCTCCATAGCGTTCGACTTCGTGGAAGACGACCCAGCCTTGGGGGAGTTTTTCGAGCAGGCGGGCGGTCATTCGTTCGCCCCGTGCGCCGGTGAAGTAGGCCGTGAGGCTCTTCCGGAGGGTGGTTGCGTAGGCGACGGCGCCGCCCACGATGGCTGCCAGCAGAATCCAGACGGCGGCTTCGGGAATCAGCTCTCTCGGGGCGGCGAGCCCTGCCAGCAAGCCGATGGCGGCGGCCAACGCCACGAGCGGGGCGGTTCCCCTGAGGATGCCTCGCGTGCGGGCGTCTTCGCCTGCCTCTCCGACTATTTCTGCCTTTTGCTTCATAAGAGCCCTGCGGTTTTGCCGCGCATTATAACAAAACGGCGCTCTCTCTGCAATGTTTATCCCTTTGGCGGGCGGCGTCCGGCTGTCGCCTCCCTTACCTTATTATAGGCGACCTGCCCGCGTGCGTGACGCTTCCGTCCGTTGCCCGCGTCCTGGCCCGGCTATTTCCCCGGCGGTGCTTGATTCCTGCGCAGGAAGATGGTAAACTGGTAGATACCGTTCGGCGAGGTTGACGCGAACGGGGGAGATTGATGCCTATGGAAGAGACGCTGACCATACCTGCTTCGCCGCCGATTCGCCTACGTGCCACGCCTGAGGGGATTGTGATTGCCCGGGGCACTTTCCGCGAGCAGATTGCCGCGAACCGTCCCAAGTGGATTGCCTTTGTGCTGTTGCTGATTCCCTTTGCGGCCGCGCCCCTGGCGCTGATGGCGTTGGGCCCGCACCGCCCCGACGCCGCCGTGCTGAGGGGCTGCATCGGTTCGC
The DNA here is from genome assembly GCA_051892815.1 of Kiritimatiellia bacterium. Classification (GTDB taxonomy): domain Bacteria; phylum Verrucomicrobiota; class Kiritimatiellia; order RFP12; family DVOR01; genus JAXFQS01. The sequence continues at coordinate 31,295 of JBJFGP010000174.1, read as the reverse complement.
TGCTCTTTCTCTTCTGGGCATTCGTTTTCGCCTGCTGTTCGCTGGTGCGCTCCGAGATTTCCATCAACGCTCAGACCCGCACCATCACCCGCCGCAAGTTCTCCACCGTCCGAGCCCAAACCATCCCCGACGGCTCCTCTCTGCTGAGCGTCGCCTACGACAAGGCTCCCACGCCGACCGACCATCGAACCGTCCAATTGCTTGTCTGGGACGGCAAAAGTTCCCTCCGCCGCATCCTCTCCATCTCCTGGGACGCCTTGCGCGGCATCACCCCGCAGGACGCCGCCGCCGCCATCGCCAACTTTCTCGGCGCGCATCTGCCGGGCATTCCCTGCCAGCGCTAGTTCCTCCGGCTTCGATTCCTGCCTGCCTCCGGCCGCGGCGGATAGCAACCTGTTGCCCCCATTGGAGCCAACCTTCCGCCTCCGCCGCTAGGCACCAACCGCCCCGCCAGGTGCCAACCTTTGCCAACCCCTAGAGCGGAGGAGGCGGCGGCACCGCATCCAACTCCGGCGGACGCTCCCGGCGCACCTTGATGCCATCCTCTACGCGCGCATTCGGCGTTGGCTCGTCAAGCCTCGTCGCCACCGGCGGCACATTCCGAACCGGCGCCTCCGCCCGCGAAGCCGTCGACCTCGTCGCCCCCTTTGTAGCGGATGAATTGCCCGCCAGCTTGCCGCTTCCGCTAGTGTCCGAGCCACCTTTGGCAGGCGAATTGTTCACGGACGGTTTATCATTCGCCGCGCCCCTTCCGCTGTTCGAAGGCCCCGTTCTCGCAGGGGTATTGCGAACGGCGGCGGAGGCAGGTTTCGAACCCTTTCCCGCCGGGGTTGAGCCCTCCTTCGCTTGAGCGGGCGTCGCGCTTGCTCGAGTATTGGGCGCCGCCTTCCCGCCGCTTGAAGCGTTAGCCTGCGTGGGTGCCTTCGCGGCGGAACGCTGGGCGGAAGCGCCACCCTTGGCAACCTGCCCCGCCGTGGTTTTCGCGGGCGGTTTCGCGCCCGCGGCCTTGACCGGCGGCTTCCCCTTGTCTGGGGGCTTGGGGACCTTCCTCCGGGGCGGAACCGGGGCCGGCGGAGGATTGTTTTTAGCACTCGCGGAAGGCGCCGAAAGAGGAAGTTCCGCGGGCGGTTTGGCGTGCCGCGTCTCCAGAAAACCGGCGGAAGAGAAGCCGCTTCCCACGGGCATTGCGCCCCCGTAAAGCACCCGCTCCAGATAGTCGTCCCCAACCCTTAGCCGCCCCGCCCGCACATCGGGGTCCGCGCCGTATTTCGCCGTCAGCCCCAACTTCGCGCGGATGTTGTTCTGCGCATAGAGCATCCCGCAACGCTTGCGCCCCCGGTGGCGGCGTTTCTGCCAGCGGTTCGGTTCGCCATAGGCAACCATCGAGTGGGTCAGAACATTCTGCGGCGCGATTTTGTAGCGGAAGCGCAACTGCTTGAGCAACTCCCTCAAGGCGGTGTATTGGTGCGCCGTCAGCGGGCGGTTGTGGAAGCCCGTCACCTCGATTCCAATGCTGCACGAGTCCAGGTTCGTCCGCCCCTTCCACATGCTCAGACCGCAATGGTACGCCTCCCGCCGCACATCCACGATTCGCCAAACCTTGCCCGAAGTGTCCACCAGATAGTGGCACTCCCCGTTCGCGCTGAGTTTGTTGAGCGAACTCCCCGTCGGGCCCTCCGTCGTGTGCAGAATGATGTAGAGCGTCTCCTTCCGGATGGCCCGTTCGCGATTGCGCGGGCTACTGCGCGCATTGCTGAAGACAACCCCCTCCGCGCACGCCGCCAGAACCAACGCCGCCAAAAGCAACCAACCTCTCGCCCGCCCAGCCTCAAACACGGCAAAACTCCCTCATTGTGGCGTAAATGGATTGACTTGCCAAGGGCACTGCGCTACAATCAGCCGCACAGGAGCCACCCGGCACCGTTCCCACCGTCCGGCCCGCTTGCTCCCTGGCTTTCCCAGCGCCTCCCACCTGCCAAACGCCTCCATCATTATGGACGAACCCATCGCAACCGATGCCTCCCGCGCGGTCGTCTCGGGGCTTCGCCAGGCATGGGTCGAACGGCACCTGACCATCCGGTCGCTGACCGCGCGCCTCGGTGCATCCAAGAGAGAAATCTCCAAGACCGAAACCCGCGGACGCCGCCTGGACTTGGCCGCGTTTCTCTGCTATTGCCGCGTTCCTGGCACCCGCCCCGATACGGGACTTTGCCCCGCCGGCAGGCCTATGCCCGAATGCTGAAGTTGTCCGCCCCGCCATCGCCTACTCGCCAAGCGGTTGGCGTCCCGCAATTGCACGCCGGAGCGTCAAAGGATCCGAATAGCCAATCCCGCTGTCGGCCGGCAGACCGTACGCCAGACGCGTCACCCGCACCCCGAGCGGAAGCAGCAACTCCGCCAAATAGTGAGCCGTCGCGTCACCCTCCATGTCCGTACCCAGCGCCAGCAGGACTTCCTCCACCTCGCCCGTCTCCAGGCGTTCGAGCAGCGCCGCAATGCGCAAATCCTCCGGAGCCAGATGTTTTGCGGGGGAAATGCGACCCATAAGCGCGTGGTAGAGCCCGCGGTACCCGCCAGAAGCCTCAAGCGAAGGTATGTCCGCCGGATCTTCCACCACGCACAGCGTCCGCCGATCGCGCTTCGGATCGTCGCAGAGGTGGCAAGGATCCGCGTCCCGCGTCGTGAACCCGCCGCAGAGCGAACAGGTGCAGATCGACTCCCGCACATTCTGGAGCGCCTCCATCAGAGGTTCGGCGTAGCGCTCCGGATTGCGGGCAATCGCCAAGGCGATACGCTGCGCACTCCGGCGCCCGAGTCCGGGCAACCGGGCCAGCAGGGTCTCAAGTTGGGCAATGGGCTCGCTCATGGAGGCAATCGCTCCCGGAGATGGTCGGGACCGGCACGGGCTCGTAGCCGTCCGCCGGTCCCGGTCGCGTCAACCCATCAGTCCGCCGAGTACGCCTCCGCCGTTGGCTTTCATCAGTTTCTGCATGGCCTCTTGGGTCTGCTTGCGGACCCCTTTGAGTGCGCCGTTGATGACGCTGGAGAGCATCGTCTCGAAGCGCTCGGGCTTGCCGGCGATGACCTCGGCGAATGCGTCGGGGGCGAATTTGAGGGAGGTAATGGTGAAGTCGCCTTTGGCGGTGCAGGTGATGCCGCCGTTGGCGTAGGTGCAGGTGATTTTCTCGATTTCGGCCTGGATGCGTTTGGCTTCGCGACGCATGGCCATGGCTTGCTTGGCTTGTTCGAAGATGTTTGCCATTTTGGGGTTGTCCTGTTTGGAAGGGTTGAAGGTGTTGGGTGGGTTCAGGCGCCGGGTTCGATGACGCGCCCGTCGAACATGGTGATGGCTTGGCGGAGGGTTTCGTCTTTGTAGACGGCAGCCCTGGCTTCTGCGCTGTTTGGGGGCTGTTTCGCGGCGGAAATGGGTGTCGGAGGCGGCTGCGGAGCGGGGGGGTGGGCGGGTTGCTCCGGGGATGGCTGGCGGGTTGCTTCGGGGGTGGGGAGTTGCTGCCTGAGGGCGGCAATCTGGCGTAGGATGCGGTCGATGGGGACGGCTGTGGCGAGGCGGGCGCAGCGGATAAGTCCCATCTCAAGGAGTGTGCGGACGCTGAGGCTTTGGCGGAGTTTGGTTTCGAGGTCTGCCAGCTGTCCGGCGATGTCAAGGATGCGTTTGGGGTCGGCCTGGGTGGTTTGCTGCTGGAGGACCTGAAGTTGCTCGTCGGTGGTGTCGGCTCCCAGGAGGTCTGCGCCGCCTTGGCTGTATACGAGCAGGTTGCGGAAGTGGGTCATCAGTTCGGCGAGCAGGCGCCTGAGGTCTTTGCCGGAGGATTCGTAGAAGTCGACCTGGCGGAGGATGGTGGGGATGTCGCCTGTGAGGATGGCTTGGGCGAGGGTCTCGAGTTCTTTTCTGGAGACGAGGCCGAAGACGGAGAGGACGTCTTGTTCGGTGAGGGTGGTGCCTTTGAAGGAGATGAGCTGGTCGAGGGCGGAGAGGGCATCGCGCATGCCTCCTTCGGCTCCGCGGGCGACGGCGAGGAGTGCGTCCTGGTCGGCCTGGACGGCTTCTGCGCGGCAGATTTGTTCGAGGCGGCGGACGATTTGGCCGGTTTGGATGCGTCTGAGGTCGAAGCGCTGGCAGCGGGAGATGATGGTAGGGAGGACCTTGTCGCCCTCGGTTGTGGCGAAGATGAATTTGGCGTAGGGCGGGGGTTCTTCGAGGGTTTTGAGCAGGGCGTTGAAAGCGGCGGTGGTGAGCATGTGGACTTCGTCGACAATGAATATTTTGAAGCGTCCGCGCGCGGGGGGATATTTGACCTGATCGAGGACGGCCTGTGCGTCTTCGACCTTGTTGTTCGAAGCCCCGTCTATCTCGATAACATCCAGGGAACTGCCGGCGGCGATGGCCTTGCAGCTCTCGCATTCGTCGCAAGGCGTGGGGGTCGGGCCCTTTTCGCAGCTGAGGGCCTTGGCGAAGATGCGCGAGAGGGTGGTTTTGCCGATGCCCCTCGGGCCGATGAAGAGATAGGCGTGGGCGATGCGACCGCTTTCGATCGCACGGGTCAGGGTCTGCGTGACATGCTCCTGCCCGACGACATCCTCGAACTGTCTCGGGCGCCACTTTCTCGCCAGCACTTCATAGGCCATAGGGACTCTCCACTCTGAACTGCGCAGTATAGCAGAACGGGGCGCGATTTTCAACGCAAAAGCCCGCGTGGTTCATAGAAACCTGCCGCGGCCGGAGGTTGGCAGGAATCACATCCGGAGGTGCGCCTGCACCGGAACCGGAGATTGGTACCCGCCGCGCCCGGAGGTGGCAACCTTTTCCCGCCGCGCCCGGCTGGCGTTTGACCTCGACAGGGGCGAGCGTTTATGCTATACTGAGCCGCTCTAGGGCAGTAGCTCAGTTGGACAGAGCGTTGGATTCCTAATCCGGAGGCCGCGGGTTCGATCCCCGCCTGCCCTACCATTTTTCCCGCGCGAAGCGGCATTGGGGATAAATGCCGAAGGTCGCGCGGCAGGACAAATATTTCGAAGTTAGGTTATTTCCAAAAGCCCCGGGAAAAAGCGCTTGTCTCGCTCGTGAAGGTGTGGTAGACTTCCCCCGTTTAGGGTATCTAGTCGAGAGGAGAATGTGCTGTGAGCGTTGAGGTTTGGATTGGGGAGGAGTATGAGAACACGGGCGAGGCTGGGATGGTTTCGCAGGTGGTGCGCGAACTCAAGGAGGCGTTGGAACCGCTGAGGGATGAGTGTCACATTCTGTGCAATTTCAAGGTTCCGGGGTACAATAAGACATATCGCTCGTCGGTTGATATGGCGGTTTTGAGGGGGCGGGCTCTGGTCATTCTGGAGTTGAAGAACTACGGTGGGAAGATTGTACAGGGGACTGACGGAAAGTGGTACTGTGGTAGCGAGAAGGGGGAGGAGGTCAAGGGCGGGGCGCCGGGTCGCACGCCGCTTGGACAGGTGGCGGATTATCGCCGGCAGACGGCGGCTTTGATGAAGGGCCAGCAGTTGGTTTTCTTGCCTGAGGCAGGGGCGGGCGGCTCGTTCGATTTCAAGAAGTTTATTTCTGCGGTGATTGTCTTTTCGAACCAGGCGTCGGCGGATTGGGATGCGCTTGGGGAGGGGTGTTTGTGGTTGAAGGTGGTGCCGGTTTCGAAGGTTGCGGAGGTGGTCTGTCAATTCGCCGGCGGGCGGGGAAACTGTCTGTCGGATGAGGAGATGCGTGCGTTGGTGGAGAAGGTGTTGGGGCTCAAGCGGGCGCAGATGGTGGGGACTACTCCGATGGTGGCGGGGGGGCAGGATGGGGCGCTGGGGCAAGGCGTCGAGGAGGTGGTTTCTCCGGAATATGAGGCGGCGGCGCGGGTGTGGGAGTCGTCTGAGACGCCGCGCGAGAAGGTCTCGCGTCTGTTCGGTCTATTCCGCCAACTTCTTTGGGATCAGTTCCGGCGTCGCTACTCGGAGGAGTCGGGCTCAACTGCCTGCGAGTTTCTGGCGGGACTGTTTGCGGGCGATCGGGCTTTGCTGGCTTGGGTGAACCGGTTTCGTCTGTTGGGGAACCGTCTGGCGCGGGCACCGGGGTTGGAGGTTTCGGAGGCGGATTGGCTGGAGTCGTTCAAGACCTACTGTCTGACAGTTTGGCATTTGACGAGGATGGCTTTGCCCAAGCGTCTGGCGGAAGAGGTTGATAGGATTGCCTACCGCGAAAGCGTATCTTATGGGGCGACTGGTAGCAAGGTTATCTATGCGGAGGTGCGTACCATCGCCCCCGAAAGGAAGGCACTTTTCTGCGATGCCGATACGGGCGAACAGGTCGAGGTCGTATGGAGCGGCGCGGGCGAGGGGAACGACGGCGCAATCCCCGACTGCATCCACCCCGGCGCCTCCGTCAGCCTCATCCTCGATGCCCCCGCGAAGGAGCCCGCCGGACGCCTCCGCGCCAAACACATCGTCCTTGAGCCGGACTTCCTCATCTCCCCGCAGAGCATCGGACACGCCCAGGACTTCGACAACTCAGCGCTCTACTTCTGGCTCAACGCCATCCTCCCCGAGTGCCTACTCAAGGACGACACTCAAAGCGCCCGGCAGTTCCTCTTGCGAGGCGACTTTGCCAACCTCGCCTTGGCCGATGCCTGTGCCGGCAGCGGAGAGAATTCCAACGCGCGCCTGAAAACCTTCTTCACCCAAAATTCCCTTGAACTCACAGTCGCTGCTCTCGACAAAAAATGGGGCAATGAATGTAAACTGCAGGATGGCAACATCCAACGATTCATCACCCAAACAATCCCCGAAACCTACGGCGTCCAGCCCAACCAATGGCACCTCGAAGCCCCACTCTACTCCCCCGATTATGGCCTCGCTGCGCAGGTCGACGCACTCGCCTGCGATCCCAAAACCAAGACAGCCACCATCCTCGAACTCAAGTCCGGCAAGTGGGATGCCTACCAAGGAAACAACCCCAAGCGCGAGCACGCCGTCCAGCCCATCCTTTACGCCAAACTCCTCGAACTCGCCCAAGGAATCCCACCCCAAGCCATCAACCAAGCCCTCTGCTACTCGCAAGGAATCAGGGACAACTATACTTGTGAACCCGACGGCATCCTATTCGAGAAAGAGGCTATTTCCAAGGTTTGGGAAGCCCCCGGTCGTACGGCGGAGAGCCTCCTCGTCGAGTGCAGGAACGACATCGTTTCATTGCTTGAATTCATCCGAACTGGTACCTTCCGGGCGCTCGTCGGGAAAGCCACACCCGAGGACTTTCGCAGAGAAGAATACGGGGAGAAATACTGGAATAATCACCTTCGGTCCAGCGTAGAAAAACTGCTTGCTGCTTTCCACCAGGCGGACCCGATCACGCGCCTCTACCTCTACCGTTGGTTGCAATTTCTCGTCGCCGAGATGGTCTACTCCAGCCGCGGCGGGTTGCACGGATCGGGCGGCGCGGCTTGGCTCCGACCGCCTCAGGAGCGGGCACGCGCGGGGCTCCGCCTGGCGAACCTCCGCATCAAGGGGATGCCCGGGAAAGACGCGCTCGGTCGCCTATTGTCGTTCGAGTTCGACACTACGCAATCGCCCCTCAACAAGCATTGCTCCATCCGCGAAGGCGACAGCGTCTTCCTCTTCCGCTCGTCAGGGAAGCCCGACGAAAGCATTGCCCATTCTCGCCTCTTCGCGGCCACCGTTGCCCGCCTGACCGCCGAATCGATTGTCCTGCAACTCGACAATCCGCAGGCGGAATCCCTCTTCGAAATCGCCCCCGACTCCGAGTATGCCGTCGAACCCCGCCCCGCCACCTTCCACACCTCCAGCCTGCAAGGACTCGGCCAACTCCTAATCGGCAACGAACGGCGTCGCAAGTTGGTCCTGAACCAAGTGATGCCTACGACCGACCCCGATAGGTGCCTACCCATGGGGGACGAAGTTGTCAAGGAACGCTACCCATTCCTGCATACCTTACTCCGCCGCGCCTGGCAGGCCCGCGACTGGTTCCTGATTTGGGGCCCCCCCGGCACCGGCAAGACCAGCCGGGCCATGCGCGCCTTGGTCGACCTCTCGATGGCGACACCCGGCATGCGCATCCTTCTGCTGGCCTACACCTACCGCGCGACCGACGAAATTTGCCGCATGCTGGAACGGAGAATCGCCGGAGATTCCCTCTCCCCGCCCGCCCCGGAGGACATCTATTTGCGCCTCGGCAACCCCCTCAAATGCCACCCCGAGCCTAATCTTCCGACCCGATTCGCGAACGAGATGGGCTTCGACAATCGCGGTCAATTCCAAGCCTATGCCGACCGCGTCCGCATCATCGTCGCGCCCGTCGCCGCCCTCACCCCAGACCATCCCATCTTCGGCTATTACGGACACTTCGACCTCGCCATCGTAGACGAAGCCTCCCAACTTCTCGACGCACATATCCTCCCCCTTTTCTGCGCCAAACGCTACGCCGCGATGGGCGAGAAAATCTCCGATTCCGACGAACCCCTGATAGGCAAATTCATCTTCATCGGAGACGATCGCCAACTCCCCGCTGTCGTCCAGCAAAGCCCGGAAGAGTCCCGCATCCGCGAGCCCAAATTGAACAAACTCGGGCTAAACGACTGCCGCGAATCCTTCTTCGAACGGCTCCGCAGAATATCCCACGAACGCCCCAACAGGTTTGCTGCTCTCAGGACGCAGTATCGTATGCATCCGGCCATTTCCGAGTTCTGCAACGCCTGCTTCTATGGCGGCCATCTCGACGATGGCAAGCTACCCCACCAGCTCACCGGAATCCCAGAGCCGCCCGATTCGGAAGACCCCTTCGCGCACTACACCTTGACCACCCGGTTCGGCTTTTATCCCCTTCTCGACGAGGACGCGATGCCCCTCGAAAAGGTCAGTTCCAAGGAAGCCGAGTGCTGCGCACGCATCATCCGCCTGCTTGTTTCCAACCCTTGCCGCGCCCCGCTCCAAGAGGGCGGAGAGCCCCGCTCCTATGCGCCCGGCGAGATAGGTGTCATCGTTCCTTTCCGCAATCAGATTGCCGCCGTGCGCGGCGCGATTGCGCATTGTCTCGATGCCGAGGTCGCCAATGGAATCCTCGTCGACACGGTCGAGCGCTTCCAGGGAAGCGAGCGTGCCGTCATCCTCTTTTCAACCGTCATCCAGAGCCTTTCCGAAGCCGCTCTGCTCTCCGAGACAGCCGCATCAGACGAAGCCAATCCGCTCGACCGCCGCCTCAATGTCGCCGTCACCCGCGCCCGCGAACGCTTCTACCTCGTGGGCAACGACGCCGTCTTGCGCCACCTTCCCTGCTACGGCGAAATCCTCGACTGGGTCGCCCGCCACAGCGGTCCATTCGTGCCTGAGATACCCTTCTAGAGGAGCCTTGGATTCGACCCCGAAGGTGCCTATCCGCAGCCCGGGCTTGCCAGAGCCCTCCGCTTGTGGTAGCATAACCCCGTCGCGCCCGTCCATCGGAGCCCCCTTTCGCCGGCGATAGCGACAAACGATTGGCATTTCACCGTCAAAAAGCGTAGACTACTGGCAGCGCAGATTAGAACGAGTACCCATCATGGAGCCCACCCCCACGCACCCCACCGCCTCCGACTTGGCCGACCGCATCATCGCCGGCGGCAACCTCACCCCCTCGGAGGCACTCCACATTCTGTGCCGCGAACCCCTAGATAGCCTCGTTGAAGCCGCCCACCGCGTCACGCAATCCTGTGCCCCCCGCCGCTTCGACTTCTGCGCCATCGTCAACGCCAAATCCGGCCGATGTTCCGAGAACTGCAAATGGTGCGCCCAGTCCGCCCATTGGCAGACCGCCTGCGAAAAGTGGGAATGGATCGGCAGCGATGCTTGCCTTCAAGCCGCCCAAAAGGCAGAGGCCGACGGTGCCACCCGCTTCGGCATCGTCACCAGCGGACGCACCCTCCCGGAAGCCGACATCCAAGCCCTCTGCCACACCCTCCGAATCCTCCGCCAAACCACCCGCCTGCACCTCTGCGCCTCCATCGGATTGATTCCCGAAGAGGCCCTCCGCCGCCTCAAAGAGGCCGGACTCGAACGCCTCCACTGCAACCTCGAAACCGCCCCTTCCCGCTTCCCCCAACTCTGCACCACCCACACCACGCAGGAGAAAATCGATACCCTCCGCGCTGCCCAGCGCGTCGGACTCCAGACCTGTTGCGGCGGCATCATCGGCATGGGAGAGACCGACGAAGAACTCGTCGAATTCGCCTTCGCCCTCCGCACCATCCACCCCGACTCCATCCCCGTCAACATCCTCCATCCAATCCCCGGCACACCCCTCGGCCACTCCACCCCGCTCACCCCCTCGCGCATCATCGCCTCCATCGCCCTCATCCGCCTGGCCAACCCCGACACGCCCTTGCGCTTCGCCGGCGGACGCCGGGATATTGACGACCAGACCGCCGCCCGCTGCATCCGCGCCGGCATATCCGCCGGCATCGCAGGCCCCCTCCTCACCACCCCCGGCGCAGACTTCGACGACGACCGCCACCTCGCGGCGCTCGCCGGATTCGATGTCGCCCCAGACCTCCGATGACCCTCCAGCAACTCAAGTACGCCGACGCCGTCGCCGCCTGCGGAAGCTTCAGCGAAGCCGCCCGCCGCGTCTTCGTCACACAGCCCACCCTCACCGAAGCCATCCGCACCCTCGAAGAGGAACTCCGCATCGCCATCTTCAACCGCACCTCCCGCGGCGTCACCCTTACCCGCGAGGGCGAAGAGTTCCTCGCCTCCGCCCGCCAGATACTCGACGACGCCGCCCGCATCCAGGAGAAATACACCGGCAAAGCCGTCCGCCGCCCCCAGTTCGCCGTATCCTGCCAGCACTACGCCTTCGTCGCCGAATGCTTCATCCCCGTCGTCAAGGCAACCCCCTCCGCCTCCTACGACTTCACCATCCGCGAGACCGTCACCAGCGAAGTCATCGATGATGTCGCCCGCCACCGCAGCGAAATCGGCCTCATCTACCTCTCCCGCCGCAACGAAGCCCCCATTCGCAAAATCCTCCGCAAAGAAGAACTCCTCTTCGAAGAACTCTTCTCCGCCCAGCCCCATGTCTTCCTCGGACGCAAGCACCCCCTCGCCAGAAAGAAAGCCGTCACCCCCGCCGATCTCGACCCCTATCCCTACCTCACCTACGAGCAAGGGACTGAAAACGCCCTCTACTTCTCCGAGGAAATTATGCCCGCCATCGACCGCAGGAAAAACATCCGCGTTCGCGATAGGGCGACCATGACCCGACTCGTTCTCGACCTCGACGGATTCACCGTCGTTTCCGGCGCCCGCAGCAAAGCCTATAGCGCCGACATCATCTCCGTCCCACTCAAGATAGACGACCAGATACGCGTCGGATTCATCCGCAGATCCGGCATCTCCCTGACCCCTTCTGGGCAGCTTTTCGTCGACGAACTGCGCCGCAGATTCGCCGATAGAGCAATCGATTAGATATAGGTTCATCCTATCTCCAGCAGTCAGAACTTCCGATTATCCAATGGAAATCGGATGTGCTATACTTTGCGCCGTTGACGCGACAAGCGCCGACGAAACGAACCGCAAAGAAAGCGAGGTCTGACAATGAGCAATACCAACGCGCGCAAACTCCACCTGGAGACGCTCGCCGTTCATGCCGGGCAAGATGCCCACGGTGATCCGACCACCCATGCCAGGGCAGTCCCCATCTACCGCACGACGGCTTACAACTTCAGAGACTCCAAACATGGGGCCGACCTCTTCGCCCTCCGCGAACTCGGCAACATTTACGCCCGGCTCATGAACCCGACCAACGATGTCCTCGCTAAGCGCATCGCCGCCCTCGAAGGCGGAGCCGCGGCGCAGACCCTCGCATCGGGCACCGCGGCCATCTACTTCACCGTCACCAACATCGCCCGTGCCGGGGACGAGATTGTCGCCGCGAACAACCTCTACGGCGGCACCTACTCCCAGTTCTCCGCCATTCTGCCCAATGTCGGCATCAAAGTCCACTTCACTCCCGTGAATGACTTCAAGGCTGTCGAGGCGGCCATCAACGAGAAGACCCGCCTGGTCTTCATTGAGACCGTCGGCAACCCTGCGCTCGACCTGGCCGATGTGGAGAAATACGCCGAGGTCGCCCATCGGCACCACCTGCCTCTGGTGGTCGATGCGACCTTCACGCCGCCGCCGCTTCTGCGCCCTATCGAATATGGTGCCGACCTGGTCATCCATTCGCTCTCGAAGTGGATTGGCGGGACTGGCTCGGGTATCGGCGGCGTGGTGACCGATGCGGGGAAGTTCGACTGGACTGACCCGAAGTTCGCCCTCTACAACGAACCCGATGCGGGCTACCACGGACTGCGTTTTGCGCATGACCTGCCGGAGCCTCTGCGCCCTGTCGCGTTCAGCCTTCGCCTGTTGACTGTGGGCATCCGCAATCAAGGCCCGACGCTGGCGCCTGACGCCGCTTGGCAGTTCCTGCAAGGTGTGGAGTCGCTGCCGCTTCGGATTGCCCGGCATAGCGAGAATGCGCTGAAGGTGGCCAAGTGGCTTGAAAACCATCCGAAGGTGGCGTGGGTGAAGTATCCGTCGCTCTCGCAACCAGAACTCTCGGCGAAGTATCTGCCCAACGGCGCGAGCGGCGTGGTGGTCTTCGGCGTGAAGGGGGGCGCGGACGAAGCGCGGCGGTTCACGGACGCGGCGAGCGGGGACATCTTCTCCATCCTCGTGAACGTGGGCGACACGAAGAGCCTGATCATCCATCCGGCGTCGACGACGCACTCGCAACTCTCCGACGAGGAGCTGCGCGAGGCCGGCGTCCTGCCTGAATTGATTCGTCTCTCGATCGGTATCGAGCACATCGACGACATCATCGCAGCTTTGGAGGAGGCATTCGAGAAGATTTGAACGCCGTACCGGGCAACCATCCAACCTGAACATTCCAACTAACTCTAGACAAGGATTCTCAACATGAACTTCAACAGCATCAAACACAACTCTTTCTCCCTTCTCTTCGCATCCGCCCTCTCGCTTCTTGCCGCTTCGGCCGACGCGGGGGTGCCTCTGAACAACCTCCAAGGCACGGGCGGCATCGCGTTCAACCCCTTGGCTTACACGGCGGGGCTGCTGTGGAGCGAGGATGGGTCGAACGTCCTGGACAAGGTGGTCTCGCGACCGCAGGTCGGTGCGTGGTACGTCAACCTCAACGACGCGGGCATCGACTGGTGGGCCGGTTCGGTGGCACTGACCTTCGCCGACCGGTTGGAACTCTCCGCCGGCTACGGCCTAATCAACGCGCACGAGTACGGCGACAACTCAATCAACACCTATAACATTGGCGCGAAACTGAGGATTCTCGACGAGAACGCCTTTGATACGGCCTGGGTTCCGGCAATTGCCGTCGGCGGCGTCTACAAGTACACCGACACCGAACTGGCCGACGCGCTGGGGCTGGACAAGGATGGTTTCGACGCCTATGCGGTCGCGACCAAACTCATCACCCAAACGCCTGTGCCGGTTCTGGTCTCGGCGGGCCTTCTGCTCTCGGACGAAGTCATCAACGGCGTGGTCGGACACAACGACTACGATGTGGTGGCGTTCGGGAACCTGGATATTCTGCCGGCGGAGAATGTCGCAATCGGTGTCGAGTACAAGCAGGGGGTCGACGCGGGCGACGGCATCCGCAACCACGACTACTGGGATGCCCATGTGGCGTGGTTCGTGACCAAGCAGCTGACGGTCGTGGCGGCCTTCGCGGAGACGGGCAACAAGGACAAGTTCTATCGCGAGGGAAGCACGAAGAACCTGGGCGTTGGGTCGGGCGCGGTCTTCTCCGTACAATACCAGTTCTGATTTCCATAGTCAACCCCAAACCGAAAGGATGGTCGTTTTGAGCCAAATCGCAAAGAACATTCTGGAAAAGGTCGGCGGCACGCCGCTGGTCGAAATCTCCGGACGCCTGAACAAGGGTCAGGCGCGCGTGCTCGCGAAGGTCGAGTACTTCAACCCCGGCGGCAGCGTGAAGGACCGCATTGCGCTGGCGATGGTCGAGGCGGCGGAGCAATCCGGAGCCCTGACCAAGGGCAGCGTCATCATCGAGCCGACGAGCGGCAACACGGGGGTCGGGCTGGCGCTCGTCTCCGCGGTGAAGGGCTACCGGCTGATTCTGACGATGCCCGAGACGATGAGCATCGAGCGGCGCAAGCTGGCGGCGGCGTACGGCGCGGAAATCGTGCTGACGCCCGGCTCCGCGGGGATGAAGGGGGCCATCGCCAAGGCGGAGGAACTCCGCGCGGCGACGCCCGGGGCGGTGATTCTCCAGCAGTTCGAGAACCCGGCGAATCCGGAGTTCCACTACCGCACGACGGGACCCGAAGTCTGGGTGGGAACCGGCGGTGAAGTGGCGGCGTTCGTCGCGGGCGTCGGCACGGGCGGGACGATCACCGGCACGGGCCGCTACCTGAAGGAGCGGAACCCTGAGGTGAAGCTCTTTGCGGTGGAGCCGGACACTTCGCCTGTGCTCTCCGGCGGTGCGCCTGGTCCGCACAAGATTCAGGGAATCGGCGCGGGCTTTGTTCCGAAGGTCTTGGATGTCTCGCTGCTGAGCGAGGTAATCAAGGCCAGCGCGGAGAACGCGGGGGCGACGGCGCGCGCGGCTGCGGCGCAGGAGGGGCTGCTCGTGGGCATCTCCTCGGGCGCTTCGCTCTGGGCGGCGCTGGAGCTTTCCAAGCGTCCGGAGTTTGCCGGCAAGACGATTGTCGCGCTGCTGCCGGACACGGGCGAGCGGTACTTGTCGACTTGGCTCTTCGGGTGAGCGACGAGTTCCTGCTGGCGAAAGCCGCCGGACGGTCGCGCGCGCTGACGCGCCGGGAGTTGACCGCTTTGTTGTCGACTCCCGACGCGGAGGCGCTCTTTGCCGCCGCGCGGGAGGTGCGCTACCGGCAGACGGGGCGGAAGGTTTTCTGCCGCGGGCTGTTGGAGTTCTCGAACCGTTGCTCGAAGGATTGCCTCTATTGTGGCATCCGGCGGGGGAACCGGGAGGTTCGGCGCTACCGGATGGAGCGGGGGGAGATTCTCGAGGCGGTCGGCTGGGTGATTGAGGCGGGATACGGCAATGTCGTGCTCCAGTCGGGCGAGGTTGCCGACGAGGCGTCGGCGGCGTTCGTCGAGGATTTGGTCTCGTCCATCCGTGCCTTGGCTGGTGCGGAGTTTGGCATCACGCTGAGCCTCGGCGAGCAGTCGCCGGAGACCTACCGGCGCTGGAAGGCGGCTGGCGCGCATCGCTACCTGCTGCGCATCGAGACGTCGAATCCGGAACTCTACGCCACGCTCCATCCGGCGGACCATTCGTGGACGCGCCGGCTCGATTGCCTGCGCGCGCTCCGCGCCTGCGGCTACCAGGTCGGCAGCGGCGTGATGGCGGGCCTTCCGGGGGAGACGATTGAGGATTTGGCGGCGGACATCGAATTCTTCGCGAAGGAGGACTTCGACATGATTGGTATGGGCCCCTATGTCCCGCACCTGTCAACCCCCGTGGGGCAAAGGTTCCAATGGTCGGGGGCAAAAGCTGCCTACCAGCTGGAGCTGGGCCTGCGTATGATTGCCGTGACGCGCCTCTACCTGCACGAGGTCAACATCGCCGCGGCGACCGCCCTCCAGGCGCTCGACCCGAAGGGGCGCGAACGCGGCCTGCTCGCCGGAGCCAATGTCATCATGCCCAACGTCACGCCCGTGCGCTATCGAACCGAATACACCCTCTACGCCGGCAAGCCCTGCCTCGGAGAGTCCCCCCTCCAGTGCCGCGGATGCCTCGCCCGGCGCGTTGCCTCGACCGGAGGAGAAATCGCCTGGCACGAGCGCGGGGATTCCCCCAGATGGAGGGCCAGATGAGAGTCGCCGTCGCCCTTTCCGGCGGTGTCGACTCCGCCGTCGCCGCCTACCTGCTCAAGGCCGCCGGACACGAAGTCGTCGGCGTCACCATGAGCCTCTGGCGCGACGGCCGCTACAAGGGCGGCCCCCGAGACGCCTGTTTCGGACCGGGCGAAAAAGAGGACATCAAGGCCGCCGGAGAACTCGCCGAACGCCTCGCCATCCCACTGCGCGTCGTCGACCTTTCCGACGCCTATGAGCGCCTCGTGCTCGAACACTTCCGCCGCGAACGCCTTGCCGGCAGAACCCCCAATCCCTGCGTCGTCTGCAACGCCAAACTCAAGTTCGGGCTCCTTCCCGACTGCGCCGCGAGCCTCGACGGTTCGTTCGACCGGTTCGCCACCGGACATTACGCCCGCCTCGTCCGCAGCAACGGACGCCTCGCCGTCGCCCAAGCCGCAGACCGCCGCAAGGACCAAAGCTACTTTCTCTGGAAACTTTCCCAGCCGCAACTCGAAAAGATTGCCTTCCCGCTCGGCTGGCTCGATAAACAGGAGGTGCGGCAGATTGCCCGCCAGGCCGGCCTTCCAATGGCGGAAAAAAGCGACTCGCAAGACTTCTATTCGGGCGACGCCGATGAACTCCTCGGAGCCCCCGATGAGCCGGGAACCATCCTTTCGTCGGACGGCAAACTCCTCGGAACCCACCACGGATACTGGCACTACACAATCGGCCAGCGGCACGGACTGGGGCTTTCCGGCGGCGGCGAACCTTGGTATGTCCTGGACATCCTGCCGGACACCAACCAGGTCATTGTCGGGCGTCAAAGCGAACTGCGCACAAGCAGGTTCCGCATCGGGGAAATCAACTGGCAGGGGATGGCGCAGCCTACCGGCTCCGTCGCTTGCCGCGTGAAAATCCGCTCGTACGGAACGCCTCTCGGGCCCGCGGTCTTTGACGGCGGCGTCATCGAATCCAGCATTGGATTCACCGGCGTCGCGCCAGGCCAGTCGGCCGTGGTCTATTCCGACCAAGGGGTCGTCCTCTGCGGCGGAATCATCGAAAAGGAATGAAGGAACGGATATGACGATTTGGTACCAAGGGCATCAGACGCAGACTTCCGCCGGGACGGTCGGTGCGTTTCTCCGGGAGCGGAATCTGCCCGAAACGGCCATCGCGGAATACAAGGGAGAGGTCTACTGCGGCAGGGAGCAACTGGACCGGCTCGTGCTGGAGGAGGGGGCGGATCTCAACCTTTTCGACATCGTCTCGGGAGGCTAGGCAGTGGCGGCGAATCTCTATCTGGACAGTCGCGAGCGGGCGTTGCTGGAGGGGGCGAAGGTGGGCATCGCCGGGGCCGGCGGGTTGGGTTCGAACTGTGCCGCGCATCTCGTCCGTGCGGGGGTGAGGAGGCTTGTTTTGGCGGACTTTGACAGGGTGGAGGCGAGGAATTTGAACCGTCAGTTTTTCTTCCGCGACCAGTTGGGAATGGTGAAGGTCGAGGCTTTGGCGGAGAATCTCCGGCGGATTGAACCGGACTTGGATCTGGAGTTGCGCGCGGTCCGGCTGGAGGCTGCGAACATCCC
Organism: Kiritimatiellia bacterium; assembly: GCA_051892815.1. GTDB lineage: Bacteria > Verrucomicrobiota > Kiritimatiellia > RFP12 > DVOR01 > JAXFQS01. The sequence continues at coordinate 13,854 of JBJFGP010000174.1, read as the reverse complement.
CGTCATCTTCTCGGAATGCGACCTGGTGGTTGAGGCTTTTGACGCGGCGGGGGCGAAATCTCTGCTGCTGGAGTGTTTGCTTCCGGCGGGGAAACTGGTGGTTGCGGCGAGCGGGATTGCCGGGTGGGGGCGCTCGGGGGAGGGGCGTACGAGGCGGGTGGGGAGGAACCTTGGCCTGGTCGGGGACGGTGCCAGCGGGGTGGGCGAGGGGGTGGCTCCGTCGAGTCCGAGGGTTGGCATCGCGGCGGCGATGCAGGCCAATGCCGTGGTGTCGCTGATTTTGGGAGAACCGCTCTAGATGAAACCTTTGACGATTGCGGGCCGAAGCTTTTCGAGCCGCATTTTCCTGGGCACGGGGAAGTTTTCGGGGTGCGAACAGATGCGCGCGGCGATTGAAGCCAGCGGGACGGAACTGGTGACTGTCGCGCTGGCGAGGGTGCGGGAGAATGAGGCGGCAGGCGACCCGATTCTGGGGGCGATTGACCGTTCGCGCCTGACGGTTGCGCTGAATACGGCGGGGGCGCGGAATGCGGAGGAGGCGCTGCGGATTGCGCGCATCGGGAAGGCGGCCGGGTTCCGCTGGATCAAGGTCGAGGTGCACCCGGATGCGCGCTATCTCCTGCCCGATCCGGTCGAGACGCTCAAGGCGGTCGAAGGGTGTTCGAGGCTTGGGCTGGTGGCGCTGCCGTACATCAACGCGGATCCGGTCCTGGCGCGCCGCTGCGAGGAGGCGGGGGCCGCGGCGGTGATGCCGCTGGGGGCTCCAATCGGGTCGAGTCTCGGGCTGGTGACGCGGGAGATGATTGGCATCATCGTCGAGCAGAGCCGCGTGCCGGTGGTGGTCGACGCGGGCTTGGGGCTGCCGTCGCACGCGGCCGAGGCGATTGAACTCGGGGCCGACGCGGTGCTGGCCAACACGGCCATCGCCGCGGCGGGCGATCCGGTTCGGATGGCGGAGGCTTTCGCGCTGGCGGTGCGCTCGGCGGAACTGGCGATCGGGGCGCGTCCTGCGGCGCCGCGCGCGACGGCTTCGGCGACGAGTCCGGGGGATTTGTTCGTATGACCAGTTCCGGGAGGTAGGCATGTTTCCCCATCTGAGGTACACACGACAGGAACTCGGAGATTACTTCCTTTCGGTGACGGAGGAAACTATCTCCGATTCGCTCCGGAAGGTCCGCCCCGGCTGGTTCGACCTGCTCAACCTGATTAGCCCCCAAGCCGCCTCATTCCTCGGAGCCATGCGCGAAAAGGCCCGGCTCGCGCGCCTGCGCCACTACGGCCGGACCGTCAGCGTCTACGCCCCGCTCTACATCGGCAACACCTGCGTCAACTCCTGCCTCTACTGCGACTTCAGCCAGCGGCGCAAAGGACTCGCCCGCAGGAACCTCACCCTTGCGGAGATTGGCCGGGAGGCCGACGCGCTCAAGCGGGCCGGCCTCGACACCGTACTCGTCGTCGCCGGAGAAGACCCCCTCGTCAACACCGTCGAACACCTCGCCGAGGTCGGCAGACTCCTCGCCAGCCGCTTCTCAAACCTCCTCCTCGAAGTCGCCCCCCAAAGCGAGAACGCCTACCGCCAACTCTTCGCCGCCGGGTACGAAGGACTCGTCTGCTTCCAGGAAACCTACGACCCCGCCTGCTACCGCCGGATGCACCCCGCCGGCCCAAAGAGCGACTACACCTGGCGCCTCGAAACCCAACTCCGCGCCGGACGCGCAGGCTTCCGAACCCTCGGCTGCGCCTTCCTCCTCGGCCTCGCCCCCTGGCGCGAAGAGGCCGCCAGCCTGGCCGCGCACGCCCTCTATCTGATGCGCGAATGCCCCCAGTCCAAGATACAATTCGCCTTCCCACGTTTGTGCCGCGTCGAGGGCGGATTCCTTCCCCCCTGCGAAGTCGGCGAGCACGAACTCGAACAGCTGATGCTCGCCTTCCGCATCGCATTCCCCCAATGCGCCATGACCGTTTCAACCCGCGAAAGCCCCGAATTCAGAGACCGAATCGTCCTCGATGCCGCCGACAACATGAGCGCCGGCTCGCGTACCACCCCGGGCGGCTACGCCGAACCATCTGGAGACATTGCCCAGTTCCTCCTGAACGATTCCCGCCCGCCAAACGAGGTCTACGCCGCCATCCGCCGGCACGGACAGGAAGTCGTCTTCAAGACCTGGGATGGGCGCATCCGGGGCGCGGAGAAAGGTATCGCCAATGGCCTTTGACTTCAACGAACTACTCCCGCGGCGCGGCACCGACAGCCTCAAATGGGACGCACCCGAACGGGCAGATGTCTTGCCGCTTTGGGTCGCCGACATGGACTTCCGCGCGGCCCCGGAGATAGTCGAGGCTTTGAGGCGGAGATTGGAATCGGGCCTCTTCGGATATACGCTCGTCCCGCCCCGGTGGAAGGAAGCGCTGGTCCAGTGGCTTTGGCACCGCCACGGGCTGCGGGTGGGCACGGAGTCGGTCATTGCGTGCTCGGGCGTGGTGCCGGCTCTCGCGGCTACGGTGAGGGCTTTCTGCAATCCCGGCGACAGCGTGGTAATCCAACCTCCGGTCTACAATTGTTTCTACGATGTGATCCGCGAGCAGGGTTGCTATGTGGAGGAAAATCGGCTTCGGCGGGTGCCGCTCCCGGGCGGGAAGGAGGGTGATTTCACCTATCGGATGGACTTCGGGGATTTGGAGCGGAAGCTGGCGGATGGGCGTACGAAGCTGTTGATTCTTTCGAATCCGCACAATCCGGCGGGGCGTTCGTGGCGCTTGGCGGAGTTGGCGCGGGTGGGGGAGTTGTGCAGGCGGCATGGGGTGTTTGTGGCGAGCGACGAGATCCACGGGGATTTGCAGATGGCGGGGTCGGCGCATGTGCCTTTTCTGTCGCTTGGGGATGGTATCGGGCGGGTGGGGGCGAGTTTTCATTCGGCCTCGAAGGCGTTCAATCTGGCGGGGCTTCAGGCGGCCGCGGTGGTGTGTCCGGATGAGGCGGCAAGGGAGCGGATTGGCAGGGTCCTGCGGCTGAATCGCGCGGTCGAGCCGAACCTGTTCGGTCTGGTTGCTTCGGAGGCGGCGTGGCGTTTCTGCGGGGGGTGGCTGGACGAACTTTGCGCCTACATTGGCGGGAATTGGGGGGTGCTGGAGGGGTTTTGCCACGGGGTCGGGCTGGGGCTTGCGGTGGGGCGGATGGAGTCGACTTATCTGGGGTGGGTGGAGTGTTCGAGCCTTGGGGTTTCGTCGACGGAACTGGCGCGCCGGTTGGAGCAGGAGTCGGGGGTGAAGTTTTCGCCCGGGGCCATCTTTGGCGAGCCTCCGGGGACGGCGTATTTGCGGGTGAATCTGGCTTGCCCGCGGGCGCGGCTTGAGGAAGCGCTTGCGCGGACGGGGGCGTTTCTGGAACGGGAGTTTGGAGGATGAATGAATCGATGATCCGATCGACTCGGCTGTCGCGCGCGGCGGCGTGGGAACTGTTTCTGCGCTACAACAAGGAGCCGTTCCATCTGCTCCATGCGCGGACGGTGGAGGGGACGATGCGTTGGTTTGCGCGGGCGCTCGGGTTTGGCGCGGAGGAGGAGTATTGGGGGATTGTGGGGCTGCTGCACGATATCGACTTCGAGCTCTGGCCGCAGGAGCACTGTGCCCGCTCACTGGCGCTTCTGAAGGAGGCGGGAGTTGAGGAGTCGGTCGCCCGCGCGGTGGCGTCGCACGGCTATGCCATCGTCAACGACATCGCCCCGGAGCATCCGATGGAGCGGGTGCTCTACGCGGTGGACGAGCTGACGGGGCTGCTCGGGGCCATCGTGCTGATGTACCCCTCGAAGTGCGCGGCGGACCTCAACCTCAAGAGCGTCCGCAAGAAGTTCAAAGACCGCAAGTTCGCCGCCGGATGCTCCCGGGAGGTTATCGCCCGCGGCGCCAATCTCTTGGGCTGGACGCTCGACGAACTGTTCGAGCGGACCATCGCCGCCTACCAATCTCTCGATCTGAAAGGTTGATACCTCCCGCCCCCGAAGGTGCCCACCTCAGCCCCCGAAAGGTTGCAACCCGTCGACCCCAAAGGTGCCTACCCACTGCCCCCGCCTCCGCCCGCCCGGCCCCCGCCGGTGCAGGCTTGACATCCCCCGCCGGAAATGCTAGAGTGAAGGTATGGAATCCAAAGGGAACTGGTTGAAAAAGGCCTTGGCCACGCTCCTCGCCGCGGCGACCCTCCTCGCCGCGCCGTTGACCGCGCGCGCCCTCTGCCTCTGCAACCCGGACCCCGACGGATGCGGCAGAGAATGCCACGACTGCGGCGGCGAAACCGCCCCCGCGCACACCACCCTCCAGGCCGGCGACCCCTGCACCCACCTCATCCTCCACAGCCAGCCGACCCACCCCGTCGAGCAGCACCACCTCGGCCTGCCCGCGCCCTCCCATCCCCCAATCGCCTGCCTCATCGCCACCCCCCGCGAGCCCGCCCCAATCCCCCGCGCCCACCAGCCCGCCGCCCCCCCCGGCGACCACTACCGCACCTACGCCACGAGACTCTGCCCGCTCGCCTGACACCCCGTTCTGCAACCGCCTCCCGCCAACCGGCAGGAGCCAACCCTCCACACCCCAAAGCAGAACGGATATGAAACCCATTGCCCTTACCCTACTCCTCCTCACCCTCGCCACCTGCACCGCAAAGGCCGAGAACCCAACCACCAACGCCCCCGCCGCAAAGGTCGAAATCCGACCCGCCGATGCCCGCGACACGCCCCCCAAGACCCATACCCTCTGCCGCCGCCATCGCCATCTCCGCACCCGCAAAAACACCAGAGAACGCGACTGATGCGCCCCCTCCTTGCACCCCTCCTCGACCACCCCAAGACCACCCTCGCAGCCCTAGCCGCCGTAGCCCTCGCCGGCCTCCTGGGACTGCGCGGGCTGCCCGTCGACATCTTCCCCGACATCCAACCCCCGCGACTCGTTCTCCAGACCGAAGCCCCCGGACTCACCGCCGCCGAAACCGAACAGCGCGTCACACGAATCCTCGAGACCGCCGCCTACGGAATCGGCCAAGTCCGCACCATCCGCAGCTCCTCCACCATCGGACTCTCCATCATCACCATCGACCTCGACTGGCGCGAAAACCTGGACCGCGCCCGAACCCGCCTCTACGAACGCCTCGCACGCCTCCAAACCGACCTCCCCCCAGAGGCCAAACCCGAGATCGCACCCCCATTGGCAGTCACCGGCGAGATCCAACTCATCGCACTGATTCCAACAAAAGATGCCAACCTCCTCGACCTGCGCGAACGAGCCGAATACGACCTCAGGCCCCAACTCCTCGCCATCCCAGGTGTCGGCGAAGTCGCCGTCATGGGCGGTGCCCTTCCCGAATATCGAATCAACACCACCCCCATCCGCCTGGCTTCCCTCGGCATCCGCCCAGACCAACTCGCCGATACCCTTCGTGCCGCCCTCTCGCGCCCCGTCGCAGGCTACCTTCCGGACGACAGGTCTGAAGAAATCCCCCTCGAACAAACCGCCCGGGTAGAGACGCTCGAAGCCCTCCGCGACCTCCCTTTGAGCCCTTCTCTCCGACTCCGACAAGCCGCTGATGTCACCCTTTCGGGCGCACCCAGAAGGGGTTCTGCTAGCCTCGATTCCGCTGAAGCGGTACTCCTCTCCGTGCAGAAAACGCCCGGTGGAAACACCCTCGAACTAACGCGGAAAATCGACTCGGTGCTGGCTTCCTTCGCCGCCCGGAATGGCGCACGACTGACTGTCGAACCTGCCGCCTACCGCCAGGCGGACTTCATAGAAACGTCGCTCCGGGGTGTGCGCGGAATCCTCCGGGACACGCTTTGGATCGTGCTGGTGGTATTGGCTCTGACGCTCCTGAAATGGCGTTCGATTCTGGTGGTTTTGGCGTCGCTTTTTCTGACGGTTCTGGCGGGTGTTTCGCTCTTTCCGGTGCTTGGGATTGGGGTGGATGTGATGACATTGGGTGGGGTGGCTGTTGCGGCTGGAGACATTGTCGACTCGGGCATTGTCTTTGCCGAGGCGATACGCAGAAGGCTTGACGAAGGGGGGTATCTGTCGCGGCGGGAGGTGGTTGCGAATGCGGTGGCAGAAGTGTTTCCGAGTGTGCTTTGTTCGGTAGCGATTATCGTGCTGGCGTTTGTTCCGCTGTTTCTGCTTCCCGGGTTGGAGGGGCGATTTTTCAAGCCTTTGGGGAAGGCGTATCTGGCGCTTCTGGGGGCGTCGTTCGCGGTTGCGGTGGTGGTGGTGCCGTGCCTTTCTCTGTTGCTTGAGGGTGGTTCGGGCGGGGGCGTTTCGAAGGGGCGGGCGCCTCTGATGAGGCTTTTGGATCGGCTCTACGCGCCGTGTTTGGAGTGCTCGATTCGGCACCCGATTCTGACGCTGATTCCCGTCTTGCTGTTGGCGGTCTGGTCGGCATCTTTGGCGACGAGGCTGGGCACGAGTTTCCTGCCGCCGCTGCACGAGCCGACCCTGAATGTGCTCTTGTCGCTGAGTCCTTCGGCGTCGCTGCCGGAGGCGGAGCGTACGGCTCGGCACGCCGGTCGGGTGCTCTCCTCCATCCCGGGCGTCGGGAAGGTCGTGCGGCGGACGGGGCGTGCGGAGCGCGATCAGCACGCCGAACCTGTCTCCAGTACCGAGTTCATCGTCCACCTCGACGGGGACGCCTCTGCGGTGCGCCAAGCCATCCGCGAACGGCTCGGATCGATACCCGGCGCCAGCGTGATGGTCGGCTATCCCATCGAGCACCGCATCAGCGCCATCCTCTCCGGGACCGAGGCGGAACTGGCCGTGAACCTCTATTGCGAAGATCCGAATCGTTTGCGCGCGGCGGTCCAAACCTTGAAACCCCTCATCGCGTCGGTGCCCGGCATCGCCGACATTCGCGCCAACCGCGAGGCCACGGGCCGTACCTTGCGCATCGACTACGACCCCGCAGCCCTCGCCGCGGAAGGTATGAACCTTAGGGATGCGGGGATACAAATCTCCGCCGCCTACAGGAGCCTACCTGTGGGAACCATTCTTGCCAACCAATCGCGCCGGGAGGTTGCTATCCGCCTCGCCGACGATTCCAGCCAGACCGAACGCGACCTGCGCCGATTCACCTTCGTCGGTGGCCGCGGACAGCCCGTTCCCTTCGCATCCGTCGCCACCCTCCGCGCCGAAGAAGCCCCCCTGATGCTCCTGCGCGAAAACGGCCGCCGCAAAGCCCTCATCTCCTGCAACCTCGACGGCAAAGCCAGCAGCGGACAAGTCGTCCAAACCCTCCTCCAACGCCTCCAACCCGCCGCCCAAAACCTAGGCTGCGACCTCACCCTCACCGGCAGCCACGAAGCCCGCCAAAGCGCCACCCGCACCCTCCTGCTCGCCTCCGCCGCCCTCCTCGCCCTCATCCTCGCCCTCCTCACCCTGAGCCTCGGACGCCTCCGCCACGCCCTCCTGGCCCTCGTCAACCTGCCCCTCGCCCTCATCGGCGGCATCCTGGCCGCCCGCCTCGCCCACACCAGCCTCAGCGTCAGCGCCCTAGTCGGCTTCGTCACCGTCACAGGCTTTGCCCTGCGCAACGGACTGCTCCTGCTCAACGCCCTCCTCCAGCGCCTCGACCAAGGCCAGCCCCTCCCGAGAGCCCTGCGCGAAGGCGCCCGCGAACGCCTCGCCCCCATCATAATGACCACCCTCACCACCCTCCTCGGACTCATCCCCCTGATGCTCAGCGCCGACACCCCCGGAGGCGAACTCCTCGCCCCCCTCGCAACCGTCCAGTTCGGCGGCATCCTGGGCGCCCTCCTCCTCAACCAACTCGTACTCCCCGCACTCGTCATCCTCACCGAACGCACCCCAAAGGTGCCAACCACCGCCCTCCTCGCCTGCCTACCCATCCTCCTCGCCGGCTGCATCGCCTACCACCCCGCCCAACTCGACCTCCAGACCCGATCCGACCAATGGCGCCCCGCCCGCATTACCCTCCAAACCCCCGCCGACGCAGCCAGGACCGCCCTCATCGGCAACCCCGAACTCAGCCTCGCCCGAACCAAACTCGCCCACACCCGGAAAGCCGCCCAAGCCTCCGGTTACTGGGCAGATCCCGACCTCTCCTTCGACCTCCTGCGCATCGCACAGCCGTCCGACCACCCCTTCCTCTTCGGCGCAGGAATCGGCCTCGTCCTGCCCATCTCCGGAACCCCTTCGCTCCAGCGCCGCGCCCGGGAGATGTACACCCAAGCCGAGAGACTTGCCCTCCAATCGGCCGAACTCTCGACCTCCAACGCCGCCGTTCGTGCCTGGCTCCGCCTCAAGGGGATACGCCGCCGCCGTGAGACGGTGGTTGACTACTTGGGGTCCGACAGGTTGGCATCTCTGCTCTCGGCGGTCGACCACCTGTCGCAGGCGGGGGAACTCTCCAAAGGGACCGCCTCGTCGGTACGCCGCCGCCACCACGAAAGGCAGCATCTGGCCCAGGAGTTGCGCGAGAAAGAGGCCGAGGCGGAGGCAGATCTGAAGCGGCTGCTCGGGCTCCATCCGGGCTCGGAGATTGCTTTGGACGAGGGGATTCCTGCGCTTCCGAGGGGGCCGCTGAAACTTCCTGCGGCACTCGATCTTGTGCGCCATCCGGAGGTTTTGGCGGCAATGGGGCGGCTCGGGGCAAGCGAAGCGGAGTTGCGGCTTGAAGTGCGCCGGCAGTACCCGGAGGTGTCGCTCTCGCCGCTCTACGAACGGGAAGACGGGAGCGACCGTCTCGGGTTCGGCGTGGGGGTGAGTCTGCCTATCTGGAACCGCAACCGGTTGGCAATCGCGGAGGCGACGGGTAGGCGGGAGGTGTCGCTGGAGGAGGTTGCGATGTGCTGGAAGAGGAGGGTATCTGCGGCGGCGGAGGTTGCCGGGAAGGTGTCGCGTCTGTTGGCACACCGGCCGGCGGCGGGGGTGTTGGATCCGTGGGGGTTGTATCGTTCGGGGGAGGTGGATGCAGTGGGGTGTTTTGAGTTGATGGAGGAGCGTCTTGAGGGGGCGTTGTCGGAGTTGTCGTGGTCGGATTCGTTGCTGGATGCGGCGGCGGAATTGGGGTATGCGTGCTGGCTGGAGGAGGTTGAGAGATGATGGGAAAGGTTGGTATCTGTCTGTTGGTCTGGTTGCCTTTGGCGGTGTTGGCTGAAGGGCACCACGAGGAGGCTGTGACGGTCGGGAAGTGGGCTCGGGAGGCGCTTGGTTTGAGGGTGGAGCGTCCGCGGCGGATGGTGTTGGAGGAGGGCTGGCGCGGGGTTGGTTTCTGGGCTGTGGCGGAGGAGGATCGTTTGGTTCTGGGGACGCCGTTGGCGGGTCGGGTTCGGCTGGTTTCTCGGATTGGTTCGGGGGTGAAGGCGGGCGAGGCGCTGGCTGAGGTGGAGGCACCTCGGCTGCGGGAGCTTGAGGCGGAGGGGGCTCGGTTGAGGGCGCGCCTGGGGCATTATGAGCGGTTGGGGACGGGTCATGCGGAACTTGAGTCGGCGTTGGGGAGGGTAGTGTCTGAGATGTCGGGCTATGGGCTTTCCGGGGTTGTGGTGTCGGGCGGGGTGTGGCGGCTTTTGGCGCCGTGCGAGGGGGTGGTGTCGGGGTTTGACGCGGGCAATTTGGCGCAGGTGGAGGGGGGGGCTTCGCTGGTGCGGCTGGTGCGGAAGGGGGCGTTGGCGCTGACGCTGGAGGTGCCTTCGGGGGTGTGGCGCGGGCTGAAGGATGGAGCATCGGTGTCGGTCGGGGGACAGCCGGCGAGGTACGCGGTTTTGCCGTCGGGCGCGGAGGGGATGGTGCGGCTGAGGTTGTCGGAGCCGGAGGGGGTGGGTGCGTTGGCTGGGGAGCGGGCGGAGGTGTGGCTGGCTCCGAAGGGGGGGGCGGAGCGGCTGACGGTTCCGGCTCGCGCGGTGGTGCGGCGTGGGCTTGAACTGGTGGTGTTGGTGCGGGAGAAGGGGGAGTCTGACCACTTTGAGGCGCGTCCGGTTCGTGTGTTGGCGGAGCGCGAGGGTCGTGCGGCGGTCGAGGGAATCGGGGCGTCGGACGAGGTGGTGGTGGAGGGGGCCTACGCGCTGGTTTCGCAGCTTGATGCGGGGGAGAAGGGGGCCTCGGGACACTTTCACGCGGACGGTTCGTTCCACGAGGGCGAGGCGGAGCACTAGGGGCGTTTCGTTGGTACCTTTCGGGGCGGCGGGTAGGCACCTTCCGCACCCGATCTCGGGTACCTTTCGGGGGCGGACATTGCTACCTTGGGGTGTGGCAGGTTGGCATCTTCGGGGAGTGGGGGCCGATTGAACCCGAAAAATTTCTTGGCGCGAGACGCACTTTTTGCTTGACATCAGGGGGGGGGGGGGGGGGGGGGGCTAAAATGACAGGCGCAAAGTCTTGTCAGAATCATTTGTCAAAAAGGTTCGCTATGCGTCTGTCTATTCCATATTATATTGCGGCGGCAACGGTTTGCTGCTCCGTGAACGTGGCTCGTGCTGGCATCGTCGGCGACAACCTGCTGAACGATCCGGGGTTCGACGATCCTATCGAAAATCCCGACCGGCTCAATATGAACCAGGGCAACGGCTACGGCAATTTGGAACTCGTGGGCCAAACGAGTCCGGGCGGGGTTGTGATTCAGCCGCTGACGTACTGGGAGCTCGTGGTGCAGGAGGATACCGAGTTGGAAGACGGTACGACGCTCACGACCTACCCGAACACCATCTACTACACCCCGCCCAATTCCAATGTGAGTAAGGTCTCGTCCTCTTCGCGCGAGAGCAAGAATCAACGCATTGCATTCCATGCCAAGGCGCCCGCGGGTGCGGCGAACGTCGTTTATGTCCCCAAACGCCTGCGCCAAAAGGTGACGGTGCCTCAGGCGGGAACCTATCAGATTTCCTTTTGGCATGGTCCCGGCGGCACACGCGGCAGCAACTGGGCCGATAGCAAAATGACCATCGAAGTTGGCGGCCAAGCCGTCTTCAGCCGCACGTTCCAGCATATCGTACGGTCGGACTCTACCCGTGATGACTGGAAGAGGGTCTGGAGCGAGCCCTTCCAGTTGGAGGCGGGCGACTACGACCTTGACATCTACACCGAACAGGCCGAACCCTGTCAGAGCAGCGCAACCGCCGTCGATACGATAGACGACATGCAGTTCGGCCTTTTTGAGCGCCAGATCGAAGTCGAGGTCGCCAACGGCACCGTTCAAGGCTACGGCGAGCCAATCGCCATTACCACAGGAGAGACCCACACCCTCTCCGTCCGCCCCGACGACGGATACTACTTCGTAGGCTGGGTGGGCGACGGCATCACCGAAGAAAACCGCCTTGCCAACCCCTTGACGATTACCGTTCCCGAGGGTGACGGCGACATCCGCCTGAGCGCAAAGGTCATCGCTTCAGACGCCAACCTGCTCGCCAATGCCGACTTCGAACTGGTCCATGGCGGTCTGGAAGGGAACGTCTGGCTGAACCGCGTCAGGGACTTCTACAACGCGACCTATCCCTATGCAGCCTTTGCGGACTGGTCAGCCACCGGTCCCGGAAACGGTTATGGCGGCGTGTGTTGGGCGCTTCTTGGTGGAACTCCGGTTGGCGGCTCTACAAGTGATAACTCCTGGGAACTTTGCTTGCTTGCCCCGGTGGGCGCAGAGGTCGGCAATGGTCTTGAGCAGACCTTCTGTGCGCCTGTCGACGGACACTACACGCTGACGATAAATATGCGCTCGCTGAACTATGCCAATTATACGAGCGGACAGCGTATCCCCATCTACCTCGATGGCAAAGAAGCAGTGGTGGTCGAAAGGGAGTTGAACACCACCTTCACCGAAGAGACCGTCACCTTGAAAGGCCTCAAGGCCGGGTTCCACACCCTCAAGTTGATGGCCGGCACAACCTTGGGAGAGACCGGCGCCGCTACCTTCCTCAATAACCTTTCCCTTCAGTTGAGCGAGCCGCTCGCCGCCGGTACGCTGATTCTGATTCGGTAGGGGAACCCAGAAAAAACGTTTTATTATTGCAATTCTCCCTGCGGTGGTGTATTGTATGCCGCAGGGAGAATCCAGGGAAAGAATACGACAGATGAAAAGAACAGTGACTTGTGCAGCCTTCGTGCTGACCGGAACCCTTCTGTGTGCCGCGCCCGTCTCCAACAAGACCAAGCTGCCGGAGCCTAGCGCCGACCTCGGCACCTTGCCGCCAGCCGACTATGTCGCTTCCTGGTGGGCGCCCCGACCGATTGGTTCCCCCAGCAGCCCATTGAGCAATACACCATACAGACGCGCATCCCCGATTGGACTTGGCTCCCGTACGACAACACCTACGCCTTTGCCCTGAGAGTGCGCGATTGTCCCGCGGAGGAACTCCAGAAGAGCCTTCAAGCCGAACGCTGGAGCACCAACTCGAATCCCAACGCCTTTCTCTGGAACGCTTCCTTCGAGAAGGAACCAACCCGCCGCACCATCCAATGCACGGGAATCGGGAAGCCGGCGGGCAACTTTGCAGGCGTCTCTTTCAAGATGAAGGCCTCGACCGGTGGCAAGCCAGCGAACCTCGTCCTTTCCGCCTCGGGCAGGGGCTTCAAGCTTGAACTCGACACGGCCAAGGCCATTGGCACCGAGGCAATCCGCCAAAGCAAGGACGGCAAGATGGTGCCGGGAACGCTCTATGTCGAACCCGCCAAGGAGGGATTCCGCCACTATACGCTTCTCTTCAATCCGAACGAACGCGCCGTCCTCGACAACCTCAATCTTACCTTTGACCCCAAGCCTTCCCGGGAGGCGCGGCAGGAGTATCTCCTGATTGACTTCCATTTCATCCTCAATCGGAAAGAGGCCCGTTTCTCGGATCTGCCCCAACGCAGGTGGATCGAAAAGCGCATCTTCGAGGCGGGGGTGCCGATTGTCGCGTCCAATACCGTTTCCAATGTTTACGCTTGGGTGGAGTCGCACCGTGAAGAGAGTGTCCGCCTGCCTGTGAAGGGGGCTCGCACGCACAGCAGTTGCAAACTGGACGGTTGCCGCGTGGAGCCGCTTTTCCTTGACCCGAAGAGCCTCAAGGAGTGTTCTTCTACGGAGGGTGCGCTGCCGGCGGTCCGGTTCCGCCTGCGCAAAGGAATGAACAGTTATGTCAAGTTCCCGCTCTCCCGTGTGGTAAACGGCATCGAGTTCAACACCTTGTCGTGCCTAGCGAAGATTGAAGTGCACGGGCCGCTTCCGCCCTTTAGCCGCTTCAACGAGCAGTACTCGGGACTCCAGGGCGGGCTGAATGTGCTGGGGCACACGGATGTCTTTGGCCTTGGCGTCTACAATTCCTTTGACGACCATGTCGAATGGGGTATCAAGATGCAGGCCCAGGCGCATAGTATCTTTCACCGCCAGACCTGCCCGGGAATGTTCCCCGAAGGTTGGTTCCCAATCGCCTACGACCTGCGCAGCAGCGACCCCGCGGGAAACAAGACCACCATCCTCGACCGCGTCTCCGACTGGTTCTTTCTCTATGAAAACTCACTCCTCCCCGAAGGCACGGAAGTCGTCGTCACCCTCGCCAATCCCCGCCTCGCACGCGGACTGATGCACGCCGGCGGCGATATGGAGCGCTACCGCGCCTTTCTCGCCGATGCGCCGAACCGCCTGCTCAAAAACACCGGCCCCTTCGATTGGCGAGCCTACCTCGGCCCCGAAGCCAAGGGTCGCCTCGAACGCCCCCTGCCGTTCCTGCGCAACCACGAGTTCGTCGGCGAGGTCGTCCTGGCCCAGCGCAGCTCCTCCGGATGCCGCAACCGCGAACCCTTCCGGCGCAACATTTCCGAGGCGCTGGACTACTTCAACGGCGTGCTGATGAACCAGTTCGGCACCATCCGCGAATTGCCCGTGCTGGTCGAACC
>JBJFGP010000173.1:0-11176 GCA_051892815.1 Kiritimatiellia bacterium | reverse complement strand
AAATGGAACCAAAAACTCCCGCAGCCTATCCTCACACCGACCACCAAGCACGAAGTACATGACCGCAATGTTTCCCGTCAAGAGGCTATTGAGGAAGGCTTGATTGCCCCCGAAGTCTTCGATGAGGCGGCGGCTTTGTGTGCTAAACTCTTTGAGGAAGGGGTTCGCTTCGCCGCAACCCGCGGATTGATTCTCGTGGACACAAAATACGAGATTGGACGCCTCAATGGGAAACTCGTCGTCAGCGACGAAATCCATACTCCCGACTCATCGCGCTATTGGTTCGCCGACACCTATTTCGACTGCTTCGCAAAGGGGCTAGATCAGCGCAAACTCGACAAGGAGTATGTGCGCGAATGGATGGCGAAGCAGGGTTTCACCGGGGATGGCGAGCCCCCTGCATTGACTGACGAGGTGCGTATCGAAGCGGCCAAGCGCTACATTCAAGCCTATGAAACGGTGACCGGGAAAGAGTTCGTCCCTGCGGAAGGAAACATCAAAACTCGCGTCCAAAAGGCTTTGGCGACGATTGGCTAATTGCCGGAGGTTTTGCGCATGACTATTCCCCGCTATCTGCGCGACAAATTGCTCGAAATCGCCCGTTTTGCCGCCCAGAACAGCTACTCGCCCTACTCCAAGTTTCCTGTGGGCGCGGCGCTCCTGGCTGATGACGGGAGAGTCTTCACCGGATGCAATGTCGAGAACGCCTCTTTCGGGCTGACGCGTTGCGCCGAGCAAGTAGCATTTTGCAAGGCAGTAAGCGAAGGAAGCAAAGGCTTTCTAGCCCTGGCAGTGGTCTCCAAGGGAGCCGTCACCCCGTGCGGTTCCTGCCGCCAAATGCTGATTGAACTTTGCCCCCCGGAGATGCCGATCTTTCTTGCTGACCTAAAGGATGGTTCGCCTAGACGGACTACCTTGGGGCGTTTAATGCCTGAGGTTTTCCGCCTGCCCGTTGCCCGAAAAGGTTCGTAGCCATGGCGGGGATCGTACCCGAGTTCGGCTGGCTGTCGCACACGCTGTTGAGCATCGGCGCCTCGGTCTACATCGTCCGAAAGGGCGGTGAGGCTCGAACGGTTTTGCTTTGGCTCGTGGCGGTGTGGGGCTTGCCGTTTCTCGGGGTGCTGATTTACCTCGTTTTTGGCATCAATCGGGTTGCCGACATTGTTCTTCTGCGCCAGCGCAGCGAGCGACACTTGGGCAACTATGCACTCTACCGTCCGCCCAAAGGGCTCCACCGCCAAAGCGAGTTGGCCTGCGCGGTCAACCGTGTGCTGGACCGTTCGGGGGATATGTTTCTGCAGGGCGGAAATGATATTGGATTCCGCCCTGATGCGCTGGCAGCACTAGAAGAGATGTTCGACGCCATCAAGGCCGCCAAGTCGCACATTCACCTCGAAACCTATATCATCGGGCACGATTCGGTGGGCAAGAGGCTGATGGATTTGCTGTTGGAAAAGGCTCGAGAAGGGGTGACCGTCCGTCTACTTTACGATGGTTATGGCACCATCCACGCACGCCGCCTAGGCTTCTTCCGGCACTATCGCCATCCCTTGCTGCACTACCGCCATTTCTCCCACGCGAACTTCTTCCGCCTGCGCTTCCAGGCGAACATCCGCAACCACAGAAAATTGCTCATCATCGATGGAACTGAAGCGTTTACGGGGGGCATCAACTTTCACGACACCTACCTCAAAGGTACCTACGACTACAATTTCCGTATTCGCGGTCCAATCGTCGGCGACCTGCAATATACTTTTCTTCGGGATTGGCACCTAATGACCGGAGAGCAGGCGGACGCGCTCCTCACGCGCGCCAACTTTCCCATTCTCTCCAACGTCGGCACAGTCCACGCCCGAGTGCAAAATGGTGCTCCAACGGCAACCGGGCATCTGGCCATTACGCACGGATTTTTTGGCGCAATCAGTTCCGCCAAACGGCAGGTTTTGATTGCCACGCCCTACTTTTCCCCTTCCGAAGACATCCTGACGGCAATGCGCATCGCTGACATCCGAGGAGTGGATGTCCGACTGCTCTTGCCGGGGGCCAACAACCATCAAAGCATCTTCTATGCGGCCCGTTCGCTCTACACCCGATTGCTCGATGCGGGAGTCGAAATTTACGAACGCAAAGCCCCATTCAGCCATATCAAGGCAATGGTAGTCGACGACGAACTGGCGATTATCGGTTCGGCCAATCTCGACAACCGAAGCCTCCGGCTCAACTACGAGACGAACCTCTTTGTCTTTGACGCTGCCTTCGCGGGGCAAATCAAGGCCGACCTGCTGAGCCACTTTGCGCAGTCCCGCCAAATCGAATTGAACCGCTGGTGCAAACGCTCGGCGACGGATCGCTTTCTCGAAAACAGTTGCGCCCTGCTCGCACCAACCATATAACCCCATTCCTGCCTATCCACTGCCCCCAAAGGTTTCTACCATTGCCCCCCGCCGCTATCCACCTTTCACCCCACTTCCTGCCAACCAATCGGCCCCTATGATTCCGACACTCCAGAACCGTCTTGACGCCCTCACCCGCCAAGACCTCCACCGAGCCCCAACCCTTCCCCCTGAAGGTTGCCTCGACTTCTCGTCAAACGACTACCTTAATCTCGCCCGAGACCCGCGCGTCACGGAAGCAGCCGCCGCAGCCGCCAGGCAATACGGAGCGGGAGCCCGCGCCGCCCGCCTCATGTCCGGCAACCTGTCCTGCCACCAAACGCTCGAAAACCATCTAGCGGAGTGGACGGGGCAAGAGAGTGCACTCCTCTTCGGTAGTGGATTCTTGACCAACTCGGGGCTCATTCCAGCCCTGGCGCAGAAAGGCGACATCGTCTTCGCCGACAAACTGGTCCACGCCAGCGCAATCGAGGGATTGCGCCACTCCGACGCCACCTTTTTCCGCTTTCGCCATAACGACCTCAACCACCTCTCGACACTCCTCAAGGCCCATCAGCCCGCTCCCGGCGGTCTACGCCTAATCGTCACCGAATCCGTCTTCAGTATGGATGGCGACCAGGCACCTCTGCGCGAATTGATGACACTGGTAAAAAGTTGCGGCGGCAATACCCTAGTCCTCATCGACGAAGCCCATGCGCTGGGAGTCTTCGGAAAGCACGGCGCCGGACTCTGTTCCACACTGCCACCCGAACTCACCCCGGACATCATCGTCGGAACCCTCGGCAAAGCCCTCGGAAGCTATGGCGGATTCTGTGCCTGCAAGGCGGAAATCAGAGACTACCTCATCAACCAAACCCGCACCTTCATCTTCTCGACTGCCCTACCTCCGCCCGTCGTGGCTGCCGCCAATGCGGCCCTCTCCATTTGCCGCGAAGGCGACCTGGGCAACGAACTCCTCAGCCGGACAGACTGCTTCGCCCAAGCGCTGGGATTGCCAACACCCCCGCCCTCCCAAATCATCCCCTTGGTCATCGGCCCGAACGCAAAAGCCATCCAAACTGCCAAACGCCTGCGCGACGAAGGTATCCTCGTCACCGCCATCCGTCCACCAACCGTTCCTGCCGGAACTGCTAGACTTCGACTCTCCGTCACACTAGCCCTCTCCCAGCGGGAATTGCAGCGCGCCGCACGCGCTATCGCTAAAGAACTGGTTTAATTGGCTACCGGGTGAATCACCCCTTGGGCAATACCCTTGGCGACCGCCTCAGCACGGCACGCCACCCCCATCTTCGCGAAAATCTCCTTGATATATGACTTGACCGTTCCCTCGCCAATACCCATCGCCTCGGCAATTTCCCGGTTGAGCCGTCCCCGCGCCATTAGTTCCAAAACCTGCAACTGGCGGGCAGAAAGCGAAGGCCGGGCATTCCGCACATCCAAGTAGCGGCGCACTTCCGGAGGGTAGGCTGTAGCCCCTTCGGCGACCGTTCGGACGGCTCGGATAATCACCTCCGGGTCGGCATCTTTGAGCAGATATCCAACCGCCCCATGCGACACCGACTGCCAAATGTCCTCCTGCAAATCAGAGGTGGTCAGCATCAGCGCGCGCACCCCGGAATGAAGTTCCTTGAGACGCTCCAAAATCTCTATTCCACTGAGTGGCCGCATCCGAATGTCCAGTAGGACCACATCAGGCTGCAAAGCCTCATATTGGACAAAACATTCCTCCGCATTCGAGGCCTCCGCGACAACCTGAATCTCCGGATCCAAGCCTAGCAGTGTTCTCAATCCCATCCGCACAACCTGATGGTCGTCGACCAGCATGACACGAATCATTTGGTATTCTCCGCTCTCCCGCCTTTGCGGGAAACACATACGCAGGTGCCATTGCCCGGATGCGACTCGATGCAAACTTCCGCATCAATCCTGCGCATCCGCTCCTTCATTCCTGCCACCCCGAAATGTCCACTTTCGACGCCTTGGCAGCCTGACACATCGAAACCTGTGCCGTTGTCCTGTATGAATATGCGGTAGCCCTTCTCGTCAACCTCCGCGCGTATGACAATCTCAGTCGCCGCCCCATGGCGAACGGCATTCGTCACAGCCTCTCTGATAACGGAAAAAATCTGGGCAATCTCAACACGGGGCATGGATGATTGGATGAGGCCAAGGTCAATATGAAATTGCACCCGCCCAGCCAAAGCCAAATGGTCGACCATCTCCTGAACCGCGCGAGCGAGGTCGCCGTCGGCAAGCGCCCGGGAGCGGAGGTTCCAAACGGCATGGCGCAAGTCCTGCCTAGCAAGTGCCACGACGGAAACGGCCGCTTGGACGCAACTCAAGGCCTTCTCCGGGAGGCGCGGCAAGAGTGCCTTGGCCGTCTGAAGCTGCATACCGATCCCGGCGAGGCTTTGGGCGATTGTGTCGTGCAACTCCCCCGCGATTCGGGTGCGTTCCTCGGAACGAAGTTGTTCGGCGAGTTGAACTTCACGGGTCGCAATCAATTCCTGCGTCCGGCTCTCCACCCGCCTATAGAGCGTCCGGTTCCAAAGCAAAATCGCCACGATGGCCACGAACATCCCGCCAAGGACTACGCTCAAACGGCGGATTGTCCACCATGGGGCGTGTCGAACGACGATGGCGTCAGACGGCGAGCGGAGCACGAGGCTAAAACTCTTGGCTTTGGGAAAGTCAAATAGGGGGCCTCGCTCTTCATCGTCGACGAGTGCCACGCCGGTCACTTCGAGTTCGGTTCCTTCCGCGAAGTCTGGCAAATCGAGGAATGAATCGCGCCCATAGACCGGAAGCAGGCATCCTTCGCTCTCCAAGTAGAAGCCGCATTGTGTCCCCAATGCCATCCTTCCGCGGTAACTCCCCCTCAGCGTGACCAGTCGGGCATGATTGTCCCTGAAAGGTGTATTGCCTAGGGGGCTGAAGATGTCTTTGAGCGAGATGCGAAGGGGCGTAAGATGGTGGGGCAATCCTGGCAATGAACGATAGACCGCCGCTTCTATTCCCGCGTAGGGGCCGTTCAGCGTCGGAAACCCCGCGACCTCTATGGCTGCCCCCACGGCGGGAGGAGGGCATTCCGCCAACTCGACGCGTATGCCGCGACCGTTTCGCTGGAGGTAGAAACACCTCTCGCTCTGCACCACACTCACAACGCCTGTGATACGCCTTCGATGCAAAGTCGGGCCATCGGGAGCATAGGGTTTAATCGCGGTAATGTCGGTTTCTGGAACGGCGAATGGATCGGATGGGCTCTGTTTCAGAGTAGTAATCTGCCGCAAGTCATTCAGATTGACGATTGAACCTCGCCACTCACCACGGGAGTTGAAAATAGTGCAACAAACTCCCTCCACCCGAACCTCGCAATCGACCAGCGAGTAGAGAAGTTGCCGGGCGGAATCACTCTCCCTCCTGAGAAAAGAGAGGCTGACCGGAACCGTTCCTTCCGGAGTGCGGAGGGCTAACTGGAAACTGTGAGGAATCGAAGCGTTTGTGGTGACGGATTGCACCACGCCGTTCAGCCAGACGCTTTGGCAATCCAGCCGGCCCGTCATCATCTGTCCGACACGCCCCTCTATCGCCGGCTTTGGACGAATAGAGGCAGAAGTGGGAACAGCACGAAGGATATGGACACTCGGGGCGAAATAACCGCCATCAGTGACGCCCTCAATATCGAGCACATCGCCAGGCTGGCAATAGAGGGGAATGTCGGAGTACGCGAAGAGCGCCCCTGTCTCATCGGAAACGATAATGGCCGGATAACTGATGGCAAAGACATAGGTGACGACCGCAGTGAAACGAACCGTCTGTCCAATCCGCGCCTGCTCCTTCGGGAGTTCCCGAACTTGCCGGGTTGTCCACACCGGCGTAGGTATCGTCTGGGCAAACGAATACGCCGCAATGAGGGCAATGGAGAGCAGGAGTCGGATGGGACTTCTAGGCATTAGACCTATGCCTCTCCATGCAGGAGTTTATTTGGCAGAAAGGCTTCTGGCGGCTTTCTCGATAGCCTGGCGAATGGCCGCGACATCTGCTCCGAGTTGGTCGTCCGAGACCTGTTCGACGCGCTTGAACTCAAGCATTCCCAAGACCTCTTGCATGCCGTCGACAAGATCTGGTCGAATACTCCGAATATAGTTGAGTTTGCGAGCCTCTTCGATTCCGTCCTTGAGCATCAACCAGCGCAGGGATGGACGATTGTTGGGATAGAAGAGGTAGGTGTCACCAGTCGGCCAATTACCGAAATCGGAATTCTCACGAGGCGACTTCGGCCAGTTGACAAAGGCCCAACGGAGAAAACCGCTCAGACGATGAGCGGCAGCGTAGACGCCCAGCCAGACGCCATCGTGCAAGGGAGATGTCGTGAAGGTGTTGGGGCGAACAGGCACGCAGCAGACATAGTAAGTCGAAGTGAACCCCTTCTTGGCACGAGCCTGCGCCTCTTGCTCGTAAGCAGGATCGACATGGTTGAGCACGACGCAAAAGTCATCAATCCGATACTCGGCAAAAGCCCGCGGCGGACGGTTGCAGGCCATCGAAATCTTGAGTCGCGGGGCTACACGCTGAATCAGGTCGATTGCGGCTTTAGTCTCCTCAAGAGAGCGCTCGTCAAGGGCAATATAGGTGCAATCACCCCACCCCTTTGCAACCACATGGCGCTCAAAAGCCTTGAGAAAGGGTGTCCAGAATGCAGTATGCTCAGGAGAGCCTGAGACTGCCGTGATATGCCGGTGGTCACCCGTTTCCTTATCGTAATAGAAGTGGCGGTTGCCCCAGGTGACAATGGAATAGCAGTGGATGTCTGGACCGAGACCGCAACGCTGGGCAAACTCCACATATTCGTCAAAACGGCTGAAGTCATAGGAGAAGTTTCCTTGGGCATCCCGTTCGATTTTGATAAAGTTCCAATAGGGATCGTAGTTCTGGTGCCCCCACGGCAAATCTTGGATGCTGATGGTAATAGTTCTTTGTCCCGCAGAAGCCAATTCGCGCCAAATCGGCTCCATCAAGGCATAATGCTCAGGGGAGAAAGGGGTGACATCGTGGTAGCGGGCAACGGCAAAAGGATGCTGCCACAAATCTAGGAAAAAATCGTTCTTTTCGGGAAGTGCGGCCGAGAGAACTTCCAATTCGACGGGGAAGGTCACTGTTTTACCACCAGCTGCACGAAAGTCGATAGCGCCCCGATAGGTTCCCGGCGCGGCATTTCTAGGAACGGCTAGCCAATACCAAACAGCACGGTAGCCATTGGTCGTGAGGTCGACATGCGACAAAGTGTCGGCAATATCCGGCACCCAAGCACCCTTTGCCTGTACTTCGCTGACGAAAGCCGCGCGCGGCGATGCATCAAGCACCTTGCCATCTGATGCCTTGAGCGTTGAAAGGTTGAACCGCAGTTGTTGAATTGGCGCACGGGTCCAAACAGCGCATTGGGCGTTGACAGTCTCACCTCGCCAGGCAGTCAGGCGAATAGTCTTATTCTCCGGAGAGGCTTTCTCGACAAGAGAAGGAACAGCCCGTTCCAGTGGAAGAACGGCACCATTGAAACCATCCGGGGCAGTAGGCAACACGGGTTGGTGCCCCTGCTGTTTGGGGGCTGCGAAGAGTGCAGTTCCGCACAAAACAAGAAGCGCGGCAATCTGGCGGTTGGAAGTGTTCATGTCGGATTCCCTGTTGATACTCCTATTTCGAATAGATTGCGGTCGACTCGCAAGCACCCGCCGCAACACCGCAAGTCTACCATAGATGCCTTGACGAATCAAGCCTTACCTCCCAATGAGGAAGTCAAGGCGTTTTTTACTTGCCTTTCCAGTCCGCATTTGCCATAAAGTCACCGCTATGAGTCTAAAACCTTACTTGCCTATTCTCTTTTCTCTCGTTTATTCTGTTCTCTTTGCCGATGCCCAAGCGACTACTTGCACCCGTTCCAACGCGCCAGCAACTTCC
The DNA here is from genome assembly GCA_051892815.1 of Kiritimatiellia bacterium. Lineage (GTDB taxonomy): Bacteria > Verrucomicrobiota > Kiritimatiellia > RFP12 > DVOR01 > JAXFQS01. The sequence continues at coordinate 2,828 of JBJFGP010000173.1, read as the reverse complement.
GATGCCACTGTCATGAGCGAGGCTTACCGGACAATATGGAGTGCCGAAACAATTGCCGACCTCACCGCTCAATCGAGCGCCATCGGAAGACCGACGGGGAGTTCAGTTTTGAAGACCTTCCCGTTGGGGCCACTGTCTCTGTCGAGCAAGTGTCGCACGCATTTCGTTTTGGCGCCCACTCCTTTTGGCTCGGACGGCAGAAGAGAACTTTGCCCGTCTTTTCAACAAAGTGACGATTGCGCTATGGAGTTGCGACCAGGCCTTGTGCATTAAAACCAATCCCGGAGATCTGGAACGCGCCTTCACTTCCGGCGAGCGTGACCGAATGAACCCGCACGAACGCTATTTTGCCTCTCCTGGACGCTCAATTGACCAATTCCTCGACTTCGCTGAAAAACACATTATGACGGTTCATGCGCATCCACTTGTCTGGGGTAGCGAGGAGTGGATGACGCCGTTCTGGCTTTACGAAGACTTTTGTCCGCCGGAAGAGAAGGAGTTCCTCGCCCTGCCCCGCAAGAATCCCAGCGACGAAACTCGCCACTTCGCCGAGTTCGCGTGGCTCAATCCCTACCGCAAGCGGCTGGGGAAATTGTTCGCAAAATATGACGAGCGTGAACTCGCCGCACACTGTCCGCGCTATCTTGCCAACCTCCAACGCCTTTACAACCAGCGTATCGAGGAGATTATGGCCTATTGCGGGGAGCGCGTCCACAGTTGGGATGTGGTCAACGAGAGTTCGCGCGACTGGTTCTACCGTTGCGGAACCAACTCTGAAAACAATCTTCCCCTGACGAAAAGTGTCTACGGCATTATGCCGCCCAATTATGTCCTGGAGGCGTTTCGTCTCGCAGCGAAACAGGCTCCAATGAGTGCCAAACTGGCAATCAATGACTGGAATCTCAAAGGGCATATTTATCGAGACCAAATTGCCGATCTACTTGCGCATGGCGCGAGAATTGATATGCTTGGCATCCAGTTTCATATCTTTTTCGACAAGGATTTCTCTGCTATCGTCAACGGCGAACCTCGTGCCTGGGGGCCCTCCAATCCTGACGGAATCCGCCGCATTTTCACTGAACTCGGCAAGTTTGGCCGTCCGATTCATTTGTCGGAAATCACTATTCCTTCCCCAGGAGGCTCGCCTGAAGCGATGCAGCAACAAGCCATTGTAGCGGTCAACCTTTATCGTGCCTGGTTCGCCCAGCCTGCCTGCTCGGCCATCACTTGGTGGCACACGCTGGACGGTGCCAACGCAACGGGCGGCATTGAGAACGGTTGGGGCGGAATTATGGATGCCGAGGGGCGCCCCAAACCCGTCTATAACGCGCTTTACGACCTCATCCACCGGCAGTGGAAAACAACGGGAGACTTTATTTCCTTCCGTCGCGACGATGGCCGCATCGCGGTTCGGTGGCGAGGGTTCAAAGGCAAATATCGAGTCCGCTTCACCGGCTCAGACGGTGTCGAGCATATCAAGTATGTCGAACTAGGCGACCAACCGACAAAGTAGCTGCTTCTTGCTCGGAAGCGTCCTATTCTGCCACCATTTATTTTGAGAGGTTCGCAACGCCCTCACCGATTCGCCACGGAGCGTTGGTTGCGTTAGCCTCATAAGGTTGCCGTCCTCTCACCAAGCCCTCCGATAGCAAAGTCTACCCGTATTGCGTACTTGTCTCAAGTACGACTAGGCGCCCGGCGTTGGTCTCGTCGCATTTTATCCCGAAGTGGGGATTCTCCCAAGGGCTCCACAACGCGGGAAGATTCCAATTCGGCGTATCGTTGGCTGCCCTCGTTCCGCCTGAGTTCCACGCTGCCCTGCCTAAGGTTGCTACGGATGGAAGACAGTCTAAGCCACCAATCCGTTCGGAGGCTACGCACCAATCAAAGGTGGTGCTGTCAATCTCTCGGTCCGGCTGATACCAACCTTTTCCCCGCCTAGGTTTAATCGTCGAATCAACGCCCTTACGCCATATTCGCACCGAGCGGATGGGGGGGACTCGCATACCATCCTTTAAGGTATGACTCCCCTCGCCTGCGGAGGGGACTGTCCAACGGGAACTACTCGTCGACCGTCTCGTCGCGCTGATAAATCGGCAGTTGGCGGTAAGGCACGGTAAATGCCAAAATAATCATCGAGGTCTGGTAAAAACTGGAGTTGCCCTCCCCGTGGTTCCACGAGCCGTCCGACAACTGCTTTGGAATCCAGGTTGCATACATCCACTCGGCGAAGTTCTTCCACGGCTCGCCACCCAACTGGAAGAGCCCTTGGGAAGTGTAGTAGACGCCATAGAAAACATTGCCGCCTTGACGCGCCAGTTGCTTGTAATTCTTCGCTAAATAGCGGGCGCCCCGCAAAGATGCCGGATCGTTGTGCTTGCCGCAGAGTTCCAGGCAAAGAATGCCGGCCCCCGTCAAGGTTGAGAGAAACTCGTTGGGCTTGTTTTGGTAGTAGAAGCCGCCCTGTTCCATATTCGCGTGGCGCTGGATAAATGAGACGGCGGCGGCTATCGCCCTGGGCGGCACCTGAGCCCCATTGAGTTTGGCCGATCGCAACGCCATCAGGCACCACCCCGAGCAGGAAAGGTCGCTGTCCGGGGAGTTGGGCCGATAACGCCAGCCACCAATATCCCGGTCGTTTTTCTTCTTGATCGATTGGGCCCGCAGAAGGATTCGGGTCGCATCAGGAAGCACCTTGTCAATGCGTTTCTGGATGCGACTGTCTACCATCCCCGAGACCTCCGAAAGGAAGAGCGTGGCAATGCTGTGGGCGTACATGCCGCAGTGCGAGCCGCCCCCGCTGTCGCCCCCCGCGTCGCCGAAATAAC
>JBJFGP010000172.1:0-2389 GCA_051892815.1 Kiritimatiellia bacterium | reverse complement strand
TCTTCGAGGTGAACGAGGCGTTCGCGCCGGTGCCGCTGGCCTGGCTGAAGGACATTGATCCGAGGCTCGAACTAAAATGCGGCGGCTGCCAATACAAACCCAGGAAGCCTGTGCTGCGCCACTCCATAGTCTCCCGCCCCCAAACGCTGGCCTGCGGCGGCTACTGGGGGCACTTGACCTGCCCCACGGGGACGCTTTGGGAGGTGGTCTACGACTGCCCACATGCGACGAACGGCCATTGCGGCATGGCACTTTCTCGCTATGGAAAGGGGGTGATTCTTGTCAACTCCCAGCACCAAGGCGATGCAACCAAATTGATCCAGAACTTGCAGGCAAATGCCGCGCTTCTTGCCAACCAATTGTCCCTTGAGGCGCTATCCTCCGACACGCCGGCCGCCGGTGAGAACCGCTTCTCGGCTGAGGTTCGGAACGAAGGGGCGGCCCCCCAGCAAGTCGAGTTGATCTTCAATGGCGAGATCTCCCCCGCCGTCATTCCGCCCCAGAGTTCACGCACCTTGACCCTGCGGCAAGTCATCGCCCGCCGCGGCAAGCAACGCTTCAGGCTGGCGCTGCGCTGCAATGGCAGGGAAGCCGTACTCTTCGACCGCGAAGTGCGCATACGGAATTTGTTTGAAATCGGGTCGACCCGCTACCGAAACCTCCTCTCGCCCGGACGGCGATTCGACCGAATCGAGTTCTTCTCGACACTCTCGCCCATTGACGAGCAGGTCGACGGTGCACGCGTCATCCTGGAAACGATCTGCAAAGACAAGGTCGTCGGCCGCGAAGAAACGACGGCACAGATCGGGGCGTTCAAAAGCCGCGCGCACATTCCCCTCGACCTTCCGCCAGACATCTATGACATCAGAGGAAGCCTAATCTCTCAAAACGGCCAAGTCCTAGCCACCGACAAGACCCAAGTCGAGATTCTCCCCCCAACGCCCGGGCTAACCTGCATCGACGAGGATTTGAACTTCATCGTCGACGAAGAGCCCTTCCTGCCTCTGGGCCTCTACCATGTCTCCCCGGCGCAGTACGACGAAGCAATGAGCACCGGCATCAATATGATCAACCAATTCGGCTGGGAATGGAGCCAAAGCATCACCAAAGCCTTCGAACGGGATTGTCGAGTGGTCTTCCAGCCATTCCAGTTCGGAAACAAGGGCAATGTGGAACACTACGCCCACAACCCTGGACTGATGCAATGGTATTTATTGGATGAGCCAGGTGAAGCCGATATCCCACGCGGAGAGGCCATGAACAGGGACTTCCACCAGTTCGACAAAACACACCCGACCTATCTCGTCTCCTGCACACCTAAACTCTTCAACCGCTTCGGCGTAATGGCCGACGTCTTCGCACCAGACCCCTACCCGCATACTTGGGACACCCCCGAAATCGTTGCCCGCTGGATGGACGAGGCCTACGCGGTCTGCGGCGACAAGCATCCCCTTATCTGCATCCCGCAAAGCCACTTGATGGAGACACACGAAGAGTGGCTGGCCATGACGCACTTGGCACTCTGCCATCGCTCGCGCGGCGTATTCTGGTACTGCTGGAGCCAGTCCGGAGGGGGAACACTGGGGGTTGGCATTCGCAACAACAGCCACCGACAAGACCTCCCCGTTCTAATCGGCCGCTTCCGGGCGATGGCTCCTGCCTTGCTCAACAGTTCAAGCACAGACTACTTCGTCACCAATGGCATCCACGGGATGACCTGCCAGGATTCCGAACTCGGAACTCGCTATATGATTGTCGTCAACCCGGCTACCAACGGCGCACCATTGTCCGCTGCCATCTGTTGGAAGGGGGCGGAGCACACCAACCAAGTGGCGAGGGCGGCATTTGGCGGCAGAAACTTTCCCATGGAAAATGGGATTGTCCAACTATCCCTAAAACCGCTTGAATATGGAGTCCTGGCAGTGGACGGGCCTGTTCCACCGCCTGTTTTGCTACCGCCAAAACCGGTCAAACCGTCCGCACAAGGCCGAACGCATCGTGTCGGGCCACACGAACCGTTCAAAACCATCCAAGCGGCCATTGACTTGGCATCGCCGGGTGACGAGATTGTGGTTGAGCCGGGGATTTACGCCCCTATTGTCTCCTCAAACGCTTACCTTGTTATCCGCGCCGACAAAGGCCCGGACGAAACCATTATCGATGGAGGAATGACTCAGCGCTGTGCCCAACTCACGGCCCGGCCATTTGGTCCGATGACAGGGGAGACCAATACCGTCCTGGTTGGATTCACTCTACGCAACGGGCGGGCTTCGCGGGCGCGACTGCAACGCAACCGGGGTGGGTTGGCCATTGGTGGTACCTTCCGCGACTGCCACTTCACTGGCGGCGAGGCTCAATATGGCGGGGCTTTGGCCTATGGGCGGGCTGA
>JBJFGP010000171.1:0-11330 GCA_051892815.1 Kiritimatiellia bacterium | reverse complement strand
AAGCGGTATGTTGCGTGCGCATTCAGCGATGGCTTGAACGCTATGCCCCCCATTGACGATGCCCGGAATTCCCTTTTGTGAGGGTGGTACACGAACCTCTCGGTTCGTGCAGGTATTCGTCTGCCGCAAGACAAGATAGGCTGTTGCGGCGTGTTGCACAGTCACACATTCAGGAGTTGTTTCAAGGAGAGCATTTGCTCGGACGGCATTTCTCCATTTGAATGCCGTTCAGACAGACCAGGCGAACCGCTGTGAAGTAGCCTTGCTCGGCGTCAGACATTGTTTGCCGGCGGAACGGTTCATGGGTGAATAAGGCAATCGCCGTTTCAACATTTTTGGGAAGATGCTTCGGTTCTTCAAGTGATTTCGCTAGCGGCCAGGAGGTGCTCGATTTGCTATTTATCGCTCCTCGCGAACATAGCCGGGGCATCGCCCCCCCCGCCTGGGCGTTGGTGGAGAATCAATTCCCGAAGGTCTCGGTTTGGACGACCTACACGCCCTATTTTGAAACCCGCAACATCCACTTCTATCTAAATTGTTCGGGCTTTCACATCGTCGAATACTACCACGCGCGCCATCCCGACCCGCAGGGACAAATTCAGGTGACCTCAGACGACCGCGGGCTGTTTCGTTTTGAAAAGCGTCTAGGCAATCGCCCTTCAGGCCATTAGACTGGGCTAGCCGAAATTCCTTGCCAGCAATAAGGGGCGAAGGTTGCAACCTGCCGAGGGGCAAGGTTGCTACGCAGCGCACCTAAAGGTTGCTAGGTGTCGGCGCCAGGGGTGTGTTTCTCCGGGGCCGAAGAAATCGGTGCAGCCGGTGTGGCTGTTGAAGTCACTGAGGCGCAGCGGGGAGTGGGCGTTTGCGGCTCGCTTACACATTATCGTCTGCAGGGCGGCGAATATTTGGGGTCGACAGGATGCGGGGAAGTATGGTATACTCTGCCATAATCGAGCGGGGCATGGTGCGACCGCTCGCTAGCGAGGATGCCTGATATGACCCCTAGACGCTCCAACTTCCGTTGGATGATTTGCTCACTGCTCTTTTTCGCCACGACGGTGAACTATCTGGACCGCCAGGTGCTCTCTCTGACCTGGAAGGACTTCATCGCCCCGGAGTTCCATTGGACCGATGCCGACTATGGAATCATTGCCGGCTATTTCTCCCTGATCTATGCGGTCTGCAACCTCTTCGCCGGCAAGTTCATCGACTGGCTGGGCACCAAGAAGGGGTATCTGTGGGCGATTTTCATCTGGTCGCTGGCGGCTTGCCTCCACGCCGCGTGTGGATGGGCAACGGTGCATTTGGTGGGCGGCATCGACTCGGTTGGCATGCTGCCGACCCTCAAAGCGGGTAGTGCGGTCGCCCTCTCGGTGGCGTCCGTGTCCGTCTGGCTTTTCTTCGGATGCCGTTGCGCGTTGGCATTGGGTGAGGCGGGGAACTTCCCGGCCGCCATCAAGGCCACCTGCGAGTATTTCCCCAAGCGGGATCGCTCCTTGGCGACATCCGTTTTCAACGCCGGCTCTTCGGTCGGCGCAATGGCCGCCCCGGCGCTGATTCCGCCCATCGCAGCCAAGTGGGGCTGGGAAAGCGCATTCATTTTGATTGGTGCGTTGGGCTTCGTGTGGATGGGGTTCTGGCAGTTCCTTTACGATAAGCCCTCGCGCAATTCGAGGGTAAACCAGGCGGAACTGGACTACATATCCTCCGACGCCGAACCTGTCGAACAGCCTTCCGCTTCGCATGAACCACCGGCAGGGTCGATTGGGGTCCTTCGCGCCTTCACCTATCGGCACACCTGGTCGCTGATATTGGGTCATCTTTTCACCGACGGTGTTTGGTGGTTCTTCCTTTTCTGGACACCCGCCTACCTGAAAGATCAGTTCGGCTACACCTCGGATTCGGGCATGAGCATGAGGCTTTTGACGACACTTTACGCCATCGTCACATTCGGCTCCATTTGGCTCTGCAAACTACCCGCCGCGCTGACAGATCGCCGCCACCTAAACCCCTATGAAGCCCGCCTTTGGTCGATGCTGTTCTTTGCCTTCATCCCAAGTCTGGCCATCTTTGCCCAGCCATTGGGGGCAATCAGCGCCTGGTTTCCCGCCATATTCATCGGCTTGGCTTGCGCGGGGCACCAAGCCTGGAGTGCGAATATCCATATGGTGGCGGGCGACCTATTCCCGAAGTCCACGGTTGCCACAGTCGCCGGTATCGCCCAATTCGCCGCCGGGGCAAGTAGCTTCCTGCTCAATATCCTGGCATCAAGGCTCTTTGTGAAGGCTGAGGCGATGGGCTCCGGGTTCGCCTGCTTTGGCACAACTGGGAAGCCAGCTGCGTATATGCTGGTCTTTTGCTACTGCGGAATCGCCTATTTGCTCGGGTGGATTTGCATGAAGGGGCTTGTGCCCCGCTATCGCCCGGTGAAACTATAAGGAGCTCGGCAATGAACCCGAAACCATTCATTCACGAAGACTTTCTGCTGGACACCGTCTCGGCGCGCAGGCTCTACCACGAGTATGCAGAGTCGCAGCCCATTATTGACTACCATTGCCACTTGCCTCCGTCAGAAATCGCTTCGGACAAGCGTTGGAAAAACATCGTTGAGGTTTGGCTTGGGGGGGATCATTATAAGTGGAGGCAGTTGCGGTGGAATGGTTTCCCCGAGTCGCTTTGTTCGAGTCTTGTGGGGGCTGCGACTGCTTTCGAGCGCTTTATGGCTTATGCTGAAGCGATGGAACGGTTGGTTGGGAATCCTCTTTTCGACTGGTCGCAACTGGAATTGGCGCGTTGTTTCGGTGTGACCGATCGGTTGTGCCGGAAGACGGCGGCGGGAATCTTCGAGCGGTGCAATGAGGTGTTAGCGTCGGAGCCTGCTTTGTCGGCGCGAGGGCTGATGAAGCGTTTCAATGTCCGGGTGGTCTGCACGACCGACGATCCGACCGATTCGCTGGAGCATCACCTCGCGATTGGTGCGCATCCTTTTGGGGTGCAGATTCGTCCGACTTGGCGCAGCGACAAGGCATCGAAGATTGACGAGCCTGCCTTGTGGAACCGCTGGGTCGATGCTTTGGGGGCGGCGGCGGATGTGGATATTTCTTCCTATTCGGACTTTCGCCGAGCCCTGGCGGTGCGGCACGATTTCTTCGCATCGGTGGGTTGTGTGCTGTCGGATTATGGTATTGGCTCGGTGCCGACGGCTAAGGCTGACGAGGGGGAACTGGAGCGCATTTTTGCCGTGGCGCGTTCGGGGCAACAGGTTTCGCCGCTTGATGCGGAGAAGTTCCGTACGGCGTGGTTGATGGAGGGGCTTCGTGCCGATGCGGCGGCCGGATGGACGGCCCAGATACACTGTAATTGCCAGCGCAATCTCAATTCTCGAATGTTCCGCGAACTGGGGCCGGATACGGGTTTCGATGCCATTGGGGATTGGTCTGTCGGGGCTGGATTGGCTTGGCTCTTCGACGCGCTTGAACGGGATGGTGCACTGCCCCGGTGTGTGGTCTATTCGCTCAATCCGAAGGACAACGAGTTGTTGGCTTCGGTACTGGGATCGTTCCAGAACGGTCCCGACCGCGGGAAGCTTCAGTTAGGCGCGGCGTGGTGGTTTCTCGATCAGAAACACGGGATTCAGCGCCATATCGAGACGCTGGAGGCGTTGGGCTCGCTCGGCACATTTGTCGGCATGCTGACGGACTCGCGCAGTTTCTTGAGTTATACGCGTCACGAGTATTTCCGGCGTCTGCTTTGCCGCAAGCTCGGGCGCGACATCGAATCCGGCGAACTCCCCGCCGACTTCGAATGGATTGGCGGAATGGTTGCCGACATTTCGTTCGCCAACGCCAACCGTTACTTCGGGTTCAACGCCTGATCTCTCCCGAATCGATGCCGTTTGAGCGGGGCCGCGTGTGCTTTCCACCAGATTTTCCCTGTGCCAATGGGGAATAGAAAGTCGTGGCTTGCCGGCGCGGAAAATCGTAGATAGCAGTGTGGGGGAATGGTACCAAACTATTGCCGGTGCGGGTAGGCACCTATTGGGGTTAGAGGTGGCAACGACTCTCCCCGCGACCTGGCAAGGATCGGGTTCTTGGCGTGGAAGCAATCGAAGACTTGACTTGTTTGGGATTTTGGCGTAGACTTGCATTATGATTTGATTGTACCGATAGATTCTAATCAAAAGGAATACGAGTATGAAGTGTTGTGTTGCAGCCACCTTCGCTCTCGTCGCCGCCGCGCTTGCGGCACAGACGAACTTTACCGTCTCTACCGCCGGCGATGCCGACTTCGCGACGCTCGACGAGGCCATTGTCGCCGCCAATGTCTGGGCCAAAAACCAGTCTTGGAAACAGATTGCCACCGTTGAGGTGGCTCCGGGGACTTATGCCCTCTCCACCAACCTCCAACTTCAAGGGATGGTGGTTTTGCAGGGCGCCGGGCGCGGGCAGACCATCCTTACGGGTGTGCCTGAATATACCAATAACACGGCCTTCCTTTGGATTCAAAATGCCAAGAACATCATACGCGACTTGACCATCTCCAATGTCGTGATGAAGGGCGGCGCGCCCCTGCGCGTTCAGAACTGGGCGGTAGTCGAGAATGTGGACATCCTCGACTGTGTTCAGCTTCAGGCGCGCTACGCCGCTGGCGGAATCTACTGCTATGCCGGCACCATCAGCAATGTCCTTTTTAGAGGTTGCCGCAACACCGAACGCGGTTCGAGCGCGGCCTATGCCCTGCGCCTCCAGGACGGCGTCGCAACCCATTGCGAGGTGACCGGGTGCTCGGGCGGCGGCTCTCAGAATGCCAACGAAGGCGCCGCTCCCGTACTCGTCACCGGAGGCAAATTGCGCAATAGCCGCGTCCACGGCAATACCGCCCTGACCGATGGCAACACGGGCGACGACTGCTGCGCCGGTATCGCAGCCATCGGCACCAATGCCAAGATTTACAACTGCATCGTCAGTGGCAACAGTTCCGACTCATCCAAAGTCATCGGTGGACTCTATTGCCGCAACGCATCCGTCTGGAACTGTACCGTCTCGGGGAACATGACACCCCAGGATTCTAAGGGCATCGCGGGCTTCCGCCTCGTCGGCGGGACGATAGCCAACTCGATCTTCTGGGGCAACGGAGACGAGACATCCATAGGGCAGGGCGTCATCGAAGAAGGCCTCTTCGCCACGAATGTCGTGTCAACCATCTCCTCCGGCGGCACGATGGCAGTCGGCCCCGTCTATGCCGATCCAAAGTTCGTCGATATGGCCAACTCCGACTTCCATCTCCGAAATACCACTTCCTCCGCCTATGCCGCAGGTGCCGATGTCGCCTCGCTTGAGTCCACTTATGCAACCATTACAGCCGACATCGACGGTGTTGGGCGAGGCACGCCTCCCTGCATTGGCGCGCTTGAACTGACCGAATCTCAACCTGGATTCGATAGCGCAATCCGTATCGCGTCCCCAGTCATTCCCGAAGGCGATACCCTCAAGGCAGAAGCCCTCGTATGCGGTTGCGACAACCCTGAAATCCTTTGGAAACTTGATGGCGAGCCCGTCTCTGCCGAGCAAACCCTCGTGCGCCAAGTCCCCCTCGGCACCCACTCCCTCGAACTCTCCGTGGGCGATGGAAGCCAGACTCAGGTGCAGAACCTGAACTTCGAAGTCAAGCCGAGAATCTGCTACGTTGACCCCAACGGCGCCAATATTCCGCCCTACAATACACCCGAAAATGCCGCGCATCAAATAGAGGACGCCTACGCTGCGCTGTGCACCATTCCCGAGTGTACCAGCGAACTTCACATCGCTGCTGGCGACTACACACTTGGTCTGCCTCTATCCTTGCTGACGCCCGTCAAAGTCTTGGGGGCGGGGCGTAATCAGACAACCATCAAGGGCGGCGGCATCGTGCGGATCGCCCATCTTCAAAGCCCCGACGCATCCCTTTCCGGCTGTACCCTCTCCAACACGGGAACCCTTTCGGGAGGCAATGGCGCGGTCATCTGCCTCAGCAGCGGATGCGTTCGCGATTGCCGGATTGCAGATACCACCAACAGCATTTCCGGCGGTGCCGTCTATATGAATGGTGGCTTCCTCGGCGATACGATCTTTGAACGAAATGCCGGTGGACAAATGGGTAATGGCGTCGTGCTGACAGTATCCGGAAGCGGCATTGCTTCCAACCTTCTCATCCGCGGGAACGCCTCAACCTACAACGGAGGTTTCAACGCCTACTTCAACGGGTTGGTTTATGTTGACGACAAGGCAACCTTGACCCACTCTCGGATCATTGGCAACGGCACCGCCGATCGATACGGTCTTCCGGTCGTCACGGTTAGCGGCAATGCCACCCTGCGAAATTGCCTGATTGCGGACAATATTGGCAGAGGATTCTTCCGCGGTCGTGGTAATATTGCCCAGACCTCCGGGTTTTTCCAAGGGTTCGGTTCTCCCCTCACCGAGAACTGCACCATTGCCTTCAACCGCTCCTCCGAGGATGATGTCCCCACGGTCTGCATTCAGCAGGGAATTGTGCGGAATTCCATCTTCTTCGGCAACTTCCGCGAAGGAACTATTTCCAACGATTATGCCAATGTTTCGACCTCAGTCACATTCACCAACAACCTGGTAGACTTGACCGTCGCGGCCGACAAAGGTGGGTGGCAAGGGAATCCCTGCTTCAAAAGTGTGGCTCGGCAGGATTACACCCTTTCGAGCGCGTCTCCGGCAATCGACAAGGGAATGCCGTTGGCGTGGATGGATGGATCTGTCGACCTTCTGGGAAAGCCGCGCCTGCGCTATCGAGCCCCTGATTTGGGCTGCTTCGAGGCCTTTTTTGAGGGCTTGCTTTTCCTATTGTATTAGCAAGCCATTAGGGCGACTTCTGCTCAAGTGCCCGCTTCAAAACAGGTGAATCTGTCTCGACCGCGTCGAATAGCATTTGCCCCCGGGCGAGCCTTCCCGATGGTGGATTGATGGGGTAGAGACCGATTGCGCTCCAAACATACCAGGCGCTCATCTGTCCGGTATCTTCGTCCCCGCAAAAGCCGTCAGGAGTGGGCTTGTAGAGGCGTTGCATCACCTCGCGAGCCTTGGCTCCCGCGGTTTTCCGGTCGCCTAGCCAATCGTAGAGGTAGATGACATGGTGCACGGGCTCGTTGCCGTGTGCATACTGTCCGAATCCTGCGGCTACCATCTCCCGTATCTCGTGCGTGTTACCACCGAAGAATGAGCCGTCGAAGGTTGGTGGAAGTGTGAAGAGTTCGTCCAGGCGGGTGCGAAGGGCCTGCCTGCCCCCCATGGCTTCCGCGAGGCCGTCGAGGTCGTGGAAAACGCTCCAGGAGTAGTGCAGGGCGTTGCCTTCGGTGTAGGCATAACCCCAACGGAAGGGATTGAACTCCTGCTCGAATGTGGCGTCCATCTTGCGTGCCACGGCGAGCTTTCGTTTCGGGTCGAAGACATTGCGCCAGTTGGCGCTTCTTTTGCGGTAGCGTTCGACTTCCTGGTTGGGGCGTCCGAGGGCTTCTCCCAGTTTGGCGATGCACCAATCGGCGTAGGCATATTCGAGGGTTCGGGAGACAGATTGGCTGGTGGTCGCGCCATCGAAGGGGATGTATCCCAAGCGGTTGTACTCCTCGAATCCCGGGCGTCCGAGGGTTGGAATGTCGGGATGGACGGCGTTGGCCCCTTTGATAAGTCCGGCGTAGAGGATTTGCGCCTCGGTCTGGTCGAGGAGCCCGCAGAAGTAGGCGTCAGCAACGATGGATGCGGAGTTTTGGCCAATCATGCAGGCGCGATGGTCTGGGGAAGCCCATTCGGGAATCCATCCGCTTTCGCTGAGGGTGTTGATGAGCCCCAATGCGACTTCTCGTCCTATTTCGGGGAAGAGTCGGTTGATTAGTGGCTGGTGTGCACGGAAGGTATCCCAGAAGCCGGTGTCGGTGTAGAAGACGCCCGGGCGGAGGCCTTTTCCGTAGACGGATTGGTGGATTGGTTTGCCGTCAGGGCCGTATTCGTGGAGTCTTCGGGGAAAGAGCATAACGCGGTAGAGGCAGGTGTAGAACATCTTTTTTTCCTGCTCGGTTCCGCCTTTGACGCGTATCCGGCCGAGGCCCTCGTCCCACCGTTTCCGCGCGACGGTTTTGACGGCTTCGTAGTCGCCGTCGCCTAGTTCCCCCAGGTTGCGGTTGGCTTGTTCGAGGCTGATGAAACTTGAGGCGATTCGGACCTCGACGGTTTCTCCTGGGCGGGTCGGTTCGAAGGTGAGAAGGGCGCCTTTCCGCTTGCCCCCGATGAGTTGCCTGTCGGCAATTTTTCGGTCGAATCGAAGGATGAAGTGGTTCTTTGGCTTTGCCCTGAGTTGGTCATTTTCGTTCCAGCGGACGAAGCGTCGGGTGACATAGCCGCTGAGGGTCTGCGTGGCCGCATCGTAGTGGACTTCGGCGTCGCCGTCGAGGGCGTCGAAGACGAAACCCGGGGTGGCGCTCTCGGGGTAGGTGATGCGCAGGATGGCGGCGCGTTCGGTCGGGGCGAGTTCCATCTTGACGCCGTCTGAGAGGGTCACTTTGTAGAAGTAGGGTTTGGCCTCTTCCTGGTCGTGGGAGAAGATAGCGACACGCCGATTCTCGTGGAGTTGGGGCTTGCGGGCGGTCGCGAGAATGGTGAATTGTCCGTAGTCGCCAATCCACGGGCTCGGCTGATGGGTCTGGTGAAGGCCGAGAAAGGTCCGGTCTTTCCAGTCGTAGAGCCAGCCTTGCCCGGCGGGGCGGGTCTGCGGCGTCCAACTGTTCATCCCCCAGGGGAGCCCGATGCAGGGGTAGAGATTGCCGTGCGAGAACTCTTTGGTGTTGTCGGTACCAACGAACGGGTCTGCAAGATTGGCATAATCTTCCCCAAATGCTACTAATGCCAGGAGGGAAAAGGTTGCAACCAGTCGGACGCTCATCTGTCAACCTCCTCGATGGTGAGGTGCCAATCTCTCGCCTGGCGCGGATCGAAGGTATAGCAGGGAAGGGGCCCAGGCCCGCACGAAGCACCGCCCAATCCAAGTTGGAGTATGTCGAGATTCAAAAAGACCTCGTCGCGCCGCGGAACCGGTGCGCGGAAGCGCATCTGCCCGGCTCGGTGTCGGGCAAACTCCAAGTCCTCCCAGTCGCAGTGTAGGGCTTGGAGAAAGAGCGGTCTCGACCCCGAGAAGCGGACGCCGCGCCCGTCCGAATCGGTCAGCGTCGCCCAGCGGACATCGCAACGGCATCCATTCTCCTGCGGGCGGACATAGTCGGTTCCGGCGGCATCGACCGTGGTCTCGTATAGCCCCAGAAACGCACTGGTCGAGCGGTCGATGTAGTTCTCGTGCGGCCCACGACCGTAGTAGCGGAGTTGCTCTAGGCCGGGGGCTAGACGGAGCGAGAGCCCCAGCCGAGGAAGGAAGCGAGGAAAGGTGCCCGTTGCCTCGATTCGGTTCTCGATGCGCAGACCTCCCGAGGCGAGCGCACGGTAGGTAATGGTGTGCGTCCAGCCGGCCGACTTGGCGCCGGATACCTTGATGCGGAGGCGCAGACCGTCCGCCAAACGCTCAGGATCCGTCGCGTGATAGCGCAGTTGGGAAAGACCACTGTCGTAGAAGCCGATGCGCTCGTGCGGGTCAGAACTGTTCGAGACGCCGCCGCGAATCCTGGCATCGTTGTCCGTGAATGCGCGAGAGCAAGTCAGCCGCGGCCCTGCCGGTAGAACGCCTGCCTTCGGGGCCAGAATCTCGCGACCGCCAAAGCAAAGGCTGACCGCAATTCCCGTCGCGCCGTCAACCCGAAGGCTGGAATCCTTCCAGCGTAGTTCAAAGTCGTTGTCGGCACGGGCATGCGCGACCTTCGCCGTGGCAGAGGTTGCTACCTTTTCGTGCGATTGCAAGCCAACCTGGTCTCTCGCCGCAACCCACCCCGACGGCGCCCAAAGCGTAGGAGTGCGCGTCCGGAATGCGAAGTCGACCGCCAGTTCCCCGTTCGTCTTTGCAAGCCCGTCTAACTCGGGAATCCGGAAACGGGATTGGGATAGCGGAGGCGCGGAGATTCCCTCCAGACGGTTCGATGCCAAGGGCACGCCGTCGCGCAATAGCGTCCACCAGCCCTCATAGGCGGAAGCATCCGTAAAGGCCTTGCGGTTCTCAAGGATAAACCCCGTACCATCCTTCCGGACGGCCAGCGGACGATATACCTGCGCAACCTCCAGCAACTTGGGCGTGATGTGGCGTTCTGCGTCCACCACGCCATTGCAGTTGAAAGGACCGTCGTTCGGAGATTCATCGAAATCGCCTCCATAGGCGAGATAACGTTCAGCCTTTCCTGTCTTGGAATCGAGTTTGTCCGTTTCCTTCCAGATGGCCTGATCGGCCCAATCCCAAATGCACCCGCCAATCAACGAATCGTAGCGGTAGATAGTCTGCCAATACTCCTCCAAATTCCCCAGCGCATTCCCCATGGCATGGGCATATTCGCACATCAGGAAAGGCTTGCCCCGCGTCTGGCTTCGCACACCTCTCGTCCAGCGATCATGCTTGATGACCGACCCCATCTCGGACGCAAGCCCATCCCCAAGACGCCCGCGTGCCTCCAGCCATTCTACCGAGGGATACATGTGCGAGTCGATATCCGCATCGACGTTTCCTGGCTCCCAATGCAGCGGACGGGAGGAATCGATTTCCCGGATGGCTTTCAATGTTTTGCGGAAATTGTCGCCATGGCTGGTCTCGTTTCCGAGCGACCAAATCGTCACCGAAGGATGGTTCCTGTAGAAACGGATGTGGCGCAGGTTTCGCTCCAGGATAGACCTTTCCCATTCGGGCTTTGCCCCCAACCCTTCCTCCTGGTAGCAGCCTGCCTCGTGCCCCTCGACATTGGCCTCGGCGATGAGATAGATGCCATAGAGGTCGCAGATGTCGTACCAAAGATGGTGGTTGGGATAATGGCTAGTCCGAACCGTATTGATATTATGCCGCTTCATCAAAGATGCGTCCCGAAGCATCTCATCCAAGGTCACCGTCCGGCCTCCTTCAGGCGAAGTTTCGTGACGGTTGACGCCTTTGAGTTTGACCGCTTTCCCATTGAGAATGAGGCGATTCCCTTGGATGGACTGACTCTTGAACCCTACCCATTTCCGCCGGATATCGTTGCCTTTTGTGATGACGAGGGTGTAAAGCGTTGGGTGCTCCGCAGACCAAGGGGCGATGCCCGGAAGTAGGCGGGTTGGCTGGTCTGGGGTGAGTTTGGCGACTACTCTCTGCTGCGAATCGTAGAGGGTCGCAGACCACTTTCCGTCGAGACCGGAGAGGGCAATCTT
>JBJFGP010000170.1:0-2425 GCA_051892815.1 Kiritimatiellia bacterium | reverse complement strand
TCCTCCCCATGGCGGAATGCGACCTTGTCGCCGATTGCACCGTGCAGCCAAACGCCTAGGCTAGCGGCGTTGAGGCAACCGTAGCGTTTGGCCAGAAGCCCCGCGACAAGTCCGGTGAGGACATCGCCCGAGCCGGCCGTGGCCATGCCAGGATTGCCAACCATCGCAATCCATGGTTTCTCCCCCGGGGCGCAGACGAGCGTACCGGAACCCTTGAGTACGGCAATGGCTTGATATTCCTCGGCAAGGCGTCGGACGGCGGCAATGCGGTCGCCCTGAATGGTGGGTATGTCCGTCTGGAGCAGTCGGGCGGCTTCGCCGGGATGAGGAGTGATGACAAGCCGGGAAGATTCGGACGCGATTTGCTTCCAGCCATTGGCACGCAGACGGGCAAGCGAGGTGAGCGCATCGGCGTCAAGGACAAGCCTCGAAGCGGTCTGGTTGATGAGCCAATCGAGGAGTTCCTCCGTTTCGGAACCAGTCCCTAGCCCAGGCCCGACCGCAACCGCACTATAGGCGGAAAGATCGGCGTTTTTGAGGTCGGAAGGGGAGTGGATGGCGCGAAAGATGACCTCCGGCGCGTGGAGCGAAAGAGCCTGCAGTGATTCCTTCGGTGCAGCCAGAGTGACACGCCCCGCCCCCGCCCGAAGTGCGGCACAGGCGCTCATGACAGGAGCGTTGGGATAGCGGGCGGAGCCGCCTACAATCAACGCATGGCCAAAGTCGCCTTTGTGAGCCTCCATTGGGCGTGGCGTACGCATTTTGCGCAGTTCCGGCCAGGTGAGCAGGTCGGTATCCAAGACCCGTTCGTATGGCTCAATCAAATCGTCGGGGATACCAATGTCCACCACATCAAGGTGCCCGAGATAGGGGCGCGCGGCTGGATTGGCAAAGCCGGTTTTCGGGCGCGTGAAGGTAAGCGTGACATCGGCGCGAACAACCGCCCCAGGTGCGTTGCCGGACTCCGCATCGAGCCCAGAGGGAATGTCGATGGATAGGACCGGACTGTGGCGGTCGTGACGGTTGAACCACTCGATGGCGGTGGCAGGAACGCCTCTGGCGGGGCCGTTTGTTCCGGTGCCGAGAATGGCATCGACCAGGACCGCATGGCGGGGATAAATGGAGGCGTCGAACCAGTAGTCTGTGGTCCAACTCTCGCGCGAGGTGAGGGGGTGGCAAGGGACACCAAGGGCCGCCATATCTGCCCAGGCCCGCTTGGCAATGTCTTTCAGCAAGGCGGGCAAGGTGGTGACGAGAACGGTTGGTCGGAAGCCGTCTTCGTGGAGGCAGCGGGCGGCAACGAAGGCGTCACCGCCGTTGTTTCCTGAGCCGGCGACGAGTACGATGTTGCGGGTACCGATGGTTTGCGCGAGGCTCTCCGCGGCGGCGGCGACAGCGGCACCGGCTCGGCACATGAGGCGATAGGGGTCGATAGCGCGCTGTTCGATGGCTTCAAGTTCGGCTTTGCGGATGTCGGATGGGGTAATCCATTTCATAGTCGTTGGCAGGAAAGGGTTTGGACGAGGCGGATGATGCAGGTCTCGATGTGGTTGAAGCAGAGGCGGTAGGCTTGGAGGGATTGACCGAAGGGGTCGGGTATGTCTGGAGGGGCATCTCGGCCGGCGCGGGGGGCGAAGGTGCCGAGCAGGTGGATGGGCGGGATGTCGTGGAGTTGGCGGCAGAGGTTGTTGAGGGTGGCGGCGTGGCTACGGGTCATGGGGAGCAGGAGGCTGGCTTGGCGCAGGAGTTCTGGGGTGAGGGGACGGCTGCGGTGGGGGCGGAGGTCGAGGTGGTGTTCGTAGGCGACAGTTCGGGCGTGGGGCGTCGCGGGGGCGCCTGGCGTTGCGGCGAGACCGGCGGAGGCGGCTTGCCAGCCGTGGGCGAGGAGGTTGGGCTGGGCGTTGAAGATGGCTTGCGCGA
Source organism: Kiritimatiellia bacterium (assembly GCA_051892815.1). GTDB lineage: Bacteria > Verrucomicrobiota > Kiritimatiellia > RFP12 > DVOR01 > JAXFQS01. Next base: position 505 of record JBJFGP010000170.1, on the reverse strand, counting down.
GCGGGCTTCGGCAGGTGTTGCCTGTGCAGACGAAGAGCACCAGCGAGAGGGGGCGCATGGCGGAATCAGTCGTCGACGGCTTCGAAGACGATTTCGTTGGGGCGGATGCGTTTGGATTTTCGGGCGATTTGCTCGACGAAGGCGGGGTCGGTGCGGAAGCGTTGGATTTTGCTTCTAAGGGTGCGGATTTCGCCTTCTTTGTAGTCGACGGTGCGCTCAAGGTTGCGCCTTTGGGCGTCGAGGAGGCGGTACTCGCGGTATTGCGGCTGGATGCAGAGCGCGCCGAAGATGGCTACGGCGACGAAGCCTAGTCCGATGCCGATGGCGAAGAAGGTTTTAAGGAGTCGTTTCACGGGTACTAACGCTAAGGAACAATTCCATTATAGGTCAACGGTCGTAAGATGTCAACCTCTTTGTTCTGGTCTCGGGCAGGAATTGCCGATGGTGGTGGGAAGCAGTGAAAATGGCGCTGTTTTTTCGTTTGCCCGAGAGGGTGTAGGTCGGG
>JBJFGP010000169.1:0-11496 GCA_051892815.1 Kiritimatiellia bacterium | reverse complement strand
TCAGAACCAGCGAAGACCCCGACTGGAAACCCGACACGCTCGCCACCGAAAGCTCACCACCCTCACCCAAAGATACGCACGAACCGCTCCCCGCCACGACCTCCCCCAGCACCACCTTCGACCCCTCAATCGAGAGGCTTCCCCCGTTGAGATTGACCCCGCCGCTGACCGACAGCGACGCCCCGTCCTCGATACGAATCGCCCCCGCCGATTCCAAAGAAGCGTTCACCTTCACGGCCGCCTTCGACCGCGCCGTCAAGCTAGAACCCGCCGCGAAACGAACATTCCCCGCCTCCCCGAAGTCGAGCGTCGCCGCCTCCACCAGAAGCGTACCCTGCACATTCGGCCAAGCAATCCCCGTCTGCCGCCAGAGCGCACCATTGCGGATGGTGACTAGACCTTGTGGGGCCCAGTCGCCGCTTTCCGAACCGGCGTAGAGAAGGCTTCCGCCGTCGAGGAGAATATCATCCGTCTGGGCGGGGACGCCGGCAGGACTCCAGGCGTCCGGTTGGCTGTAGGTCTGGGCGTCGGTGCCAATCCAGGTCTTGAGTTCTGCGTTGGAGTGGAGGGGAAGGGTTGCCAGGAATGCGAGCACAAGGCGGGCAGGGGTGTTCATTTTCTGCTCCTTTTCGACTGTCTGTTTCGCGTGGTGGTTCCGGGGACGAGTTTGGGTTTGACTGGGATGGACGGGAAGGCGTCACCGCCGCCGATTTGTTCGAGCAGGCGGGTGACGGTAAGGGGTGCGATGGTCTCGCCGTAGGGCATGACAAGGGTGTCGACCGGCTGGCCGGAGATGCAGACGGGCTTCCAGCAGATGGTGACCAGGGAGAGGTCATCCGGGATGCGGACTCGTTGCTTGGCGGCGGCGATGAAGAGGGCTACGATTTCGGTCGGGCCGTAGCAGAAGATGCCGTCGAATCCGCGTGTGCGGGAGACCATTTCGTCGGCTTTGGCGGCCCAGGTCTGCGGGTTGGAGTTGCCGGCGGCGGAGCAGTCTTCGGCATGGATTCCGAGGCGTCTGGCGGCGGCGAGGAAGCCTTTTCTGCGGTCGGATTCGCTGTAGTGGCCGGTGGTCCAGAGGCTGAAGCAGGCGATGTGGCGGCAACCGCTTTTGGCGAGGGTTTGCGCGGCTTGGCGGCCGGCGGAGAGGTCGTCGGGGTAGATGCTGTTGTGGGGGAGTTTGTTGTTGACCCAAACGGAGGGGAGGCGGAGTTCTTCGAGTTTGCGGCCGAGGCCCGACCAGTCGCCGTGGGTGTAGAAGAGCACGAGTCCGTCGACGGCCCATTCGCGCGCGAGCCGGGGGAGTCCGCCGCTGGCAAGTTCGTCCTCTCCTACCATTCCGGCGATGAGCAGTTCGCCGCTCTTGGCGAGCGCTTCGTTGAGCCCGTAGCGGAAGGTCTCGGGAACCTGGGCGTGGATTTCCATGGAGCTGCGGAGGAAGCCGATGGTGCCGCAACGGCCTTTGCGCACGGCCGCGGCGAAGGTGTTGCGGCGGTAGCCCATGCGTTCGGCGATGCGGCGAATGCGCTCGCAGGTCTCGGGCGAGTTGTGGACGCCTTTCCCGGTGAGGGCGCGGCTGACGGTGGTGGGCGAGACGCCGGCGGCCCTGGCTATTTCATAAATGGTCGGCATACATTTTCGACTATACCATGCAATCGATTGCAGGTCAAGCCCCAACTTTGCCGCGCTGCCGTTTTTCAGCCGCCCTTCGCCGTGGAAGGTAGGCACCTTTTGCCTCCACAGGTTGATACGAAACGCCCCCGGAGGTTGGTATCTCCGGGGGCGTTTCATGGCTACCTCCGCCTGCCAGTGGTAGCAACCTTTTGCGGCGGCCGGCGGGCTAGATCTTGATGATGGCGTTGTGGCGGTAGAGGAAGCGGAAGACCAGCCAGAGGACGGCGAGGTACCCGGCGTGCCAGACGACGGCCCCCCATTCGGGACCGCAGGCGCGCATCAGCCCCGAGCAGAAGAAGTTCGCCGCCTTCTCGAAGCCGAACAGGAAGGTCGAGAGGTAGACCGCAATCGAGTTGCCCCGATGACCTGCAGCGGCATCGTCCACCCGCGTACCTGCCGCACATCCACCAGGTACCAGACCGCCGCCAGCAGTAGGTACGAACCTCCGCCCGTGAGCAGTACGAACGAAGAGGACCAGAGAGACTTGTTCACCGGCATGATTTGCGCGAACGCCCACCCCGCCGCCAGCAACAGGATTCCGCCCCCGACCAAGGCGAGCGCGCGACGCTCCGGCGGGCGCGAACCGTCCCGGAGCAAGTCGCCCGCGAACATCCCCAATAGAGCCGTCACCGCCGCCGGGAGCGTTGAAAAGAGGGACTCCGGGTCGAAGTGCCGGGTGCAGATCCAAATATGGTTCGGCATCAAGGTGCGGTCGAGCCAGCCGATGATATTGCCGCACCGGGTGAAGACTCCGACTTCTTCCGGGATGGCGGAGAAGGTGAAGCGATCGGGGGCGGGGACGAGCCGGATCAGGAGGTAGTATCCGGCGAGAACGGCGGCGGCGAGCAGAACCTTTTTGGTCGCGGAGGGGATATGGATGTAGGCGAGCGCCGCGAGCATCCAGGCCAGTCCGATACGCCCGAGGACGCTTGGAATACGGAAATGCGGGTCGCCGGAGAATAGGCCACCGAGTGAGAGACCGAGCAGAAAGAGGGTGGCGGCGCGGAGGATGAGTTTGAGGTGGATTTGGGTGGCGGTGCGGCCCCGGCGGATTTGGTTGGCGTAGGAGAATGGGAAGGTGGCGCCGGAGAGGAAGAGGAAGAAGGGGAAGAGGGTGTCGAAGAAGCGCAGGCCCTCCCAGCGCACATGCCCCATCTGCACGCTCAGCCAGTTGCCTTCGCCCCAAAGCGCCGATCCGAGGGCGGCGAGCAGACCTCCGAGCCCGGAGATGAGGAGCATGTCGAGCCCCCGCAGGACATCCAGGGAGAGGAGGCGCTCGCGGGGTTCGGGGTGGGGCGATTGGTTCGTATCAATCGGTTTCACGGGTAGGCACCTCGGGGGGTAAAAGGAACCCGCCCGCGGGGAGCAGAGGTTGCTATCTGTGCCGCGGACGGGTTGATAGGAATCGGGTTGGAGGTTAGAACCCGAGGAGGGCCTTCTCGAGCGTGCCGGCGCGCTTGAGGCTGATGCCCTTGACGGGGGCGCCATCGCCCTGTCGGATGCGCAGGAACACGCCTTTCTCGATCTTGAGTGGGTCGAAAACGGCGATTTGGTAGGCCTCTTCGCCGGCGTTGCCCATCACGAATTGCTCGGCGAGAATGGTCTCTTCGCCGCCCTTCTGTGCGGCGGGCTTGACGACCTGGAGGCGCACGGCGCGGGTGTCGAGGGGCTTGTCGGTGTTGACGAGCAGTTCGACCAGCACGGCCTTCTCGCCGAGTTCCTTATCCCCGAACGGACGGACGATTTCGGCGGCGGCGCGCTCGGCGGAATTGGTCGCGCCGGCAAGTTCGAGCCGCGCGTAGTGGAAGCCGTCGATGGCATTCTTCGGTTTCGAGAAACGCCCCTTCGTCCCGGTCGGATTGCCGAGCGAGAGAGCCGCGTCGACGACCGCCGGATCGACCAGCGCGAAGTTCTTCACGTCAACAAAGTCGAGCTTCGAACCGATGCCCACCATCGCCCAGACGCGCGCCGAAGGCTTGAGGTTGAAGCGCCCAAGGCAACGGGTCGACCAGGTCGTCTCCGCCTTGCCGCCGGGAACCTTCAACTCGGCGATTTGCTGCGCATATTCGCGACCCCAGCCGCCGTTCTCCTTGGCGCCCGGGAAGTAGCCATCCTGGCTGTAATTCTCGTAGGCGCCGAGGTAGGCGACGGCCGGGTCGGACTCCGCCCGGGTGGCGCAGCGCAGGCGCGAGAAGATGTACCACCAGCCCGTCTCCTCGGGCTTGAGCGAGTAGCCGACCTCTGCATTGCCGGGGTTCATGTAGACCTGGTACTCGTCCTCGTTCGTGAAGTCCGTGTCGATGCGGCAGAACTTCCCGTCCGCGGCATTCTCGGCAACCTTCATCCGCGTGCCGCCCGTGAGACGGTCGGCGCCCAGTACGAGCGAAGGCACCTTCGGGGCGGGCACGGCGGTCTTGCCCTTGTAGTGCACCATCCCCTTGAAGCGTTCCCAGGTGCCGAGCAACTCGCACCAATCCTGTCCGCGGCGATTCTCCCCATGTTCGGTGGCGGCGCGGAAGTTCGAAAGGGCCTCGGTCCGGGGCGGGAGCGACTGGTCCTTACGCTTATCCGCGACGGCCTTGATGTCGTTGTAGCGGATGACGGTGAGGAGCTTCATGCCGATCGTCGCGCGCTTGAGAATCGTCCTCCTGACTTCAGGCATGTTGCGGTCGTCGGCAATGCGGTCGAGCTGCTGGGCAATCTTGAAAATGCGGTAGCAGTCTTCGCTCGTCAGGTAGTGGTCGGTCTCCATCACATAGCAGCCGTAGTAGGCGCCAATCTGCCGCTCTTTGGCGTAGGTGAGGCGGTCGATGTACTCGCGAATGAGCGGACCGGCCTGCTTGCCGTAGGCGTTGCGGCAGTATTCGTCGATGAGGGCTTCGGCGTCAGCATAGGGGTTCCAGCAGAGTTTCGCGTAGAGCCAGTAGTGCAGTTCCATCAGGTCGCCGTCGAAGGTGAACTGCATCTGGGAGTAGAAGCCCCGGTGGTTGAGGTCTGCGTAGTAGCGGAAGTTGGGGCCGAGTATGTCGTAGTTGGGGAAGGGGATGAGGTAGGAGGCGAAGCAGGCGTAGTAGTCCCAGTTGTAGATGCCAACCTTGGGGTCGACCATCTTGGACCAGTCGGCGACGGTGCGCTGGGCGCGTTCGCAGGAGTAGGTGGCGCGGCAGTGGTTCTTCCAGAGGAGAGCGACGCCGACGCCGACATTGGGTTCGAGGCGGTATTTCTCGTAGTGGACTGGGGCGCGGTCGGTGTTGCCGTAGGCGAGCATGTTGAAGCGCAGCCGGGGGTATTTGTTCTTGAAGTGGCGGCCGATTCGGTTCATGATTTCGATGTATTGCATGGCCGAGGTGGGGATGCCGGTGCCGTCATTGTCCAGGGCGGTGAGTTTGAGGCAGTTGTCGCATTCGCAGCGCAGCACGCCGTCGTCGGCGCCGATGGCAATCTCCTCTTCGCCGGGGTTCTTCTGGATGTGCTCTTCGATATCCTTGAAGAGGGCTTCGTACATCTTTTCGCTGCTGGCGCAAGGCCAGTGTCCGTCGCGCTTGCCGGTGGCGCGCTGGTAGGAGTAGAACTCGGGATGGTCTTTGAAGTATTTCTTCCGGCTGAGGAAGTAGGTGCAGAGGGTCTGGGCAATCTGGCCGCGCGCCTTGTAGGGCTCGAAGCCCATCTGGGGGAGTTGGGTGCGGTTGTCGCCGTGGGCGCGGACTTTGAAGTTGTAGGCGTGCTCGTGGCGTTCGATCTGGGACCATCCGCTGCGGCGGATGCAGAAGGGGGCGTCGCGCTTTTCGTACCCGGCGGCGAGTTCGAGGCGGTTGGTCTGGGGGACATAGTCCCAGTCGTGGAAGTAGAAGCCGCAGCCGAACTGTTCGAGCAGGTCGTAGACGCCGTAGAGGGTTCCGATGGCGCCGTCGCCGGTGATGACCATCTCGCGGGGGCTGTTGACTTTGATGTAGAGTTCGTCGTCGCTCCGGACCTGGTGGTCGGCGCCGATGAGGATGGTGTTGAGCCCTTTGACGGGGCGGTCCACGACGGCGAAGCGGCCTCCGGTCATGCGCCCGAGGAAGTCGGCGAGTTCGGTGGCGGCGTAGCGGTAGCCTTTGGGCGCGTCCTTGGCGCAGACGATTGCGGCGCGGGCCTTTCCGTCCTCGGCCAGGACGAAGGGTTCGTCCGCCGACTGGCCGAAGGGCCAGAAGGCGAGCAGGTTCAGGCTTGCCAATACGCCGAGGGCGGCGGTAGCAAGCTTCTGGGTCGACAGGTGCATAGGATCGAGTCCTCTCTGTTTATTGGTTTGGGTTGTTGGAATTGGTATCAGCAGCGGGGGAAGGTTGATACCCCTCGCGGTCGAGCAGAACAAGCGCGTGCGCGGTGGCGGCCATGCAGTTGAGCCAGTCGTAGCGCTCCTCCGAGAGGTCGGTGCAGCCGCGGTTCACGCCGCACCAGAAGGTGGGAATGCGTCCCGAGGGCTGTTGGACGCGGGTGATGGTGTCGCCGCGCGCGCGCGCCTTGGCAAGGTCTTCGGCGCGGCCCTGGGCGCGATAGAGGGCGAGGTAGGCGCGAATCATCTTGGCGGCGGAGGCGTCAATCGGCGTGAAGCAGGAGTACTGCTCCAGGACGCACGGCGCCGGCCAATTCTGCCCGTTGGCGGGCGCTTTCCAGACGACGAAGCGTTTCTCGCAGAAGTCGAGAATCCGGCGGCAGAGTTCGAGGCGGCGGGCGTCTTTGGGATGGCGCCTGAGCAGGTAGAGCATCGCGTCGACGGCATTGTGCTTCGTAGGGTTCCGGTAGGGCGGAAGCGGCTCGATGTCTTCGAACTGCCCGTCCCAGTTCCAGTCCTTCAGTGGGTGCGCCTCAAGCCAAGCGAAGCAGTCGTCCGCCGCCTGTCGCCAGAGGGCGTCGCCGGTTGCCTCGTGGAGCGCCTCGAAGAAGGCCAGCGGCCGCGTCGGCACGAGGGTGTTCGGCCCAATCGTTTCCCCCGTGGCGAGTTTGACCTTGAGCGGCCAGCTGCCGTCGCTGCGGCGCATCTTGAGGTAGGTGCGGGCAATGCCGAGGGCGGCGTCGAGGAAACGCCGGTCGCCGGTGGCGCGGCTGTAGCGGACGAAGGCGGTGCCCACGTCGGCGGGGTAGAGGAGCATGACTTGGCCGCGGTATTTCGGCACGGAGACGGGCTCGTTGCCGACCATGTGGGGCTTGTGGTAGGGGCCGTCCGTCGTGGGGTCGAACTCAAGCGGCTGGCGGCAGTAGGTGGGCGGCCAGAAGGCGAGGGGCGCGTTCGCGGGCTCCAGTTCGGAGAGCAGAAATTCGGCCGATGCCTTGGCGAACCGAAGGGCGATCGGACGCGCGGAAGGATCGGTTTCGAGCCAATCGAGCATCGCGCAGATATGGGCGGCGTGGGTCTTGGAGATATAGGCGTTGTGCTGGTATTTCTGGTCGGGTTTGCCGGTCTCGGGCAGGGCCCTCATGGCGCGCAGGGAGGTCATGTAGCGGTAGGCCATCAAGGCAGCCTCCCGGTAGGGGCGTGCGGCTGGAGGATAGGCGCCGGGCTCAAATCTGGCGGCGGTTTCTGCGCGCGGAGGACAGAGACGGTCGACTTCCTCGACGGTGAGTTCCTTGGCGGCGGCGTAGCCCGCGCAGAGACAGGCGGTGGCTGCAAGGATTGCCGCGGCGAGGTGGAGTCTGCTCATAGTTTTCCTTTCGGTTGGTTTGTACCCGATGGGGAGATTCGTGCGTACCTGACGGCAGAGCAGATACCCTCCTTCGGCAGCACTTCTTGCGTACGAACTGAACCCGACGCAACCTTCCAAAGGCCATCGACTGTTGCTTCCAAACTATCGTCTCGCATCGCCATCGTCAGGCTATCGCCTCCCTTGCTCAGGGAAGCTCCATCACATATTGCCGGTGGACATCGGATGGATTGTTGACCCATCCCACATTTGCCCGAAGGTTGTCGATGCGACCCTTGCCGCCGGGGTTGCCGACCTCAAGAACGGCATTGACCGCTTCGTTGTCCTTGAAGCCGATGGTGAAGTCCCGCAGAATCGTCCGGAACTCGCCCTCCGCCCGAATCGCCGTGTGGCGGAGCCTGGGATTCGCGGCATACCACATGGCAAAACATTTGTGGTAGACGCCCGAGGAGTTGGGCGCCAAATTGAATCCGACGCTGAAATGGTCGCTGTAGCAGAAGTCCATCCAAGTGTTCCAGTTGCGGTCGTCGAAGCCGATGCTCTGCTCGTAGGCGTCCGCCCCGCAGGTGTAAAGCGGGTGGATGTTCCGCAGCATATTCCCGGCACCCAACAGGCGCACGCCGCAGTAGACATCCGCAATACGCATGTTGGAGAATGTATTGTCGTGACCCTCGACCAAGACGCCAACCGAATTGGTCGCCCGGTTGCCGACAATGTTGACATCGCAAGTGTCGCAATCGGAGGAGCCCGAATTAGCCCCGGGCTTGATGTGAAGCCCCACCAGCACCCGTTTCATTGACACATCGCGGACCTTGGTTTCCCTTCCGCCGTCGATGGAGATGCCTTTCGCCACGCCGCTGCCGTCGATAATCCCGCCCGTAAAAGAGTAGTTGCTGCCCGGGGTTCGAATATCATTGGCGGGGTGGCTGGCGCCTAGGCGCACCATTGCTTCCGTACTATTCCACTCCGGCGCGGCTTTGATGACGGCGTAGTTGGAGAGGCGCAGGTCGACGCTCAGTTCGGGTTTTGCCGGCGTGCAGATTGGTTTCGCGATCAGATAGGTTCCGTCGGGAAAGTAGAGCGTCCGGTTGGGGTTCGAGTCGATCAACTTCTGCAGAGCGTCCGAGACATCCGTCTTGCCGTCCGTGGGCAGATGGTCTGCCACCGAAATGAACCCCGGGAAGCACTTCTCGTCCGCCAGGGCGAAGAGCGAAAGCGCCAGCAGTGCGCAAAAGGAAAGGCTCCGCTTCATATCGACCAATCTAGTTCCGAATCTCCACTGTATTAGCCCTGCGCGCGCGCACATCCCTATGGCGTCGCAAGGTATCGACGGCTCCCAAACCAACCTCCGCCGCTAGGCTGGCGAGCCTTGGCGGCGGGGGCTGTCCCGTTCCGATGCGGGGGAGTATACCACAATTCTCCGGCCCGCCGCAAGCGCAATCGGACCGGAGAATTGGAAGGGGGTACTGGAAGAAGAGAATCAGTCCGGTGAGGGAGAGTTCGGCGCAACCGATGTCGGGGCGGTTGCCGCTGATGCGCTTCTTGCCGTAGAGGTCGGTCGCCCCCTCCATCCACGCCATTGCCAGTCCCTTGTTGTGGCAGGGACCGCCGAGGGAGATGGACACGATGCCGTCCGCCAGGTGGTAAGCCTCGGGGGTGACTTCTACGCACCCTTCGCCATAGAGGTTGGCATCTTTCGTGCAGGAGTAGGTAATCGTTGCGGAATCGGCGGCGGTGACCTCCTGGGAGACATTCGTCACGATGGCGTTGTCGGCGATAAGCGTGTTGACGACGGTGGCGGCCGAAGCGATGCGAAGCCCGGGCTCGTCCATCTCCAGTTCCAGATTGGTGTTGATGACCGCATTGGAGACAATGGTGCAGTTGCGGATTTCGCCGCCCGTGGCGTAGATTCCGCAACAGGAATCCGTCCGGGCCGAAGCGCCGGCTTTCCAGTGCGTGCGGTTACTGGTGTTCTCCGCGACGAGGCAGTTCTGCAACACGCCTCCGGCCAAGTTGACCATCCCTTTGAGCTGGGTGGTGTCGTTGAAGGTGTTTCCCCGGAAGATGCACCGGTCTGCCATCGCGCCTACCCCGCTCTGGGAGTAGGCCAGCCCTTCGCACGTCCCCTGCCCGCCGTAAAAGTAGTTCTCGTACCAGGAACTGTCGAAGAGACAGTCGCGGAAAATTCCGCCATTATTGACAACCGGCGACACACCTTTACTCCAGTTGTAAACACACGCCGTAATGCGGCACTTTTCGACCAGCGCGCCGTTGCTGAGCAACGCACCCGGCGTGTAGGCGTTCTTCAGGCAAATGCCCCGCAGCACGGCAAACTTGTTGTCGAGCACCAACCGGCCCGAAGTGGTCCTTTCGAAGTCAAAGACGACCTTGGAGTAATCCCCCGACGCGCTCTCGATGGTGATTGCTTTCGAGACCGTTGCCACCAACCCGTTCGCCCCGGCGGTGTACGTTCCGTCGAGCACCACGATGTTTTGCCCGGGCTGCGCGAAAGCCACTGCCTCGGAGAGGTTAGTGGCCGCCGTTTCGGGCGTGTCGTACGGCTCGGCCGCATTCGCGTTTGATGGCGTCAGGTAGATCTTCTTGACCAGCGTGAAGCTCTTGGCGACCTCGCACTGACGCTCATCCACGCTCGCCACCAGGCGGATTTCCAAAGTGCCATCCTGATCGGGAACTTCGAAGGAGACGGTCGCGCCCTCGAATGCCGGCGTGTCCGAACCGTTGAGATACCAGGCGAAGGAGGCCACCTTGGTTCCAAGCGTGGTCTCGCCTGAAAGTTGCACCGTGGTGCCTCTGCAAAGCGACACGGTGGAATAGCTGCCGTTGATCGAGAAATCGGCCAATCCGTCGCCCTCATACTGCATTTCGATACACCCGGCGTCAACCGTTCCGCAGACCCGGCGGTTGCCCGCCAGATCGTAAGCCTCGTCCATCCACTCGGCCGCGACGCCGGCGTCGAAAGCCTCGCTCGCGGCTGTAGGCGCGGGGTAGGTTCCATCGTAGTTGAGAGTCCCGTCGGTGCTGACGGACTCCTGGACAACGGCGTCGGAAAGCTCGAGGTTGACGCCCGGGGAGTTGTCCGCGACGATGCAGTTGCGCACCGTTCCCCCCGTCGCGCGAAGGCCCGCATGGAAGGTGTCGACGAAGGTGTTCTTGACGATGGTGCAGTTTTCGAGCGTGCCCCCGGTCATGGCGACGCCGAGCACGCGAATCCCCCCGGCAGAAACGCCACCGCTGTTGGCAGAGATGAGGCAGTTGCGGACCGTTCCGCCTTGGAGATAGAGGTTGCCTTCTGCGCCCCGATAGAAGCCGGTGTTGTTGGTGATGACGCAGGAGTCGGCGAAAGCATTCGCTCCGCTCTGGTAGAGGGCATTGCCGTTGAACTCGTATGCGCTGTTATTGCCCGTGAGGGTGCATTTGAGCACGGCGCCATTGACGCTGTGGACCCCGCCGCCAATCATGTAGCCGCTCGTACCCTGGGTGCAAATGCAGTTGGCGACAATGCCGCCGAGGGCGCGGACGCCCTTTTGGATGGTGACGCCGACGATGGCGCCGTCGCGGGAGGTGGTCGCCAGACTTGTCTTCGAAGGATTGTAGCCCGCGCTCGTGAGGATGACCTTGGTCGGGTCGCCGCTCTCGCTCATCAGCGTCCACGCTCCGACGCTGACCTCGCCCGAGAAAGCTTCGTAGGTGCCATCGAGCAGCACGACCGCGCCGTACTCGCTCTCCTCGGCATTGGCGCGCGCGAACGCTTCCTCTATGGAGACCGGATCTTCGCGCGTCCCCGCCGCCTCCGCCGTGCCGTCAGGCGAAGCGTAGAGCGCCTTTTTGAAGACCGCGGTGACGGCGCGCGAACGGTTCGCCCGGAGCTTGAGCGGATTGTCGAACGCGTAAGTCAGCGGCACGTCCCCCTCCCAGCGCGTGAACGCATAGCCTTCCGCCGCCGTCGCCGAGACCTTGAAGTCGCCCGACTGCTCCGCCGTGCCGACTTCGACCTCGACCGACCCCATCGCTTCGTCCGAAGAAACCGCCGTCAGCGACTCCTCCCCGCGCGACCAACACGACAGTCCCGCCGCCAGCGCGACGGCCATCCCCAAACGCATCCAACCGGACATAAACAGTA
>JBJFGP010000168.1:0-11788 GCA_051892815.1 Kiritimatiellia bacterium | reverse complement strand
CCCCCAGATGCCGCCCACCCTCACCGGCATCCAGACCCTAGTCGACCTCTCCGACCGCGTCGTGCTCGCCTCCGCCCTCTCGGACAGCCAAATCGACGCCTTCAATATGGGCGCCCGATCCATCTTCGGCGAACCCCTCCACCTGCTTGACCCCGACAACACCGCCCTCATCCGCCACCACATCAACCCCGTCGACCTCAACCCCGTCCTCTTCACCCCGAACCCCGACATCGAGCCGCCACACGAAGGAACCCTCGGCATGGACTTCCTTACCTGGCTCTGGCACGACTGGGAGACCGGCACCAACACCTTCACCCTCGACGGAGACCCCTGCGGCATCATGCTCGAAGGCCCCCTCACCTTCTACCGCGACGGCGAAGGCGCACACGAAGCCCTCCTGCGAAACGGCACCCCCCTCGATTCCACCGAAGCCGCCATAGCCCTTTGGAGCGGCAAAAAACTCAAACGCGCGAAAATCACCCTCACCCGAGCAGAGACCATCGTCACCGCCACCGTAGACGACACCTTCGCCTTCAGAAGCCTCAAACTCCCCAAGCCGGAAGCCGACCAGACCGACCCCTACGGACGCTTCATGGAACGCATCCGCGCCATCGAAACCTACTGGCAAGTCTGGTACGCCCTCTACGCCAAGTTCCTCGCCCAGCGCACCGATCCCGCCCAATGGCGCAAAACCCTCAAAGCCATCGCTGACTGGATTCAACACCGAGCGGAAACCGCCGCCGATACCCGCCCGCAACACCCCTAGAGGCCAACTTGACCGACCCGGTCCTACCCATCCGACGCCTCTTCGCCGAAGCACTCTTCGCCGCCCTTCCAGCGAAGCAAACACCTACACTCGCACTCCCCGAACTCACCGGCGCAAGTGCGGCCCTCGCCGCCATTGCCCTCCACGAACGCTACCCGAACCTGCTCCTCATAGCCCCCGGCGAAAACCAGTCCAACCCCATCCAAAACGACCTCCAAGCCCTCCAAGCCCAATACACCCCCTTCCCCGAGCCAAACCCCGAAAACCCCGACTCCGAACGCCACCGCCTCCTCCTTCCCAAAGCACTCCAGAAGGCCGCCGATACTCTCATCGTCACCACGCTCGGAGCCATCCTCGCCCCCATTCCAGACCCGAAAGCCCTCGCCGAAGCAACCCTCCCAATCGCCCCCAACTCGACCATTCCCCACGCCGCCGAACGCCTTTCCGTGATGGGCTACGAACGCATCCCCGAGATCGACTCCCCGGGACAATTCGCCATGCGTGGAGGCATCCTCGACATCTGGCCCCCGGACACCGAGCAGCCCATCCGGATAGAACTCTTCGGGGACGAAGTCGACACCATCCGCCTCTTCGACCCGTCCACCCAGCGTTCCACCTCGCAACTACCCTCCGCCACCATTCCACCCCGAGACCTGGACAATCTCCCAACCATCACCCTCGACCAAATTCTACCGGAAAATGCCGTCATTCTCTGGCTCGACCCATTCGCCATCCAAGACGCCCTCGACCGCATCCGGCTTGAACAAAAGCGCTCGCCAGATTGGCGCGAACTCCGCCGGAGATTCGCACGAAGGCACCCCGCCATCGAGTTCTTCTGCGGCGACCAGCCGCCTGCGAAGACTCCGGTTTCTCGGTTCGAATTGGCGCCATTCCCAGGGCTTGGCCGGGGCGACGAACTGAGCACAACGCCCGAGATTGCCGCGCTCCACCGCCGGACAGTCCTGGACTCGCTGGCCAACCAGTCCACCCCCTCTTTCGTCTGTGCCGATACGGACGCCATGGCGGAACTGCTGCGCCGCGACGCCCCCGCCTCCACGTCAACGGTTTTTCTGCGTCTAGTGCTTTCGGGGGGCTTTGTCACGCCCACCTTTTCGCTGGCTTCCCAAGGTGATTTGACTGCGGCGCCGCGCAAGCAAAGGCAGCCGCTCCGCCCCATCTGCGAGGGCGAACGGTTCGATCAAATTGCGGAACTTGAGCCGGGGGATTTGGTGGTGCACCTGAACCACGGCATCGGGCGTTTCCTCGGGACAAGGGAGATTGCTGTTGCGGGCGGGCAACTGGAGGTCTTTACGCTGGAGTACGCCGACGGGCAGCTACTCCATGTGCCGGTTTCGCACATCCATCTGCTCTCCAAGTATGTCGGCGTGGCGGGCAAGAGGGCGAAACTCCACAGGCTCGATGGTAGGCGCTGGCTGAAGGAGAAGGCAGAAGCGCAGCGGGGCGTGGAAGACCTTGCGGCGGCACTGCTCGAAACGCAGGCGCGGCGCGATGTGCTGAAGGGGTTTGCCTTCGATTCCAATCCACCTTGGCTGGCGGAGTTCGAGGCGGCTTTCCCCTATTCGGAGACGCCGGATCAGCTCCGGGTCATTGCCGAAATCAAGGCGGACATGGCCAAGACGCGGCCGATGGACCGGCTTGTCTGCGGGGATGCCGGATACGGCAAAACTGAGGTCGCGATGCGGGCTGCATTCATCGCGGTGATGAACCACAAGCAGGTCGCCGTGCTGGTTCCGACGACGGTTCTTGCCGAGCAGCATTTCCAGACTTTCCGCCAGCGGATGGAGGGGTTTCCCATCAAGGTTTCGGTGGTCAGCCGGCTCAGGAGCCAGTCCGAGAGGCTGGAGGCGCTGAGTGGGGCCGATAAGGGGCAGGTGGACATTTTGATTGGCACGCACGCGCTGCTTCAGGAGCAAGTTTCGTTCAAGGATCTCGGGCTGCTGATTGTCGACGAGGAGCAGCGGTTCGGGGTCGCGCACAAGGAGCGGCTCAAGCGGTTGCGCGGGCTGGTCGATGTGCTGACGCTGACTGCGACGCCGATTCCGCGCACCCTTTATTTGGGCATGACGGGGGCGCGCGACATGAGCCTTTTGCGTACGGCGCCCGCCAACCGCCAGCCCGTAGAGACGCGCATTGTCCGCGACACGGACACCACCCTCCAGAGCGCCATCCGCCAGGAGCTTCACCGCAAAGGGCAGGTCTATTTTCTCTACAACCGCGTCCGCACCATCCCGCTCATCCGCAAGCGTATCCAGAGCCTTGTCCCCGAGGCCACTGTCGGCATCGCCCACGGCCAAATGGAGTCCGCCGAACTCGCCGCCCAGATGGAAGCGTTCGCCCGCGGCAAGACCAATGTCCTAATCTGCACCACGCTCGTCGAAAACGGTCTGGACATCCCATCGGCGAACACCATTATCGTCCACCGGGCCGACCGTTTCGGCATTGCCGATCTCTACCAGTTGCGCGGCCGGGTGGGGCGTTCCGCCGTCAAGGCGCGCGCCTGGTTCCTGCTTCCCGAGAGCGGCGCGATGGACTTGGAGGCGCGGGAGCGGATTCGCGCCCTGAAGCGCCATGCGGGGCTGGGAACGGGCTTCAACCTGGCTTTGCGCGACCTTGAAATCCGCGGTGCGGGGAACCTGTTGGGAACGGCTCAGAGCGGGCACATCGCGGCCATCGGCTTCGGTCTCTACTGCCAACTCCTCAAGCAAACGGTCGCCCGCCTCAAGGGGGAAAAGCCGCCGCTGCTGGTGGATGTTTCGCTCGCGCTCGACTTCGTGGATCTCTCGCCCGGGCTCTTCGACAGCGAACGCTCCGCCTGCCTGCCCTACGACTATGTCGACGAGGAAATTCATCGCACCGGCATCCACCGCCGCCTCGCGGAAGCGACCGATGTGCAGGAGTTGAAACGGCTCGGGGAGGAACTCGCCGACCGCTACGGCAAACTCCCGGAAGCGGTGCGCAATCTCATCGACCTGGCCAAACTCCGCATCCTTGCCGCGCAGCGCGGCATCACCCGAATCGAGGTCAAACAGGGCCGCGCCACCTACTTCGACGCCGCCACGCGCGCCGCCCTCCCCTTCTCCCGGGAAGAGACCCGAGTCGAAGGTTCGACCGCCGGAGCCCGCCTCCGCGCCATGCACCGCTTCCTGACCGTGCGCGTTCCCCTGCACCAATAATGAACGAGCCGCCCCCGCTGCTTGCGGGAACGGCTCGCGCCGGGCAACACCCTGCCCGAATCCTGCCTACGAAAGGGTTCCACAGGCAGGCACCTTTCAGGGAAGGAGGTGGCAACCTCCGGGGGTGAAACCTTACTTGTCGCCGGCCTTGTCGGTAGCAACCTTTTTCTCGGCCGCCTGGCAAGCGCACTTGGCCTTGTCGCACTTACCATCGCAGGCACACTCGGAGCAGACACACGCCGCATCCTTGGCGCCATCAGCCTTCGCCTTGGCCTTCTTGCACTTCCCCTTCTCGTGCTTGGCACCAGGGCGATCCTTCGGACCGTGATGCCCCTTCTCGACCTTCCCGTCCTTGTCGTGGGCAGGGCGGCGAGCCTCCGGCGGGCGCGCATTCTGCATCGCGACCAGTTCATCGACATCGAGCTTGCCGTCGCCATTCTTGTCGAAGTTCTTGATCATACCCTCGGCAAAGGCGCGCTGGCGCGCGGGATTGGCTTGGGGGCGCGACGACCGCATCGCCTCGCGCATGGCCTTGCGCTCCGCCTCATTGAGCTTGCCATCCCCGTCCTTGTCGAACTTCTTGATGCGCTCCTGGCGACGCTTCTCCATCGCGGCTTGCGCGGCGGCCTTCTCCTCCGCGTTCAACTTCCCGTCCCCATCCTTGTCGAACTCCGCAATCAGGCGCGGATTCTCCCGGCGCGGCGGGGTGGGTTTCTTCGGCTCGTCCGCAAAGGAGAGCGTGGCGGCGACCAATGCGCCAAGTACGAACAGATGTTTCATAATGACTTGTCCTTGAAGTTGTGCGCCCATGGCGCTTATGCCTACCAAAACGAAAGGTAGGCAGGTTTTATTGGGCGGAAGAGTCCGCTTCCGCGAATTTGGGATTGTTCCCGGCAATCACCAGCGCAATTTCCCCCTTCACATTACGCTCGCGGTAGGCCACCGAAAGATCCCCAAGCAAGCCGCGATCGACATGCTCGTGAAGCTTCGTCAGCTCGAAACAGATTGCCGCCTGACGGTTGCCCAGATGCTCGAAAGCCGCCTGCAATGTCTTGCCCAGACGGAAGGGCGACTCGTACAGGATCAGCGTGTGCGGTTGCTCTTTCTCCGTAAGGAAAAACTTGGCCAAAGCCCCCGGCTTCCTGGGCGGGAAACCCTTGAAGGTGAAACTAGATGTCGGCAGCCCAGACTGCAACAAAGCAACCTCGACCGCAGACGCCCCCGGCAACACGCTGTAGGCAACCTGCTCCCTCGCCAAACGGTTCGCCAGACGGTATCCGGGGTCACTAATGCCAGGGTATCCACCGTCGGAACAGACGCAGATGCTTTTCCCCTCCCGGTGCAGTTGGAGGATACGCTCGCCCGCAGTCTCTTCATTCCCCTGGCGGTAGGAGATGAGTTCAGGACGGGGAATTCCAAAGGCGGAAAGGAGCTGCCAGGTGCGCCTGGTATCCTCGCAGGCGATGACATCCGCAGACCGGAAAGCTTCCTGGGCGCGGGGGGAAAGGTCGGCTAGGTTGCCGATGGGGGTAGCGACGAAAGCGATCATGTTTTCAGCCTTTCAATCCATAGAATCGGTAGGCATTCCGGCTGGTCAGGGTTGCCAACTCCTCAATGGAGCAGGTACGCACCCGGGCCAGTTCTTCGAGCACGGAATGGAGGCGTTCGGGCGGAGCCGTGTCGGTCTCGACAAGCAAGGAATCGTCTGGAATCTGTGCCGCGATCTGGCGCAATCGGCGGGCATTGGGGGCAAGGATGGCTGGCCCGACAGAGACGAAGGGGTTGAGTTCGAGTGCCTGGCGAAGTTCCTCTGAGGAGCCGTTGAAGGCGTGCAAGAGCAGGGCGGGGAGGTGGTAGCGCCGCAGGGTCTGGAGGAGCAACTGCCAGCGGCGGGCGCCGTGCAGGATGACGGGCCGCGCGAGGTTTTGGGCGAGGGCGAGTTGGGCTTCGAAGGCGGTCAACTGTCCGGCAAGGGGGCACTCTTTTCGTAGCCCGCAAAGTCCGATTTCCCCGATTGCCAGCGAGGGGTTCTGGCGCATTGTCTCGGCAAGTTGTTCGAGGCGCGAGGGGGTGGCGTGGTGGGCGAACCAGGGGTGGATTCCCAAGGCTTTGACGCGCACGCGGGGGTGTTGTTCGGCGAGGATGGCGTTCCATTCGTCGGGGCGCGCGGCGGCAAGGGCGCACCCGTCCGGGGCGGCATCGGCGGGCAGGTAAGGTATCTGGGCGAGGTGGAGGTGGGCGTTAAACATGGGGGCTTTGGGTACAGTTCACCCCCGCCGGAATCTCCGGCGAGGGTGAGGCCGAAACCTTCGCCGGAAGGCTACTTTTTGGCGCTCTTCTTGGCGACGGTTTTCTTGGCGGGAGCCTGGGCGACCGGCTTCTTGGGGGCGGGGGTCTTCTTGGCAACGACCTTGGCCGCGGGCTTCTTGGCGGGGGCGGGTTTCTTGGCGACGGTCTTGGCGGCCGGCTTCTTGGGAGCGGGTTTGGCGGCGACCTTGGCGGGAGTCTTCTTTGCGGGGGCTTTGGGGGCGACCGGCTTGGCGGCGGGCTTCTTGGCGGGCGCCTTTGCGACGGTCTTTTTGACGGGAGCGCTCTTCTTGGCGAGAGCCTTGGCGGCGACCTTGGCAGCAGGCTTCTTGGGAGAAGCCTTGGTGGCGGATTTCTTGGCAGGAGCCTTCTTTGCGTCAGCCATGAATCTAGTCCTTTGGGTCAGTCAACGGCGACCAGGCCGCACGCTGGCGCGCGCCAACCACGCGGCGAGAGTCTGAAAGACCGTTCACTTTTCCGTATGATAACCCATTTGCCGCACCAATGCAAGGGGCATTTGCGATTGACGCGCGGGAAATTGCGTTTTTCCCGCCCGGCTGCCCACACCGCCGGTTCGAAAGATTCCACCGCGAAGGTTTGCCCTCCGGAAAATCCGCCCTCGTTTCCGACTCCGGAAGGGGTGCCCATTCCCGCCGAAAAAGGTACCAGCCGGAGCCCTCAGAAGATACCAACCTCCGGCGGGCGCGGGTACGCACGAATCGCCCCCGGACCTATCCATCTCCGCCACCCATCGGTACGCACCTTCCGCCAGACACCTAATCCAAGGGTTGCACGCAGACCTTACTCCGGGCAGACGCTTTTTGCTTGATTTCCCCGGCCGAATCCTGTACCATAATCCGCTTTAGAGTTCCTGAAGGTTTCATTATGCCCGTAGTGATCGGTCTGCCCAAAGGCAGCTTGCAAGAGTCCACATTCGCCCTGCTCAAAAAGGCCGGATTCTCCGTCTCCGCCAGCTCGCGCTCCTATGTCCCGCGCGTCGACGATCCCGAATTGGCCTGCCGCCTCATCCGCCCGCAGGAAATCTCCCGTTATGTCGAACTCGGACT
Organism: Kiritimatiellia bacterium; assembly: GCA_051892815.1. Taxonomy (GTDB): domain Bacteria; phylum Verrucomicrobiota; class Kiritimatiellia; order RFP12; family DVOR01; genus JAXFQS01. The sequence goes on along the minus strand of JBJFGP010000168.1, from coordinate 4,454 downwards.
CCTCGACGCCGGCATCACCGGGTACGACTGGATCTACGAAAACGGCTCTGATGTGCACGAGGTCTGCGAACTGTGCTACTCCAAAGCCACCTCCAGACCCGTTCGCTGGGTTGTCGCCGTCCCCAACGACGCCCCCATCCAGAGCGTCAAAGACCTCCAAGGCAAGCGCATCGCCACCGAGGCCGTCGGCTTGACCCGGCGCTACCTCGAAGCCAACGGCGTCCAGGCCGAAGTCGAGTTCTCCTGGGGAGCCACCGAAGTCAAAGCCCCCGAACTCGTTGATGCCATCGTCGAACTCACCGAGACTGGTTCCTCCCTGCGCGCCAACAACCTGCGCATCGTCGACGAAGTCCTTACTTCGACTACCCGCCTGATTGCCAACAACAAGGCCTGGGCCGACCCTGCCAAGCAGAAGAAAATCGCCCAAATCGCCATGCTCCTCCAGGCTGCCCTCGCCGCCGAGTCCCGCGTGCTGCTCAAGATGAACGCCCCCACCGAAAAACTCGACGCCGTCTGCTCCATCCTCCCCGCCCTCCACGCACCCACCGTCACCCCCCTCAAAGACCAGTGGTCCGCGATCGAAACCGTCGTCGACGAGAAAGCCGTCCGCGACCTCGTTCCCGCCCTGCACGACGCCGGAGCCCAGGGCATCATTGAACTGCCCCTCAACAAAGTCATTTTCTAGTCCGCATCCGAACCCTCAAACCCCTAGGAGAAAAACGTGGGATCCATCAAAAAGAAACGCCGCGCCAAAATGGCCAAGCACAAGTACCGCAAACGCCTGAAAAACGACCGCCACAAAAACTCCTGAGTTCTTGCGCGGCGCAGTCAAAGCCACCGTTTGCAGTCTTGCAAAGGCTGCAGGTGGCTTTGTTTTTTCGTAGACCTGCCGCCCATCGCCGCCTAGCCCCCGCTCGGGCGGTCGGATAGTCCCAGATGCCGCGGTCACCCATCCAGGAGTCCCGGAGTCGACCGTCCTGCGCTCTCGTTCCAACTCGACCACATTCCCCGCCTATGAGAATCTCCAGCAGCCTGACATTTGCCGCATGGACAGCCATTCTCTTGCTTCTGAGCACGCCCGCCTCAGGCGAGAATCGGCCCGCTTCGAGCACCAATAGTCCGGCGGCGCAAGGTACTCAACCAGCCCAAAAATGCGCTTCGGAGGATGTCGAACTGCGCTACGGCCGACTGCTGGACCAGGCCCGCGAACTGATGGCGGTCAACCAATTCGCCAAAGCAAGGGAAGTCTTGGAATCCGCCATCAAGGAGTTCCCGGAAGATCCCGCTTTCCTGACTCTGCTTGGTTGGCTTTGCGAGATGGAAAACCATCCCGTGGAGGCTTTGAACTACCATCGGAAATCCCTATCCGTCGCCCCCGATTCGCCCTGGAGCCTGACCTCTTCCAACCGGACATTCCGGTGCCGTCTGCTCACCAGAGAGCCGGCCAAGCAGGTTCTCGACGACTGGCGGAGAGCCACGCATTCGGTTCCGCCCGACAAGCAGGGCCAATGGGTCGACCAGGCAATCGATGCGATGCTCATCCATATAGCACCATTGCCGCCGGAGCATCAGGCAGAGGTTTCGCGATTTCTGCTTGAGGAGTGCTCCGCGAACTTGCCGCGATACGGCTGGGGATTGAAGTTTCTGCGCGTGATACGGGTACAGGCTCTGAAGGAGATGGAGCAGACGGATGCGCTGCTCGCATTTATCCGCGAAGAGCAGAAGCGCGCGCCTTTCGACACGATGCTGGCCAAGGCAGCCGTCACCCAGCAGGACGACTATCAGGCGTATCGCCGGGAACTGCTCCAGGCGGTCGAAAAGAACCCGGAGGACTATGCCTCTTGGACGGAGCTTCTGCAACTTGACCTTGACGGCGAATCCCCCGACGCCAAGGACTTGCCGCACTTCGAGAAACTGGTCGACCTCTGCCGGAGGAAGCGAGTCGAGCCGCCGATTGATATATTCCGCCTGCATCAAATGATGCTCAGCCAGACGGGGGCGGATGCGCAGCAGTTCGAGCAGGCGGTGCGTTCCTGGCGGGAGGTTTTGCCCCATCATCCGCAGGTGCTGAATGACTTGGCCTACCTCTATGCCGAACGCGGAGAGCGGCTCGACGAAGCACTTGAACTGGTCAACAAGGCACTTCGGGTGGCGCCGCTGGAGGCGAACATTCTGGACACGAAGGGGTGGATTCTCTACCGTCTTGAGCGCCCTACCGATGCGGCGCACTATCTCCTCCTGGCGCTTGAAATCGATTCCGAGCGTGAGGAGATTATCGACCATATAGCGGAGGTCTTTGCCGCGTTGAAGCTCTACCCGTCCCCGCAAGCCGTCTGGAACAAACTCTTTTCTTTGAACCCCAAGCACGAAACCATTGCCCGCCACCAGCAGGAGGCCGGGCAGGAGGAGTAATTATGGATCAGCAAGCGCTCGATTTCCTCAAACAATTGGTCAGCATTCCGACGCCTTCGGGCTGGGAGCAGGATGGTATGCGGCTGATTGCCAAGTACCTTAAAGACCACCAGGTCGAAGGCGCCCATTTCGATGTCCACGGCAATCTCATCGCCTCGCTCAACGAGCAGGCGCAGACGAAGGTGATGATTGAGGGCCACTGCGACGAAATCGGCTTCATGGTGGTCTACATTGACGATAACGGCTTTCTCTATCTGTGCGCCGACGGCGGCGTGACCTCGCAAATCATCGTCGGCGACCGCGTCGTCATCCAAGGCCGAAAGGGGCCGGTCAACGGCGTCTTCGGAGTCCGTCCTCCGCACCTGATGAAGCCCGACGAGCGCAAGAAACTCGCCCCATCCGAAGTCTCCGAAATCGCCGTCGACATCGGTGCGAAGGACAAAAAAGAGGCGCTTGAACTGGTGGAAATCGGCGCTCCCGCGGTTATCGACGCCGGATGGCGGCCGCTAGCCGGGACGCGCGTAGCCTGCCGCGGATTCGACGATCGCATTGGCGCATTCATCGTCGCGGAAGTCATGCGTAGGCTCGTCGGAAAACCAATCAATGTCGCGGTCCATATGGTTGCCAGCATACAGGAGGAATTGGGCCTAATAGGTGGTCAGACTGCTTCCTATGACCTGAACCCGGACCTTGGTATCTGCGTCGATGTCGGTTTCGCGACCGACGCCAACCCCGAAGACAAAAAGCGCGTCGGCGACATTCGCCTCGGCGACGGCCCCATGCTCGTCTGCGGCCCCCTCTACAATCCCAAATTCCGCCAACTCGTCGAAGCCTCCGCCGATCGCCTCGGACTCAACCTCCAGCGCCAAGTCCGAGCCAGAGGCAACGGCACCAACGCCTACTCCATGCGCATGACCCGCGGCGGCACAGCCGTCTCGCTCATCAGCATCCCCCTGCGCTACATGCACAGCCCCATCGAAGTCATCGACCTCAAAGATGTCGAAGAGATTATCCAGCTCATCTGCGACACCCTTGAGCACCTCCCCGCCAACCCCAACCTCACCCCCGACCTCTAGCCAATGGACGACATCAGCCAAGACCCGCGCGTCGCCCGAATCATCCGCAACGCACTCGACGAAGACATCGGTACCGGCGATGTCACCACCCTCGCACTCGTCGACCCCGCCGCCCAAGCCACAGGCGCCATCCTCACCCGCGAGCCCTGCCGCGTCGCCGGCGCCACCATCGCCGCCGCCGTCCTCAAAGCCGTCGACCCCGCCGCCAAATACACCATCCGCATTCCCGACGGGCACGACGCCCCCCAAGGCGCCACCATCCTCACCTTCACCGGCCGCGCAGCCTCCATCCTCACCGCCGAGCGTACCGCCCTCAACTTTATGCAACGCCTCTGCGGCATCGCCACCCAGACCGCCCGCTTCGTCGAAGCCGTCAAAGACTACCACACCCTCATCCTCGACACCCGCAAAACCACCCCAGGACTGCGCCTGCTCGAAAAATACGCCGTCCGCTGCGGAGGCGGCACCAACCACCGATTCGGCCTCTACGACCGCGTCCTGATGAAAGACAACCACCGCCGCCTCTGGCGCGACGGCGATCCCGACCGCCTAGACCTCGCCGTCGAAGCCGCAAGGGCCAAATTTCCCGGCGTCATGGTCGAGATCGAGGTCGAAAACTTCGACGAACTCCGATCCGCCCTGCGCGCCAAACCCGAGTGGATCATGCTCGACAACATGGACTGCCCCAGCATGGCAAAAGCCGTCCAGATAGTCGCCGGCGCCTCCAAACTCGAAGCATCCGGCGGCATCACCCTTGAGCGTGCCCGCGCCGTCGCCGCGACAGGCGTCGACGCCATCTCCCTCGGCTGTCTGACCCACTCCGTACGCTCCATCGACCTCTCCCTCGAATGGGAAACCGTCTGACGATGTCCTATAAAAGCCCGAGCATCGCCTGCCTCGCCATCGACATCGGCAACACATCCGTCGCCATCGCCCGCTGGCAGAACGGCAAGGTCTCCCGCATAG
>JBJFGP010000167.1:0-2496 GCA_051892815.1 Kiritimatiellia bacterium | reverse complement strand
CGACTGACGCAGGAGGGAGCCAAACCCGCCCCCGTGGGAGTGCAGAGGGTCTGTGTCCCTTTGGGTGGACTTTGCCCGTCGGAGACTGTCGTCGGTTGGGAAAGGAAAAAAGGGTTGGCGTAGGGGCGGGGTTTGTGGTAGAATGGGTGGGTATGAGAGTGAAAGTCAAGCCTTTGCTGGTGGTGATTTCGGCGCCGTCTGGGACGGGGAAGTCGACGTTGTGCGACCTGTTGCTGGAGGAGTTCCCGAATCTCTCCTATTCCATCTCCTGCACGACCCGTCAGCCAAGGGGCGAGGAGGAGGATGGGGTGGACTACTATTTCCTGAGCGAAGAGGAGTTCCTCCGCCGGCGCGACAATGACGAGTTTCTCGAATGGGCCAAGGTCCACGGCCACTACTACGGCACGCCCGCCGCGCCGGTCGAAGAGATGATGCGCGAGGGTCGCTCCGTGCTGATGGACATCGATGTCGAGGGCGCCCGCCAGGTCCGCTTCGCCATGGCCACGCTCCCAGACGCCAACCCCATGAAGGCGGGCTTTACCGACATCTTCATCCGCCCCCCATCCCTCCAGGAACTCTACCGCCGCCTCGTCAACCGCGGAGAGGACACCAAGGAGGAGATTGAACGCCGCCTGGCCGCCGCCGAGGAGGAACTCTCCCATGCCGAAGAGTTCCGCTACCGCCTTGTCAACGACGATTTGCGCCGCGCCTACCGCATCCTGCGTGAAATCCTCCTGATGCGCTCCGGCTGCCTCGGCGACCCCGACTGATTCCCGCCCAAGCCAGCCCAACTCCGGAAACCGCCCGCGCCAAACCCACCTCTCGCCCCCCGCCCCGTCCACGTCCCAGCCCCCATCCAACCCCCTACCACGAGCCAATCCTATGAGCAAAGCCTACGAAATGGAAGGCGCCATCGAGCGCATCTTCGACGAACAAGTCTTCGGCTCCGGCTTTAAACGCCGCGAATTCGTCATCACCACCGTTGACGGCTCCTACACCCAGTCCGTCAAATTCCGCTTCACCAAAGACCGCTGCTCCAAACTCGACGACTTCAAAGAGGGCGACAACGTCGTCGTGCGCTTCGTCATCGACGGCCGCTCCTGGCAAGACCCCAAACTCCCCCCCGACGCCGCCCCCAAATACTTCGTCGACCTCACCGCCCTCGACATCAATCCCCCCGCCGTCATCCGCACCGCCCCCGAGAACCGCTCCGCCGCCCCCCAATCGACCCCCAAAGCCGGCTCCTCCCATCTCGACGAAATCCCCGAAGACGACCTTCCCTTCTAACCCAATCCCCGACCCAACCCCCGCGCGCCGCACCCGACCCCTACGCCCAGCGCCAACCCTTTTTGGGCTTCGCATGCTGGTAGGACGGCACAGACGCGTACCGAGCCCGTTGCCTCGGCTGCGGCTGGTATGACGGCGCGGAGTGGATTAGACGCCTCAATGAGCACCTGCGGAACAGACGCTCAGCCCCACCCGCCGCGGGTGCGCGAACTCTACCGCCTTGCCGCCGGCTGGCTTCGCGCCAAACGCATCCCCGAGGCCGAAAACCTCGCCGCCATACTCCTCTCCGAACGCACCGGCATCCCCCGCCTGCGCCTGATGGCCAGCGACCAGAGCGTCGACGAAACGCTGCTCGCCCAACTCCGCCTCGACCTCCGGCGCCTCGCGCGCAGCGAACCCGTCCAGTACCTCCTCGGCGCCTGGCCCTTCCGCAACCTCGAACTCCTCTGCGACCCGCGCGCACTTATCCCCAGACCCGAAACCGAACAACTCGTCGACCACCTTCTTGCCCTCCCGCTGCCCCCGGACCTGCACTTCGCCGACCTCGGCACCGGCACCGGCGCCATCGGCCTTGCCCTCCTCCACGAACGCCCCAAGGCCACCGCCATCCTCACCGACCTCTCCCCCGACGCCCTCGATCTCGCCCGCGAAAACGCCCGCCGCCATGCCCTCGACGCGCGCGCCACCTTCGCCCTCGCCGACGCCTTCGTGCCCGCCCCCCCCGCCTCACTCGACCTGCTCGTCTCCAACCCCCCCTACATCGAAACCGCCGAACTCCAGCGCCTCCCCCCACACATCCGCCTCCACGAACCCGCCCTCGCGCTCGACGGCGGCAAGGACGGCCTCGACTGCTACCGCCGCATCATCCCCAACGCCCTTATGCCGCTCAAACCTGGCGGCTTCATCGCCTTCGAAATCGGCTCCACACAGGCCCGCCCACTCGCCCAACTCCTCGCCCACCACGGCTTCTCCCACATCCGCACCATCCCAGACTTCAACCACCTCGACCGCTTCCTCATCGCCCAAATCACCTGAGGCGGGGTGGGTGTCTCCGGCGGGCAGAAGGCCGTGGGCCCTCTGCACTCCCAAGCCGCCGTTTGGGTGCGGTTCTCCTTCGTCGCCCCGCGCCCAAACGGCTCCCTTGAAGTTCAGACCCGCCATCCCTCTCGCCCCGCCGCGCCCACTAGGCCAAAGCCGCCTTCCGTTCCA
>JBJFGP010000166.1:0-11917 GCA_051892815.1 Kiritimatiellia bacterium | reverse complement strand
CAATTCATCCGCGACTGCGGCGGCCAGACCGTCAACGGAATGGACATCCTCCACGAAAAGCAATACCGCGAACTCGTTGAGAAACTTCCCACCTCCTCCAACAAGGAAGACCGCCAGCGCCAAGTACGCCGAAAAGCCAACCTGCTGCGCGCCAATGTCGCCGACACCGACTTTACACAAGGCATGCTCACCCGTACCAGCCACATCACCTCCCTCGGCATGAAAGCCATCCGCTCTATCTTCGAAAACTGCCGGAAACTGCCCGACATCACCACCGTCCCCGGCGCAGTCACCTCGAAAGTCCGAATGCACTGGAAAGTCCTCGGAACACTCGCCGCCGTCGACCAGAGAATCAAATCCGCCGATGGTCAGGATAGCCTCCTGCCGAAGGGCGAGATTCGCGACCTGAACCACCTCCACCACGCAGTCGACGCCATCACTCTCGCCCTTGCGACAAACCTCCTGCCGAGCACGATTTGGCCCATCATCTGCAAGCGCCGACTCAGCGACGAAGACATCGATCTCCTTCAAAGAATCGGACTTTTCTCCATCAACCGCGGCACCCGCGAGTTCGTTTGGAACCCACTTCCCGAAACACTCCAACGCTCCATCCATGCCGCCTTGAAGGAACAACGCGTCGTCGTCCATCAGCCCCAAAACCGCCGAGGCCTGTCCACCGAATTGAACATGTGGGGCATTGTCGACGACGACCCGGCAAGCAAGACCGTCAAGATCCGCCAACGCAGCCGCAACCCCCAGTTCGGTAAAGACCCAAGCCAGCCCAAATATAACAAGAAGGAGCCTAAAGTGCCGCGATCCAAACTCTTTGGTCTGCGCACAGGCGGGAAACTCGAACGCCTCAAAGCCGCCCTCTGCTTCTCGGGAAACTTCGCCATTGCCTTGACCAATCCACCCACGGTCATGCGCACCTGCAGGGTCTGGTCGCAACTGCAAGAACTCCGCGAACGCAGCAACGGCAAGCTCCCGCCCCTGCTTCGCAACGGCACCCTAATCCAAGTTCCCGAGGGCCGATTCCAAGGCACCTGGCGGATTGCGTCAATCAAAGATAACAAGACTGGCCCTGCCGTCGATATGGTGGCTCCGTATGTAGTCGGAATACCCCAAAAGGATGCGGCAAGCAAGATCAATGTTAGGGTCAATTCGCTAATGTCCGCGGGCATGATTGTGCTCAAACCTCGCTACACGGGAGTCTCCCTGTGTCCTACCACACCATCGACATCTCGGGCGAGGGCGTGACGCTTTCCGCGAAACGGGGGCAGCTCACCTGTGCCTCTGAGGCTGGCGGGATGAAGCGTATCCCGCTGGAGGATGTCGGGGCGATAGTGGTGCACTCTCGTTCGTGTCTGGTGCACCATGAACTGCTCCTGTCGGCGGCGGAACACAAGGTTGCAATGGTCTTTTGCCGTTGCTACAAACCGGTATCGATACTGCTTCCTGTCACCCGCGGGGGCGACACGTTGCTGACCCGCGCGCAGGTTGAAGCGCCCCGGAAGCTGCTCAACCAGTTGTGGCTGGCGCTGCTCAGGGCGAAGCTGCTCAATCAGTATAGTCTGCTGGAGGAAGTTGCGGTCCCGGACGCGTTGACGGAGCGTTTCCGCCTGATGCTTTCCAACCCGGTTCCGGCCCGGGAAGCCATCTGCGCGCGGCACTATTGGGCGGTCTTGTCCAAGGCGCTCGGGCTGGACGATTTCCGTCGGGAGCGTGGCGCGAGCGGGTTCAATTCGCTGCTGAATTACGGCTACGCGGTCTTGCTGTCGCAGGTGCTGCAGGCGCTGCTCTCCTGCGGGCTCGACCCGCAATATGGCATCCACCACGCTACGCGCGAACGCGCCGCGCCGCTGGCTTACGACCTGATGGAACCTTTCCGGGCGGCGTTTGACGAGACGGCTTTCCGCTGGGCGGAGTCTCGGCTTCGCGCGGACGAGCGGCTAGTGGTCTCGCCGGAGTACAAGGCCCAGGCAATCGGGACGCTCGAGGCGCTGGTGCCGTGCGGGTCGAAGCGCCTCCGCCTGCGCCATCTCATCTCGCGCACGGCCGGAAGTTTCAGGGATGCGCTGCTGCAGGGGAAGTCTTCGGAGTTCAAGCCTTGGCTGAGGAGAACTTCAAGGTGGGGTGGCTAGTCGTTCTCTTCGACCTGCCGGTTGGGACGCCCGCGCAGCGGAGTGCGGCGACCCGTTTCCGGCTGGACCTGCTCAAGGACGGCTTCCAGATGATCCAGTTCAGCGTCTACGCCCGGCCCTGCGTGAGCTGGTCGCGCGTCCAGACCCATTCCCGGCGCCTACGCCGGCTCGTGCCCCCAGAAGGTTCCGTCATGGCCCTATTCGTCACCCGTGCCCAGTGGGAACGCGCCTACCTCATCCGGGGCAAGCCCGCGCGCGCCGAAAAGCCTCCCGGCTTTCCCACCCAGATGCTGCTATGGTAGCGGACGATTCCTGCCAACCTCAGGGGTCCGTCGATAGGCACCTTCGGGGGCAATTCGTGGCAACCTCCCGGGACAAACGGTTGGCACCTGCGGGCGGCAAAGGTGGCAACCTCGGCGCGGGACGGACAGGGCGGATTTCGCGCGGAGGCGGAAAGGTTTGGCGTTTATTTGGCGCGGGAAATGTGGTATACTTTTGCCGTTTGGAATTCACCCGCCCGAGAAGGCTTTTCGCCCAATGGAACAGCTCACCTACCTCGTCACCTTCCTCTCCCTGATCGCACTCGTGGCCATCGTGCCGCACCTCGTCCGCCGCTTCCACGTGCCGAGCGTCGTGGCGATTATGGCGGTGGGCATTGCCATCGGGCCGAACGCCTTCGACTTTCTCGGGCACCTCAACGGCTGGCTCGGACACGCCGTCGAGACGAGCGCCCTCTACCGCGTCATCGACGCAATCGGCTTCCTCGGACTCGTCTTCCTGATGGCCCTGGCGGGAATGGAAGTCGACCTCAAAATGCTCCGCGACGAGAAGAAAGCCGTAGCCCTGCTCAGCGTCCTGACCTTCCTCCTGCCCGCCCTCGCCGGCTTCGCCGTCTACTGGCTCTTCGAACGCGGCGACACCATCGGCGCCGCCGTATACGCCTCCCTCTTCGCCTCCCACTCCATCGGCATCGTCTTTCCCGTCATCCGCGAACTCGGCGTCATACGCACCCGCTTCGGAGTCTCCGTGCTCGCCTCCACCGTCATCACCGACATCGCCTCGCTCATCCTGCTGGCCGTCTGCGTCCAATACAAGCGCATGGCCCTCCCCCCGGAAGCCGCGCAGAGAGGCGGTTTCTCCCTGCTCGACAAGTTCGATCTCGCCTGCCTGGGCGACGCCTTCGGGCCAGCCTTCCTCGCCCTGATCATCCTCTACATCGCCGCCATCATGTACCTCCTCCCGAAGCTCTGGAAATGGATCTCCGCCGCCCTCCCCAACGGAAGCGACATCCACGTGACCTGGTTCCTCCTCGTCGTGCTCGGCGTCATCCTCCTGGGCGAAATGCTCGGCATCAACCTCATCGTCGGAGCCTTCGTCGCCGGCATGGCCATAACCCGCTCCGAAGGCTTCGCCAACGCCGGACGCGAACTCGTGCGCAAACTCGAAGGGCTCGGATTCGGTCTCGTCATACCCTTCCTCTTCCTCAGCATCGGCTTCCAGGCAGATGTCAAAATCCTCTTCTCCACCTGGGGCAACATCGCCATCGCACTCGCCACAGTCGCCGGCCTCGTCGGCAGCAAAGTCTTCTCCGGCTGGGCGGCTATGAAACTCGCCGGATTCGACGATAAAAAAGGCCTCTGCGCAGGCCTTATGACCGTCCCGCAGCTATCCGCCACCCTCGCCGCCGCCGCCGTAGCACTCCAGCTCCAAATGATTACCGAAGCCTTCTTCAACGCAATCGTCTTCCTCTCCCTGGCCACCACACTCCCCGTCCCCACCCTCGTGCGCATCCTCATCGTCAAAGGCAACATCCAATTCCACCGCCTCAAAGCGCAGCCCGCGGCAGAACCCGAGGGCAACAACTACTCCGACATATCCGTCTGACCGTGCACGAATCCATCGAACGATTCCTCGAATTCCTGCGTACCGAACGCGCCTATTCCCCGAACACCATCGCCGCCTATCGAACCGACCTCGAGGAGTTCGCCGCGTACGCCGGCTGCCCCGTCGGGAAGATTACCCGCGAGCGTGTGGGCGCCTATCTGCTGAGGCTCAAGGAAGCCGGCATGAAGCAGACTTCGCTGGTACGGCGCCTGGCCACGCTCAAGAGTTTTTTCCGCTTTCTCAATGAAGAGGATTTCCTCGACGAGAACCCTCTTGAGGTCGTCTCCCTGCCTAGGCGTCCGCTGGAGTTGCCCGAAATTCCGGACGAGGTGACGGTCACGAAATTGCTTGATTCGATACCGGCTCGGACGCCGAGGGATTACCGGGACCGGGCGATTCTAGAACTGCTCTATGCCTGCGGTTTGCGGATATCGGAGCTGACGGGGCTTGATTTGGGTTCGCTGGATTTGGACGCGTGCACGGTGCGGTGCCGCGGCAAGGGAAACAAGGAGCGGCTGGTGCCGATTGGGCAGAAGGCGTGTGTGGCGCTGAGGGAGTATCTGGCGAAGGCGCGGCCGCTGCTGCTGCGCAGCCACGCGCTTGAGCCGGCGCTGTTCATCAGTCAGCAGTCTACGCGAATTCGGCGCAACACGATTGCCAAGATGATGCACCGGAGGTTGATGGAGTTGTCGATTTCGACGAATATCCATCCGCACACGCTGCGCCACTGTTTCGCGAGCCATCTGCTGGAGCACGGGGCTCAGACGCGTGTCATCCAGGAGTTGCTGGGGCACGCGACAATTGCGACGACTCAGCTCTACACGCACGTGAGCGTCTCGTCGGTGTTGCAGGTCCACAAGGCGTTTCATCCGAGGGCGTGACCAATGAAGTGGCTGTTCTACGACCTTCTTTTCTTTCTGGCGTATCTGGCGCTGTTGCCGAGTTTTCTGCTGAAAATGAAGCGGCGCGGGGGATATGCGGCGCGGTTTGCGGATCGTTTCGGCCGCTACCCGCGGGAGTTGGCTTTCCCGGAGGGGGCGGTGTGGATTCACGCGGTGAGCGTGGGTGAGGTCTATGTGGCGGGGCGGTTCATGAGCGAACTGCGGCGGCAAAGCCCGGGGATTCGCTTTGTGCTGAGCACGACCTCTTCGACGGGCTGGGCGGAGGCGCTCAAGCAGCTTGGCCCCGGCGATGTGCGCATCTACTGTCCGCTCGACTTCGCCCTCTGCGTGCGCCGCGCCCTCGACCGCATACGCCCGAGGGCGCTCATTCTCACCGAATCCGAAATCTGGCCCAACCTCCTGCGCGAGGCCGCGAAAAGGGGCATCCCCCTTTGGCTGGTCAACGCCCGCATCTCCGACCGTTCCGCCCCGCGCTATTCCAAGCTACGATACTGGTTCGGAGATATATTCAACCTCTTCACGAAGATACTAACCCAATCGGAACAGGACAAGCAACGACTGGTGGCAGCAGGTGCCAACCCATCGATCATCGAGGTGACCGGCTCCGTCAAATACGATGTCGCAGCACGCGCCCCCGAGAAAGAGACCGCCGTCCGCAACTGGATCCACCACGCCCTCGGCGGCGAACACCCCATCCTCCTGGGCGGCTCCACTTGGCCCGGCGAAGACGCCATCCTCCTGGGCATCTACTCCAAACTCCGCGCCGCCTGCCCCGACTGGCGCCTCATCATCGCCCCCAGACACTTCGAAAAGGCCGACGCCATCCAAGCCAACATCCGCGCCGCCGGCTTCACCTGCATCCGCAAATCCCAATCTCCCGACGCCATCGACCCCGACGCCGTCCTCCTCGCCGACACAACCGGCGAACTCATCGGCTTCTACGCCAACGCCGATATCGCATTCATCGGCAAGAGCCTCTGCGCCCACGGAGCCCAGAATATGATTGAGCCCTGCCTCTGCGGCTGCGCCACACTCGTCGGCCCCTACACCGAGAACTTCCGACCCGTCATGCGCGACATCCTCGCCGCCCAAGCCATCCTACAAGTCCCCGACGCCCAAACCCTCGAACAGCAGATCCTCCGGCTCGCCAAAGACGCCTCCACCCGCCAAGCACTCGGTCAAAAAGCCGCCCACCTCGTCCACTCCCGAAAAGGCGTCGCCGAACACTGCGCCAAGCAAATCCTCGCCGCCCTCCAAGCCTAATGCCGCCCAACATCCATACCTACCAGCTCACCCCGCGCCAGCAAACCCTCCTCAAGGAACTCCTCGCGCAAGGCAACTACATTCCCGTCAATGTCCCCTACGCCACCCTGGCCGTCAAAACCCCCGACTGCCGCATTACCCTCTACACCTCCGGCAAGTGCGTCATCCAGGGAAAGGCGGCCTCCGATTTCGTCGAATTCCAGCTTGAACCCAACATCATCTTTCCCACCCAAGGCCCCCCTCAGCCCACACCTCCGGAGACGCCACATTTCGGTGTCGACGAGAGCGGCAAGGGCGACTATTTCGGGCCCCTCTGCACGTGCGCGGCCTACACCGACGCCGACCTCACGCCCCAACTGCTGGCAGCCGGCGCCAAAGACTGCAAGGTTATCTCCGACCAGCAAGTGCTCAAGACCGGGCCCCGCCTCAGAGCCATCCTCGGCAACCGCTACAGCCTAGTCATGATCAACCCCGAGCGCTACAACCAGATCCGCGACCAACGCACCAATCTCAACCGCTTGCTCGCCTGGTGCCACGCCAAAGCCATCTGCAAAGCCCTCGAGCAGACGCCCACCTGTCCCCGCGCCCTTTCCGACCAATTCGGCAATCCCAAACTCATCCAAAGCGAACTCGACAGGATGCAGTGCGCCATACACCTTGACCAGAGGCCCCGCGCGGAAACGGATGTGGCGGTTGCGGCGGCGTCCGTCATTGCGCGCGAATGCTTCCTTCGGCAGTTGGCGAAACTTTCCGACCAGGCGGGCATGCCGCTGCCCAAGGGCGCAACCCATGTGGTGGACGCGGCGGTGCAACTGGTGCGTACCAAGGGGTTCGACTCGTTGAAACATTACTGTAAACTTCATTTCAAGACTACGGAGGCAGTCCTAGCTAAGACCAGGACCACTTCCTAGGAAGGATTTATGCGCTTTCTTTCCCAACCAAGCAACTGCATCTACGGCGTCACGACGCTTCCCGGCGACAAATCCCTTTCGCACAGGGCTTTACTCTTTGCGGCCTTGGCCGAAGGCGAGAGCGTGATTCGGAACTTCCTCGTCTCGGGGGTGACCCGTGCGATGATGGAATGCCTGCGGCAACTTGGCGTGTCGTTCAGTCTTGAGCAGGTCGACGAGATGCCGTGCCTTAGAGTGGCGGGGTGCGGATTCGACTTTTCGGCCCCGGCGGCTCCGCTCGACTGCGGGAATTCGGCCACGACAATCCGCCTCTTGGCTGGTGCGGTGGCGGGCGCGGAGGTGCCGTGCACGCTGAGCGGTTCTGCGGGCCTCTGCCGCCGGCCGATGGACAGGATTGTAGCCCCTCTCAAGTTGATGGGGGCGGACATCGTGTCTACGAACGGGTGCGCGCCATTGCTCGTCAAGCCCGCCAAACTGCACGGGGCAGAGGTCGCATTGCCGGTTGCTTCGGCACAGGTGAAAAGCTGCCTGATGCTGGCGGCCCTGCGTGCCAAAGGGCCCACTCGGATTGCCGAACCGGGTCCCTCTCGCGACCATACCGAACGGATGCTCTCGGCGATGGGCGCGGAGATTGCAACGAACCAAGAGGAGCATACGGTAGTTATCCAACCGCTGAAAGGTGGGCTTGCGCCGCTGGATGTGGAACTGCCGGGCGACATCTCTTCGGCGGCATTTCTGATGGTGGCGGCTGCCACTGTTCCGAACTCGGAGATTTGGATTCGCAATGTGGGTTTGAACCCGACAAGGACGGGGATTGTCGACGCGCTCCGGCTGATGGGGGCGGATATCGAGACGAAGGTTCGCAAGGAGGCGGCGGGGGAGCCGATGGGGGACATTGTGGTGCGGCACGCGCCTTTGCACGGGGCGGAAATCGGTGGGGATTTGGTGGTGCGGATGATTGACGAGTTCCCGGCTTTCGCGGTTGCAGCGGCGGCGGCGGAAGGCACGACGGTGGTGCGCGACGCCCAGGAGTTGCGCTACAAGGAGACCGACCGGATTGCGCTTTTGTGCCGCGGGTTCGATGCGCTTGGAATCCGCAATTCGCCCGCGCCGGACGGTTTCACCATCGAGGGAACGAACCGCACCGTGCCGGCGACTGTCGAGGCTTTCCGCGACCATCGCCTGGCTATGTCATTCGCTTTGGCTGGGCTTCGCGGCGCCCCGGTGACGGTCGAGGGCGCGGAGATTGCCAATGAATCTTTTCCCGATTTCGTTCCCAAACTGTGCCAGCTTGGTGCGAACCTCTTCAACCAATAGGTAGGCACCTTTTCCCCTGAAAGATTGATACGACCGACACGCGGAGATTGATACCTCTATGACTATTCGCTACTTGACATCCGGCGAGTCCCACGGCCCCGCCCTGACCGCCATTCTCGAAGGCATCCCGGCCGGGTTGCCCCTGTGCGCCGCGACCATCGACGCCGACCTCGCGCGCCGCCAGCAGGGTTTCGGCGCGGGCGGTCGCATGGACATCGAGAAAGACCGCGTGCGCATCCTCGCCGGTGTGATGGACGGCAAGACCACCGGCGCGCCCATCGCCCTGATGATTGAGAACAAGGACCACGCCAACTGGATCGGCAAGGCAGTCCCCGCCTATGTCACCCCGCGCCCGGGGCACGCCGACCTGGCCGCCTGCGTCAAATACGGCTACGACGACATCCGACCCTCCCTCGAACGCGCCTCCGCCCGTGAGACCGCCGCCCGCGTCGCCGTTGGAGCCGTCTGCCGCGCCCTGCTGAGCCAATTCGGCATCACCGTCCACGGCAAAGTCCTGCGCGTCGGAGACGGTTCCGCCGCCCCCGAAGAACTCATCGCAAAAGTCCGCCGCCAAGGCGAAACCCTCGGCGGCATCATCGAAGTCGTCGCCGACAATCTCCCCATCGGACTGGGCTCCCACGTCAACTGGGATCGCCGCCTCGATGCCCGCCTCGGAGCCGCCTTCCTCGGCATCCCCGCCATCAAAGGAATCGAAATCGGCGACGCCTTCGAAAACACCACCCGCCCCGGAACCCAAGTCCACGACGGCATCACCCCAACCGGCCGCACCAGCAATCGCGCAGGCGGAATCGAAGGCGGCATCACCAACGGACAGCCCCTCGTCGTGCGCCTCGCCATGAAGCCAATCCCCACCACAATCAAACCCCAGCAGACCATCAACGCCGTCACCAAAGAGCCCTCCCCGACCACCTACGAACGCTCAGACTTCTGCCCTGTCCCAAGAGCCGTCGTCGTCATGGAGACCACCATGGCCTACATCCTCGCCGACGCACTCTGCGAGAAACTCGGTGGCGACTCCATCGCCGAAATGAAACCCCGCTTCGACGCCCTCCCCAACCAGCAGAACGGCCTCAAAATCACCCCCGAACCCAAAGTCTTCTGGCCATGAACCAGCCCCTCTGCATCGGACCGGTCCCCGCCCTCGACCGCATCGAAATCCTCGACTCCTTCACACCAGGGCACCCCAACCGCGTCCGCAAAACCCACCTCAGAGCCGCAGGAAAAGCCATCAACACCGCCTACGCCCTCCACCGACTCGGCTACACCCCCACCGTCGCCGGATTCCTCGGAGGCCACCACGGCGCACTCATCCGCCGCCAACTCAAAGACGCAGGAATCCAGGACGCTCATACCGCCACCCAGGCCGAAACACGCCTTTGCACTACCCTCGCCGCCCCCAACCAAACCACCGAAATCATTGAACCGCCAGCCCCCGCCACAGCCGAAGAACAGACCCAATTCCTCGACACCTGCCGCACCCTAATCCCCCAAGCATCCATCGTCCTTCTCACCGGCACCTGCCCTCCCTTCCTGCCCAAAGACACCTACGCCACCTTGGCGCAAATCGCCCAAAACAAGGCCATTCCACTGATTGTCGACACGAGCGGGAAAGCCCTCCTCGCCACCCTTCCCCACAAACCCCTGCTCGTCAAAATCAACACCTCCGAACTAGACCAGACCGGAGCCACCCCCAAGCAACTCCTCGACCTCGGCGCCGCCAACCTCCTCATCACAAACGGGCCCGGCGAAGCCACCCTCTACACCCCTCAAAACACCATCCGGCTCAAACCCCAAACCATCCAAGAAGTCAACCCCATCGGCTCCGGAGATGCCGCAAACGCCGGCTTCATTCACGCCTGGTACTGCGCCCAACCCGTGGAAAACTCCGCCGCCATCGCCCTTGCCTGCGCCACCGCCAGCGCTACCACCCTGCTCCCCTCAGACCTAGACCCCGAAACCATCGACAACTACCTTCCACAAGTCATCCCATGAGAGACACTATCCGCTCCTCCGAATGGCTCTACGGCCGCCGCCCCGTCATAGAAGTCCTCCGCGCAGGACGCCGCAAAATACACGAAGTCGTGCTCCAGCAGAGCAAAGAACGTTCCGAAGAACTCGACGCCATCGAACGCGACGCCCGTGCCCTCGGCATCCAACCTCACCGCATGAAACGCGACGAACTCGACCGCCTAACCAAGGATGGTCACCACCAGGGAGCTGCCATCCGCGTGGGGGCCTACCCATACGCCGATCTGGAGGATGTCCTCGAAGCGCTGGAGGAAGAAGGTAGCGGCCTCGTCCTCGTGCTGGACCACCTCGAAGACCCCCAAAATGTCGGTTCGCTGATGCGTACCGCTGAAGCCGCGGGGGCCAAAGGCGTCCTACTCGCCGAAGACCGTGCTTGCGGCGTGACACCCGCGGCGGTACGCGCCTCCGCAGGGGCAAGCGAGCATCTGAATGTAGTGCGGGTGGTCAACATCGTCCAGGCGATGGAGCGTCTGAAGAAGGCGAATGTCTGGCTGACCGGGCTGGATATGGATACGCAGGCCAAGCCCTATACGGAGGTCGATTTCCGGGGCAAATGCGGCATTGTGGTCGGTTCGGAAGGTTCAGGCATTAGCCGGCTGGCGCGGGAACGGTGCGACTTCATGGCTTACTTGCCGATGCACGGGGCGGTGGAATCGCTCAATGCGGGAGTTGCGGGCGGAATCGTGCTGTTCGAGGCTTTGCGCCAGCAGGGCGGGAAGTAGGCGATGGGCTGGAAATGTTCGCTTCTCGGGGGGGGAATCTACCTCGCGATGCTGGGCTACTGGTGCTGTGCGGTGCTGGCCCGGACGCGCAGGGAACGGTGGTCGAGATGGGCTTGGATTGCTACGGGGGCAATCAACCTCGGGGTTGTTGCGCTACGCACCCTCGAGACTCGCCACTGGCCAATGCAGAACCTCTTCGAGTTCTTTCTCTGCCTGGGGGCGGTGCTACCGTGGGTGTCGCTCGGAACGCAATCCCGCCTGAAGGTGGATACGCGGCTGGCGGACGCGCTGCTGGGGCTGATTCTGCTGTTTCCTGCGGGATTTGTCTTCGACGATGGGGTCAAGCCGCTGCCCCCGGCGTTGCGCAGTCCTCTGTTTATGCCGCATGTAGGAGCGTATGTGCTGGGTTATGTGCTGCTGTTCCGTGGGGCGGTTATGGCGCTGCCGTGGTTTCGGGCAGAATCGGTCGACAAGGTACGCGACCGGGCGGTGTCGACGACGGTATCGGCGGGGTATTTGCTTATCTCTTTCGGGATGGTTCTGGGGGCAATCTGGGGGAAGCTGGCGTGGGGACACTATTGGCAGTGGGATCCGAAGGAGTGCTGGTCGTTGGCGACTTGGCTGGTGTTCACGGGGTGGCTTCATTTCAGGCTCCGTTTTGGGCTTTCCCGGCCTCGGCTGTCGGCCGGGATTTTATGGCTGGGGGTGGTTGGAATCGTGCTGACACT
>JBJFGP010000165.1:0-2515 GCA_051892815.1 Kiritimatiellia bacterium | reverse complement strand
CCGACCCGCCCACACCCGTCAGCGGCGGTTCCTCCCCGAAATGCGCCCCGTACCGGTAGACCACCACCCGATCCCCCGCCCCACAGTAGCCAACCTTTCCCCTCGCACGGTTCACACCACACCGCCGCGGACATAGGCAACAAGGGGTATCAAACCAATCCACCATCGCAACCGACTCCTGCCTACCCCTCGCACGCCCCGAACAAACCATCCCCCTCCAAGACCCGCCGCACCGGGGCAAAACTCCTCCGATGCTCCGGCGTCGGCCCCAACGCCCGAAGCGCCGCCACATGCGCCGCCGTCCCATACCCCTTGTGCACCCCAAAACCATACCCCGGCCAACGCCCATCCAGCCCCGCCATATACCGATCGCGCGACACCTTCGCCACAATGCTCGCCGCCGCAATGCTCAAACTCCGCCCATCTCCACCCACAATCGCCTCATGCCCAACCGGCAAACCATCCACCGGCAAACCATCCACCAACGCCCATTCCACCCCAACACCCAACCCCTCCAACGCACGCCCCATCGCCACATGCGTCGCCCGCAGAATATTCAGCCGATCAACCTCATCCGCCGACGCCACCCCAACCCCAAACCACAACACCGGCTCATCCCCCGAAGCCAACCCCTCCAACACACCAAACAACCGCTCCCTCTGCCCCGCAGACAACCGCTTCGAATCAAACACCCCCGCCAACTTCCCCCTAGCCAAACCCTCCGCCAAATCCGGCCGCAACACCACCGCCCCCGCATAAACCGGCCCCGCCAAACAGCCCCGCCCAGCCTCATCCACCCCAGCCAGCAACATCCCAGGTGCGCCAGACCAGTGCCTGCGCTCGAAAACCAGCAAATCAGACGGACGAGAACCCATCGCCACAGCGAGAAACAATAAAACCGCCAACGCACCGAGCCCCAAAGCATCCGGCGCGCTGGCAGTCTACGGTTCGACCCGAATACGCGCGGACTAGGCGCGGACTTCTTTCAGGCGGGCCTGGCGACCATTGCGATCGCGCAGGAAGTAAAGCTTCGCCCGGCGCACCTTGGCGGAACGATCCACCTCGATTTTCTGGATGAACGGCGAGTGGACGGGGAACACCTTCTCGATTCCGACGCCGAAAGCAATGCGGCGCACGGTAAAGGTCTCCGTGGAGCCGTGGCCGTCACGGGCGATGACCGTTCCAATGAAGGCCTGGACGCGTTCCTTGTTGCCCTCTTTGATGCGAACGAACACTTTGACGCCGTCGCCGATTTTGAACGAAGGAACATCCTTCTTGAGCTGTTCGTCTTTAATCTTGCTGATTGCCTTGGCGATCATCTCTACTCTCCTAACTCTGCGAAAAGATCCGGTCTGCGCTTGGCCGTGCGGTCAAGCATCTGATGTTTGCGCCAGGCTTCCATCTCGGCGTGGTTGCCACACTGAAGGAGTTCTGGCACGGCCAGTCCGCGGTACACCGGGGGTCTTGTGTACTGCGGGTATTCCAGCAAGCTGTCCGAGAAGGACTCTTGCTCCGTGGCCCCCGTTCCGCCCCCCAAGACTCCCGGCAGGAGGCGAACGGTCGCGTCGATTACCACGGCGGCGGGCAGGGCGCCGTTGGTCAGAACATAGTCTCCGATGGAGATTTCATCGGTGGCGAGCGTACGCGTGACACGCTCGTCGATTCCCTCGTAGTGGCCGCAGACGAAGAGCAGGTGCTGTTCGCCGGCGAGGCGCCTTGCCGTGTTCTGGCGGAAAGGCTCTCCGGATGGGGTCATGAAGACAACCCGGCATCCTGGGGTCTGGAAGTGCTCGATGGCCTCGAATAGCGGTTCCGGCTTCATAATCATGCCCGGTCCGCCGCCGTAGGGTCTGTCGTCGAGGGTTCCGCGTCCATCGCGGGCGAAGTCCCGCAAATCGACCAGGTTGAACTCGACCGCGTGGCGCTCGACTGCTCTCTTCATCATGCTCAGTCCGAGGAAGCCTCTGAGCATTTCGGGGAAGATGGTCAGCACATCGACGCGCAGCATCGGCACGCTCCCGAAGAGGGCTTAGGAGGCTTTCTTGGCCTTGACGACGAGGCTGGCGACGGTCTCGGAGAGTTGTGCGCCCTGAGAGACCCAGTAGTTGATGCGTTCGAGGTTGAGTTCGAACTTGCCGTCCTTGCTCTTGGGCAGGTAGTAGCCGAGAATCTCGATGAACTTCCCGTCGCGAGGGGAGCGAGAGTCCGCGGCGACGACGCGGAATGTGGGGTCATTCACGCCGCCGGTTCTGCGAAGTCTGATTTTAACCATGTCTCTGTTTCTTTCTGCTTCAGCCCGAAATCGGGCGTCTTCGTAAGAGGTCTACTATAGCAAACCGCATCGCCGGACGCAAGCCCAAAAAGCGTTTTCCCCCGACGGTTGCTCCGGACACCCTTTCTTGGCGGGGCTGGGAACGGCTGGTAGCAATCTCCCGGAGGCCTTGATAGGCACCTTTCGGAGTGAGGGGTTGCCACCTGTCGCGCCCAAAGGTTGGCACCTCTGGATAGGGAAGAT
>JBJFGP010000164.1:0-11954 GCA_051892815.1 Kiritimatiellia bacterium | reverse complement strand
GTCTATGCCGCCGTTGGAGTCGCGGGGCTGTCCGTTGTGGCGGGCGTAGTGGGCGACGATGTGGGGGAAGGTTTGCTGCCAGTCGTCCGGGTTTTCGGCATGCCACTGGAGGAGGTTGCGGACCATTTGGGCGTAGTCGCTTTCGTGGGGAATGGCTTTGAGGGCGGTTTGGACGAGGCGGATGATGTTGGTTTCGAAGAAGGCTTCGCTGTAGAGGGCGGCGATGAAGGTGCCGGCATAGAGGCCGTCGCCGTAGTTGATGATGCTGCCGAAGCGGGTGCTCAGTTCGATGGTCTGGTCGAGCTGTCCGGGGGTGACGAGCCCGACGAAGTCGGCTTCGATTTGCCAGTCGATGTCGTTGCCGCATTTATGGAAGGAGGGGTGGGCGGAGCTTTCTGGGGAGATGCCTCGGCGGATGTTGTCGCGGGCGGCCTGGTTGGCGCACCAGAGGGGGAAGGTGGAGTTGGCGAAGTCGACGGCGATTTGGTTTTGGGAGACGGTGACGCCGCGTTGGTCGAGGATTTGGAGGAAGTAGGCGTCGAGGTAGAGGTCGTCGTTGTCGAAGGCGTGGTCGATGTTGACTTTTTCCCAGACGGGGACCATGGTTTCGGGCATGGGGGCGTTGGTGCCGGAGTATTTGAATTCGGTAGGCATGCCCCATTCGACGCCGATGCATTGGCCGGCGTAGGCGCCGAGGACTTTGTCTTCGTAGCGGTCGAGTCCGAGGAGGCGGGGTTGGCGGGCGCGCCATCCGAGGAGGGCGAGGAGGGCGGCGAGTCCCAGGAGGGCGAGGGCGGCAAGGGTGGCAAGCAGTTTTTTCATACGGTTGATGTCCCTGTTGGTTTCGCCCAGTTTGCCAGAATCGCGCGGGTTTGTCAAGCGGAATCCGAAAGGTACGCACCTGCCACGGCCGGAGGTTGGCACCTTCGGGGGACGTTGGTTGGCGAGAATGGTGGATGGAGGTGGGTACCTTTAGGGTCAGTCGATACGCACATAGGCGCCGTAGTCGACCGATACTTCGAGGGGCTTTTTCAGGGCGGTGCCGGTCAGGCGCACGCGGCAGGGGGTGAAACTCCAGTTGGAGAGCACGACCAGCCGTCCGTGGGGGGATTCGACGAGTTGCGCCTCGACCAAGGGGTTGTCCGCTTGGATGGCGGGGCGGATGCCGAGGGACGAGAGCAGCGCGCGCATCTGCTGTCGCGGAGCCTCCGGCCAATGTCGGTTCGAGGGGTAGCGCCCCGCGGAAGTCGACGCGAGCAAATACTCCTTGTGCGGCCGAAGCTTCAGCCGGACCACCCGCCCCGCACGCTCCAATCGCGCCGTGTCCAGCGGCGCATTCGCCTCGTCGGCAACCAGCGCATCGGGCCCCAGAATCAGCGTCCCGCCGCCCCGAAGCCACCCCTCCAAAGGAGCCAGACACGCCCGCCGGACATGCCCGTCCATCACAAACAGATACCGGTACGCCTTCAGCCGATCCGAGAGATCATCTTCATTGAGCACATCCGTCCGCACACCCAAGTGGTTCAGCAGCAGACTCAGCACCATCCGATCCTTCCCCCGCCCCGAATCCCCCAGAATCAGATTCCACGACTCCCCCGTTTCAGACAGCAACAGCCCCGCATCCCCCAGTAGCGGAGCCCCGTCCAGAAGACAATCCTCCACACCCGCCGTCGCCTTCGCAAACTCCCAAATCCCACGGTAAATCCGAGGATCCAGATTCGACGCGTCCGACGCCCCTGTATAGTCCGGACCGTACCGGAAGAAAAACTGCCCCTTCACCCCTCGCCCCGCTTCCGAAAAAGCCTTTGCCGCTATCTCCCGATCGCTTCGACCAGCAATGATATTGAGCATCGAAGCCGCAGCCCCGCGACGCCTTCCCGCCCCCCGAAGCACATCCGACTGGTACGAGCAATGCTGATACGTCAACTGCAGATTCGCCCAATCCTCCGTCAAAATATGCCGCATCGCCCCGCTATTGCACAACTCAAAAAGATTCATCCCCCCCTGCAGCAAATTCCCGCTGAAAACCAACTCAGTCCCCATATTCCCCGTCGGCAGCAGATTCCCGTGCGCCTCCCCCGCCAATTCCGTGCAGCGGCGAAAAAAACTAGCCACCACATAGTCCCGGTAACGCACCGTCCAGTACGCCAAGATGCCCGCCTTCGGCTCCAGCGAAAAGCCGACATCCCCCCACGAACCTTTCCCCAAATCCCCCGGCTTGACACCCTTCTGCTTGAGGAATTCAATGAAACGCTCCCGGCAGGTCCGTTCCTGAGAATGGCACTCGAAGACCTTATAAATGTGGTAGTTGAGTTCGTCCAGAATGTTCCACACCACACGCTTCCCCGCGGCCAATTCCTGCGCATTCCGCTCGGCAACCATACGCGCCGTCCGGCGGATTGCTTCATCGTCAGGGGTGCAGTTGCAGCCTTTGCACGCGGCCCAGACGAACTGCCAATCGTCCACGAAGTCGGGCATGTTTTTGGGGTCTGGGACCAAACGTCTCTGGAGGGGGCCTTTGGCGAATTGGTTCAGGCCGATATGGCGGAAGGTCTGGAGTTCGTTCTCGATTGCCTGTGGGCTCCAGGCGTCGGAAGTGAAGGTGGTGAGGCTTGCCAGGCCGTAGCGTTTGGGCATTGGGGCGGGTTCGGGAGCTGCCAATCTGGCGCGGTCGAGGTCGGCTTGGCTGAGTTCGATATCGCTCTTGATGCCGCCTGTGGAGCGGAGTATGAGTCCGCGGACTTTTCGGCCGGGACCGGTGTGGATGAGTTGCTTGCAGACGTCGCGGCGGTTGGTTGAGTATTCGACGGTGAAGGGGCAGGTTTGGGGCTTTTTCTTGCCTGTCGGGGTGGCGGTGACTTCGATGAAGTCGGTGGTGCCGAAGGGGTAGCGGCGGGAGCAGTCGTGCCAAGGGGAGGTTTCGCCGGGCTTCACGGGTGGGTAGGTCTGGCCCCAGCGACCGTCGTCAAATTTCAGGGGTGAAGGGGCGTTTCTGGGGAGCTTGAAGCGGATGTAGAGGGGGGTGAAGTCGCGCACATCGGGGAGGTAGGAGCGGTCGTCTGTCAAGAGCAGGCAGTCGATCTGGGCGCCGCGTGGGAGGGCCTGGAGGGTGATGTCGACGGGCCCTTTGGCGTTGAAGTCGAGGGCGCCCCAGGTCCAGCACCCGGTGTCGGTGTGGCGGTCATTCCACTGTTTGCCCTGGACGAGGATTTCGCCTGCTGGGGTTTGTACGGCGGGGCGGAAGTCGGCCATTCGGTTGTTGTAGCAAATCCAGAGTCTCCAGCGTCCGCCGAAGGGCAGTTCGACGCGGCGGGCGAGGGTTCCTCCGATGGCGCGGACGCTTTTGAGGCCGCTGGCGGGGCGTGGGACTTTGTCGCGTTTCTTCCACCAGGCCATCGGCCCCCAGACGCACCCAATCGAGTCGGCCTCGTGGGCGATGTCGATCTTCCATTCGCCCAATGGGCCGAACGCTTCGGCTTCCCAGAAGAGGATTTTCCGGTTGGTTCCCGGCTCGTCGAGGGCGAGTTCGCCGCCCCCATCCAGGGTAAACGGTTCGGCACGCACCGCGAGCGCGGACGCGAGCGCAAGGCAGGAAAATACGGCGGGGACGCGAGGCAACATAACACGACCTTTCGGGGGCAACACACAACACCTACCAGTCTACCCGATACGGCTCCCCTTGTCAACCCCCCGCGGCGAAAGGTGGCAGCCAAAGCCCCCGTTTCGCGCCCACCTCACGACCCTCAAGGTAGGCACCAGTCGCCCCGCAAGGTGCCCACCTCCCGCCCCCGAAGGTGGACACCAATCCCCGCGCCGACCGCGCTAGAGATACTCCGCCGCGTCCGGACGCGCCGCAATGCGCAAGAGCAGCTTCTTGATTTCCGAGACCCGATCCTTCGGACAGACCAGCGTCGCATTCCCCGCATGCACCACCACCAGATCCCGCACCCCCACCAGCGCCGTGAGCCGCCCGCGCGAGAGCACGATATTCCCCTCCGCCTCCAGCGCCTCCAGTTCGCCCACCACCGTATTGCCCGCCTCATCCTGAGGGAAGTGCGCCGGCAAAGCCGTCCAAGTCCCCACATCGTCCCAATCGAAAGCCGCATCCGCCACCTCAATGTTCGACGCCTTCTCCATCACCGCATAGTCAATCGAAATCTTCGGCGTTTGCGGATAGAGCCTAGAGAGCACCCCCTCGAGCCGATCCGCAGGCGTCTTCGAGACCTCCTCCGCCAAAGCCGCCGCCCCCGGCGCATGCCTCGCAAGCGCCTCAGACATCGTCCGCACATGCCAGATGAAAATCCCCGCATTCCACAGATACCCGCCATCCTCCAGATACCGCTCCGCCGTCTGCACGCTCGGCTTCTCCACAAACCGTTCCGCCACCCGAATCCGCACCGGAGCCTCCGACACCACCGCCCCCGCCTCCACATAACCATAGCCCGTCGCCGGATAAGACGGCGGAATCCCAATCGTCAAAATCGCCCGAGACTCCGCCGCCCGCGCGGCCGCCGCCCCCACCGTCCGCCGGAAACCCTCCACATCACCGATAAGCGCATCCGCCGGGAAAACACACACCGTCGCCTCCGGATCCCGAGCCCGAATCAGACCACACGCCAAAGCCACCGCCGGAGCCGTGTCCCGCCCCACCGGCTCCCCAATGATATTCCCCTCCGGAACCTCCGGCAACGTCTCCCGCGTCAGCCCCGCCAGATTCGCCGAAGTAATCACATACGTGCGATCCGCCGGCGCCAAATCCCCCAAACGCTCCGCCGCCTGCCGAATCAGCGGCCGCCCCCCAAAGAGCGACAGAAACTGCTTCGGACTCTCCACACGGCTCTGCGGCCAGAACCGCTCGCCACGCCCACCTGCCAAAATAACCGCATACAGATTCATTCCATACCTCCTGATTCCTTACTTTCTTCCGCCATCCAAGGCAGGCACAAACCCGCCACACCCTTGGGCGAAAACGCCATTCCCCCACGACAATCACCCGCCCTCTCGAGCCACACCTCCGGGCCAAAACCCTTGTGCGACAGCGCAAACGCCGCCATCAACGCACACGCCGGCGGATAGTCACCCCTCGCCGCCAGCGCACGCCCCAAATGAGCCAATGCCGCCCCACGATTTGCCTGCACAATCGCCAACGCCGTCTGCCGCCGGTGCTCAGCCACCGCCCCCGGAGCAATCAACGGCTCCAACGCCCTCAAAGCAAACCCCGGCCGCCCCGAAGCCGCAAGCGCCAGACCATAATAAACCCGCACCCGCTCGCACCCCTTGGGATCCTCCCGGAACGCCACCGCCAAATGCTCCGCCGCCTCCCGAGGCAACCCCCTCACGCACAGGCAATGCAGCCCCGCAATCCGGTTCAAGAGCGCATTCGAGCGGTCCTCAAAGCAGAAAGCCCGCGCCGTCAAAGTCGAATCATCCCGCCAATGCCTCAAAAGATTCCGCGTCGAGAAAGCCGCGCAACAGGCCAGCACCAGGCAACCAATCCCCACCCCTCGCGACCACCTGCCGCACCACCCCGAAGCCACCGCCAACACCCCCAGAAGCGGCAGATAGAGGTAGCGATCTGCCGCCTGCTGAAACCCGATCGAAACCACCCCCAGCACCGGCAGAAGCGGTGCCAAATAGGCCACGGCTTCCCGCCAACGGCCGCGAATCCAAAGCACGACCGGGACCAAAAGGCCCCAACTCCACGCCAGCGGAATCGGCTTGAACATCGGTGCATGGAGGCCAATCGGCAGCAGCGGCAGAAGCCAATATCGCCCCGCCGCGGAAAGGCTCCCGAGTAGCGAGCCGGTTGTATGCGGCACCTGCCCAAGGTGCTGCGCCGCCACCCCGATTGCAACCGTGCAGGCGGAGGCGACGCAAGCCGGAATCAGGGGCCGGAGACGGGCGCCTTTCAGGTCGGTTCGCTCCAACCAGACGAGCAGGGGAAGCACAGCGGCCGTGGGCTTGCAGAGGCACCCGAGGATCAAGGGGATTGAGACGAAGCGGCGCCGCTGCTCCGCACCGTTCCAGAGCAGAGAGGCGCTGAGAAAGGCAACCCCCGTGAGCAGATCTTTGCGGCAGGCGACCCAAGCCACGGGCTCGGTTTGAAGGGGATGCACGAGCCAAAGGGCGGTTATCGCGAGGGGCAGGAGGTTTGCCTGAATCCGCCTTTTGAGTAGGCACCAAAGCAGGCAGGCGCTGAGCAGGTGCCAGAGGAGGTTTGCCGTATGAAGGAGGGCGGTTGGCGACAATCCGAGGCTCCGGGCGAGGGTGAGATCGGCGGCGTAGGAGAGCCAGGTCAGGGGCATCCAGATGGCATTGGCGCGCAGGGAGAGGAAGGCGTCTTTGAGACCGGAGGTGCTCAGCCCGGGGGCGACGATTGGGTTGGCGAGGGTGTAGGTCCAGTCGTCGAGATTGAGCAGGTCGTAGCCGGCGACGGGGGCGTAGAGAAGCACCCCGGAGCCCAGGAGGAAGACCGGTGGGAGGAGGTTTGAAAGGTATCGACGGAGGGTGGTGGTCACTTACTGTTTCTCTGAAAGGCCGTCATCGGGGAGGCGCATTCCGCCGAGGTTTTCGGCGAGTTTGGGGAGCAACTCCTGGTATTTGGCGTATTGGGGATCGCCGGCGAGGACTACGGGGTGTCTGGGGTGTTCTTTTTGCCACTTTCGGAACTTTTCCTGAATGGCGAGGGGTTTGGTTTCTGCGGCGGATTTGGTGTATTTGAGTTCGTGGAGTTGGTCTTCGATGAGGCTTTTGTCGGAGCCGGAGGCGGTATCGCGGCGTTCGAGGAGGTCGGCGTTCTGGCGTTCGAGGTCTTTGAGTTTTTCGTTGGCCTGGGCGTACTCTTTGCGGTGGGGGTTGTCGGGGTTTTGGGCCTTGTCGAGTTCGCGGCGGCGGTCGTGCATGAGGGCTATGAGGCGGTAGTATTTGCGGAGGTTGTCGCGTTCGTCGTCGGTGAGGGCTTCGGGGCGTGAGGTCATCATGACGAGGTGCGGGAGGCGGACGAGGAATTTGGGGGTTCCGAGTTTTTGTTCGATGTTTTTGCTGTCGGTCTGGCAGAGGATGGTCTGTTTACCGTTGACTTCGCGGTAGTCGAGGCAGTCGAGGATGGTGCCGCTTTTGATGGCACCGATGCATTTGCCGTCTTCGGTGTAGCAGGAGGCGTCGGAGCGGAGGATGGCCCAGGAGGCGCCTTCTTCGGGTTGTGCGATTCTGGGGCGGGGGTAGGTGGGTGCGCTAGGTTTGGTTTGGTTGGTACCGGCGTGAGTGGGGGGCTGGTTGGTTCGGGTGTGGGAGGGGTGTTTCCTGTGGGGTTTGATTTTGGGTCGGTTGGGGGCTTGACGCTGGGTGGAGGCGGGGGTGGTCTGTGGCTTTGGCGGAGCGAAGACGATGTGTGTCTGGCCAGTCTGGGCGCCACTGTGCTGCCGTTTGAGGATGGGCACGCCGTACCAGACTGCGGTGGCGGCGGTGGCGGCGAGGAGGAGGTAGCGGATGAGCCAGGACATGGGTTGGTTCTCCTATTGGAGTGTTGCGTAGAGGGTCTGGGGGGCGGCTGCGGTGATGGTGGTCTGGAGGAGGTCTCCGGGGGCGATTCCGGGTTTGGGATCGAAGATGACGATGCGGTTTCCGGGGGTGCGTCCTGACCATCGGCTGGGGTTTCGCAGGGAGGGGCCGTCGGCGAGGACTTGGAGGGTGTGCCCGATGAGGGCGGCGTTCTGGCGGGCGCCCCGGAGGTCTTGATCGGAGAGGAGGATTTGGTTGCGGCGGGCCTTTTCTTCGGGGGTGACATCGTCGGGGAGGAGGGCGGCGGGGGTGCCGGGACGCGGAGAGTATTTGAAGATGAAGGCGTTGGCGAAGCCGACCTCTTCCATCAAGGTGCGGGTCTCTTGGAAGTCTTCCTCGGTCTCTCCGGGGTAGCCGACGATGACATCGGTGGTGAGGGTGAAGCCGTGGCGGGCGGACTTGAGGGCGGCGCAGGCTTCGAGGTAGCGCGCGCGGGTGTAGCCTCGGCGCATGGCTTTGAGGATGCGGTCGGAGCCGGACTGGACGGGCAGGTGGAGGTGGCCGCAGATGTTGGGATGGCGGCGGATGGTCTCGATGAGGCCGGGGGTGACGCCGGAGGGATGACCGGAAGTAAATCGTACCCTCCTTAGTCCCTCTATGCTAGCAACCTCCGAGAGCAACTGGTTGAAAGGATCGGGTGCAGGAGGTTGGTAAGGATTGGAGGCTCTGCCGTAGTTCATCACGCTCTGCCCGAGAAGCGTAATCTCCTTGACGCCTTGGTCGACGAGGGCGCGGCATTCGGCGAGGATTTCGGCAGGCGGGCGGGAATACTCGCGACCGCGCGTCTCCGGCACGATGCAGTAGCTGCAACGCCGCTCGCAGCCCATCAGAATGGTCACAAAAGCGTGGTGGGTGGGCGTCCTGGTGTGGGCCGAAGGAGTTTGCGGCGCGTCGAGCCCCGCGCCCAATTCAATCACCCTCTTCTCCCCCGAAAGGAGCCGCGCCGCCACACCCGGCAAGGAGGCCGAACAGCGCGTGCCAATCACAAAGTCGAGCGACGGAATGCGCTCGAAAAGCCCCTCCGCCAGACGCTGCGCCATACAGCCCGCGACCCCCACAAAGAGCCTCCTCTGCCGCTTCTGGGCGCAAAGCAGACCAAGCTTCCCTAGCGCCTTGTCCTCCGCCTTCTCGCGCACCGAACAGCTGTTGACCAAGATAAGATCGGCCTCCGATTCCTGCTCCGTCCAGGAGTGCCCGGAGGCCTCCATCAAGGCCCGCGCCGCCTCACTTTCGCGGACATTCATCTGGCAACCGTAAGTGTGTATCGTAAAGCGCATAGACTCCAATCAGCGGCTTGTCGCACGGTCCCAAAGACCGATATAATTCCAGGTTGGCTCGTCCAGCGTCCCGCCCAGGCGGAACTCCATGAAGAGCTTCGAAAAAGGGTAGGTCACGACCGAAGAGATTTTCCTCCAAAAGCTCTGTTCCCGGAAGAAAACCGTCCTCGCCCGTACATCCAAAGCCCCGCTGGGCAAGTCAAGCGTCCCATTGAGACGAACCCCGAAAACCGCCCCGTGAATATCCCCGTCCGAGCAGCGCGCCAAGCCGTTTTCAAAGGTCATCGAAGCGTGCGCCGTGGTCTGATCCACAAGCCCCTCCACGGCCGGAAGGTGCTCGGCAAGATAGTCCGTCAAGCCCGCGAACAGGGGAATCCGGTTGATTCGTCCGCCGGCGACGGACAGGTTCGAATGGCCCCAGAGCGTGGCGAGAATGTTGGTCGAACCAAGGTTCCCCGAGAGGGAAAGATTGCCGGAAAGCGAGCCGATGGTGCCAAACAGCAGGCGGGCTTTCTCGCTTTCGGCGTAGTCCGACAGGTTGGCGAGCGGGAAGTCGGAGATGTCCGCCTGAAGGGTGAAGGGAAGGTTGGGATTGGGGGCGGATGGTTGGTTCAAGTGAAGGGCGGCGGTGGCTTGGATGGTGGCGTTGGTGTGGAAATGGAAGGTGGCGGAAGGTAGGGTCAGAAGGGAGTTGGTGATGGCAAGGTCTGCGGCGAATCGTGTGAAGGGGATGCGGTCGATCCTGCCTGTTGGGGCGTCGATTTGGGCGGCGAGATGGAGGGAGGGAAGTGTGTTGCCTTGGGTGGAGAGGGTGCCTTGGGCGCGGGTCTGGGTGTGGGCGGGAAGGTCGAGGATGGATAGGCTCTGGCGGGGGAGGTCGAGGAGTTGGAGGAGGTCTTGGAGGGGGAAAGTGGTGGCTCCGTCGAAGCGGAGGGTATGGGTATCGGAGTCGGCTTGGAGGGTGGCTTGCAGGCGGGTATTCTGGCGGGTGGCGCGGAGGTTGGAGAGGGTGGTTCGGGTGCCGTTGTGGTCGAGGTTGAGGTTGAGGGTGTCGAGGGGGACTTGGCGGTAGGAGAGGGTGCGGGCGGCGAGCGGGAGTTGGATGCGGAGGGTGTCGTTTTCGGGGGTGAATCCAAGGTTGAGGGTGCAGGCGGTTTCGAGCAGGGAATCGGGGTGGAGTTGGACGGGCTGGAGGTGGTGATGGAGGTTGGTCAGGCCGAGACTGGTAAATAGCGGGAGGACGGTTTCTGGGCGGATTCGGGCGTCGAGGTGTGCCGTGATGAGGCCCGATGGCCAGTCGGCGACGAGGTGTCCGGCGGCTATCTGGCGGGTGCCGGTCCAGTTGAGCATCAGGTCGTCGAGGGTGAGGTTTTGGGGGGTGTTGGCAAGGCGCGCGGTGAGGCGGTCGGTATGGACGCCGAGGAGGTCGAGGTTGTCGACGATGAGGGGGAAGGATGGGTTGGCAGGAAGGGGTCGGGTGGACGCCGAGGAGGCGGGAAGGTTGGGGATTTGGGGGATGGCGAGATCTTGGAGGTGGAGGCCGGAGAGGGTGCCTTGGGGGGTGAGGTGTGCGTGGAGGGCGCCGAGGCGGAGGGGTTCCTGCCCGGCGAGGCGGAGGGTGAGGTTGGTGGCGAGGAGTTCGCGCCCGGGGCGGTAGCGGAGGGAGGTGAGGGTGGCGGCAAGGTTGGTGGCGGAAAGGGCGCTCTCCTGGAGGTCCAGGGCGCGGAGGGTGCAGGGGCCGTCGAGGGGAAGTTCGGCGGAGAAGGAGAGGGTTCCGGTCAAGGGGCCGAGGTCGGGAAAGCCGGGGGCTGCGGGGGCGAAGGCGACGAGTTCGGCGCGGTTGGTCAGGCAGAGGCGGTCGGGATGGATAGCAAGGTCCAGGGCCCCTTGGTAGCAACCTCCGGAAGGGCTTTGCAGGCAGGTTTGGGAGAAAGAGATAAGCGAGTTGGTGAGGCGCAGGTTGGTACGAATCGAGTCGACCGGCTGGGTATGGATGCGGCCGGGTCCCGTGCAGAGTTCGCCCTCCAGCGCGACGCTCTCAAGGGGCGTGCCGCGAATGTCGAGCGACCCCTTGGCACGCAACCGGCAGCCCGTGGAGAAGAGCATGTTGGAGAGCGGTTTCTGGAGGATTTCGAGAATCTGTCCGACGCGCGCCGGCGGGAAAGTCGTCTCCGCGTCGAACTCCAGCAAGTGCGTGCGCGACGACGTCCTCAGTTCCCCCGAGAGCATCCCCTCGCCTGCCTCCGCCCGCACCCCCGAAAGCACCGTTTCCCGCCCGTCCACCTGCACCCTTCCGGAGAGCCGATTGAGCGCCACCCCCCGGAAAGAAAGGTTCGTCGCCACGATCGGCAAGTCCACCACCGTCCGATCATTCTGCGCAGAAATCCCCAGTTCCAAACGGCACGAAGCCGACGCCAACACGCCCGACTCAAAGGCAAAATCGCGGCAATAATCCTCGACCGTCTTGAGTTTCAACAGCGGGAAAAGTGCCCACAAACGATCCGGCCTCGTAGCCCCCTCCAACTCCGAAACCAACAGCCCCGTGGAGAGGTCTACCGAGCACCAACCGGAGACTTTCTCGCCCGGCCGTGCCCAGAGCGGATAGGCCTCCTCCGCCAGCCAAGGTGCCTCCGAAAGACGTCGCGCCCACCATACCTGCACATCCCGGGCATGGACACCTTTTCCGCCCATTGCCAGCCTGCCGTCGACCCCGTCGGCGCGTATTCCCAGCACATCCACCTGCCTTAGAGAGAGGGCGACTCCTTCCAACCTCGGGAGCACCACATCTGCCAGGCAATCCGCCCCATCCGCGTCCATCTCCGGCAGGCGCCGCAACACGAGATTGCGCCCCTCGATTGAGCGTATCATGCCCCAGAACCTGCTCGCCGGGCGCAGTCGAATCCGCACGCGACCGACCCCTGCGAACGGCTCTCTCTGGCCCTGTTCCGAAAGCGTCACATCCTCCACGACCAACCCGCCCAGAGGGGTCAGGCGAATGCTCCCGACGCGCACCAGGATGCTCTTTCCCGAGAGCCTTTCCGCGACGGCGTCGCACCACGCTCGCGGGAAGCCGTCGCGCCCCAGGATGGTCAGCAGCCCCAGCACGAGGAGCACGCC
>JBJFGP010000163.1:0-12011 GCA_051892815.1 Kiritimatiellia bacterium | reverse complement strand
GCCCCGCATTACACCGTTTCCCCAAAGTGCGCACTTTCGAGTGGCATCGGGGCCAGGCTTTGTCATCAATAGGCAAACGGGAACTGGACACGAAGATTGTAGCCGGCGCTCCCCATCCCTGCACCCATCGCGGGCTGCCGCTTGATTCCTCCCGCACGCACCGGCGCGTTCAATCCGCGTGGCGGGAAAAGAACCCCAGGAACCGTTTCCACCATCCCGCGCGAGGTTCGGCAGCGGCAGGCGCAAAGGTGTAATGTTCCCCCGGAGCCAGGAGCAAAACGGGCGTCTTCGGGAAGTCTGGATTGCCCAGCCGATCGGTGCGGTAAAAGAGCTCCTGCCACGATTCCCGGTGGGAAACATTGTGCCCCATCTCATTGTCGTGCCCCGGCACCAGCACCAGCGGGCGCTCCCCTGGCGCATTGAGCGCGGCGCGGGTCGTCTCCGCCAAATGGTTCCAGCAAGCCGTCAGAAGCAGATCCGCCCGGGGCAATTCCGCGAGCCGCCGATCGGCTGCCAAATCGTAATTATCCCCCGTATGGATCAGACGGTGCGAACCCAGGTCGATCCAGTAGACATTGCACGGCACCGACCCCTGGTGCCCGCGGAAAACCGCCAGCCGAAGCCCGCCAATCTCACGCGGAACCGGTACCGAATTCGTCAGCAGAACCGTAGACTCCGAAGTCAACGCCTCCCCCCTGCTCGCCAGGCGGCAAGGCAGAATCACCGGCTTACCCAACCGCTGCATCTCGCGAATCAAAGGCACATTGTAATGGTCCCGGTGCGGATGCGTCACCAGCAAGACATCCAACCGTTGCGCCAACTTCTCGGAGCGCGCCACATCCAGCGCATACGCCACCCCCTTGAACGCCCCATCCTTGCTCCGCGGCAAAGTCGGGAACGCCGGCCGCCCCGCAATGTCGATGCCTACCGTCTTCCCCGGCGTGCAGACGATGAACCCCATGTTGTACAGCTTGAAGAGCCGCAGACCGCCATCCGGGACCGCCTCTTCCAGCCCCGAAATCACCCCATCGAAACGCCGGCGGAACCAGTTCAATACCGGTGCATTGAACGCCTGGATGCGCGGCGAATCCAGCCACGCAAAGTTGTCCACATGCAACGGGAAATCCAACACCCGCAGCACCTCACGCCGCCGTTTCTCCCCCTTCCCGCCGCTCAAACACGGAGGAACCTTCCCCAATTCCACAGCCACCCAATCCAGCGAAGCCCCTATCCACCTGTCATCCCCCGGCAACATTCCTACCAACCCAAGCCCCTCCAGCCGCCCCCGCAACCGATCCGACGGCTGACTGCGCCAGTCAAACGCACCTAGCCCCAGCGGCACCCACAGCAAAACAACCCATACCACCCGGCGAAACACCATCACCGCCCCTGTTCGTCCCCCTTGGCTCCATACACCAAAAGGCGGCAATCCCGCGCCCCGTTGACCAGTTCCACCGCCTGATCTGCCTCAAAACCGATGCTCTTCGCCAGTTCCGGATTGCCCGAGAGGACCAAAGCCGTCCACCCCGGATGAGCCTTGAACCACGCCCCCATCCGCCGATAGACCGGCTCCAATTCAATCTCGCCCGCCGGACGGTCTCCCGCATCGGGATTCAGGAAAATCGAACCAGCCTCCGCCGGCAGAGAAGTGTCGGCAAAGTCGCACACCTCAAAGCAGATGTCCGACGCCACCCCAGCCGCCAAAGCATTCCGCCGCGCCGCGGCAATCGCCTCCAGACTCTTGTCCGAAGCCACAATCGCAGGCAAACCTTCCGTCCGCGTCTCTTGTTCGATTTCCCGCACGACCTGCCGCCAAATCTGCTCCGGAGATGCCCCGAAACGACACCGCATCCCGTCCTTCAGCCGCTCTCCGGGAATGATAGTCCCGAACCCCTTGAGCATCTGGAAGGCGAAGGCTGACCTGAGCAGCCCAGGAGCCCGGCGGCGCGCCATCAGGGCCGCTTCGATTGCGACTGTTCCGCACCCGCACATGGGCACCGCTAGAGGGGAAGAAGCGTCCCAACCGCCCGCCAAGAGGGCCGCCGAGGAGGTGGCTTCGTTGATATTCCCTCGCCACTCTGCTTTGTGGTAGCCGCGCTTGGCCAAGGGTCTGCCAGTGGTGTCGAGGTAGAACTTCGCGAAGTCGCCTTCCCAGTAGAAGTAGACGCAGGCGCCGTCTTCGAAGAGGTCTTTGTCATCGGAATCGGTTTTGCGGCCGCAATGGTATCTCATGCGGGCGGTGATGGCGTCTTTTGCCCTCAGGTTGGGCACGCGGGAGTCCCGCACGGTCTGGTTTTCGACGGTGGAGTTGACGAGCACGGGGCGTTCGGGATCGAGGTAGGCTTCCCAGGGAATCTGGCCTGCGAGGCGCTTGAGTCCATCCAAATCTCTGGCGGGGCCTTTGCCTACGGGTATGAGGACGCGGTTGGCTGTGCGGAGGGTGAGGTTGAGGCGGAAGATGTCGCGCATGCCGTGCAGGCCGGTGATGCCGACCATGGTTGCGGGGGTGTTCATTCCGCAGACGGTGTAGCCGAGGGTGGCGAGTTCCTGGCTGAGTATGGGGCCGTTTTGGGGGGCGCAGGAGATGGTTGCGTCGGCGAGGCTTTGCCAGATGTCGACGGGGGCGATGGGTTTGGGCGGGCGGGGGCCGTTGCGGCGCGGGAATGGGCGTCGGGGGCGGGAATCTTTGGGGCGGCGTGGCGGGCGGGATTCGCGGTCGGGCATGGGGTTCTTTCGGAGAAATGGATAGGGATGCGCGGGGCTCAGGCTTGGGCACGGAGTTCGCAGACGAAGGCGGCGATGCGGTCCATGGCGAGTTTGAGGTTATCCATGGAGGTGGCGTAGGAGCAGCGGATGTAGCCTTCTCCGCTGGGGCCGAATGCGGTGCCGGGGACGACGGCGACTTGGTGGCGGTTGAGGAGGTCAAGGGCGAATTGGCGGGAGTCGAGGCCGAGGCCGGCGATGCGGGGGAAGGCGTAGAAGGCGCCGGCGGGTTTGTGCATGGGGAGTCCCATGTCGAGGAAGGAGGCGTGGACGAAGTTACGGCGGCGGGAGTAGTGTTCGATCATGCGGTGCATGTCGTCGAGGCCGTGGTTGAGGCCTTCGAGGGCGGCGCGTTGGGCGTTGGTGCTGGCGCACATCATTATGTACTGGTGGATTTTCACCATGGCGTCGGAGAGTTCGGCCGGGGCGCAGACATAGCCTAGGCGGAAGCCGGTCATGGCCCAGGCTTTGGAGAAGCCGTGGAGGAAGATGGTGCGCTCGCGCATGCCGGGGACGGAGAGGAAGCTGGCGTGGGGATGGTCGTAGGTCAGTTCGGCGTAAATCTCGTCGCTAATGATTAGCAGGTCATGCTTGATGACCAATGCAGCAATGGCTTCGACTTCTTGCTTGGAAAGGGTGGCACCGGTTGGATTGTTTGGGTAGTTGAGGAGTATAGCTTTTGTCCGAGGGGTCAGTTTGGCCTCGATCAGTTCGGGGGTCAGGCGGAAGGAACCGTCGCGGGAGGTCTCGACGGGGACGGGCACGCCGTGGGCCATGCGGATGACGGGGGCATAGGAGACGAAGCAAGGCTCGTGGTAGATAACCTCGTCGCCCGGATCGAGAATCGCCCGCAAGGCTATGTCCATCGCCTCGCTGACGCCGGCGGTGACGATAATCTCCTTGTCCGGATTGTACTCCGCGCCAAAGTTGCTCCGGACATAGGTTGCTATGGCCCGGCGCAATTCGAGCAAACCCCTGTTGGCCGTGTAGTGCGTTTCGCCGCGCTCCAGGGAGAACATCGCCTGCTCGCGCATCCGCCAAGGCGTGTCGAAGTCAGGTTCCCCCACACCCAGGGAGATGACATCCTTCCGGGTGGAGACAATGTCGAAGAACTCGCGAATGCCCGACTTGGGCATGTCGACAATCTGCCTGGCTATGCGCTCGCGCAAAGGTCTCATATCAAGGAGTCACCGCAAGCCGCTCGTCCGGAGCCGGAGGTGCCATCAACACCCGGTTGCGCTTATAAGTCTTGAGCTGGAAATGGGTCGAACAGGAGAGCACCCCGTGAATGGTCGAAAGCTTCTCGCTGACGAAATGCGCAATCTCCCGAAGATCCTCCCCCACCACAAAGAGCATCAGGTCGAAACCGCCGCTCATCAAGTAGACATCCTGCACCTCGGGAAACTGCGCCACACGGTCCGCCACACGGTCGAAACCGCCATTGCGCTCGGGCGCAATCTTGACCTCGATAACCGCAGTGACACGGCGATTGGTTTCAATCCGGTCCTCGTTGACAATCGCCTGATAGCCCCGGATAACCCCGTCGGACTCCAGGCGGCGGATACGCTCGTTGACCTCGTCGACGCCCGTGCCAAGCATCTTGGCGATTGCCTCGCGCGGCTCAAGGGCGTTGGTCTGAAGAATGTCGAGAAGTGGGTCCATGGCTACTGGTTTGGTTTGACGACATTCTTCCCGCGGACCTGTATGTGCAGCTCGCGGAGTTGCTTTTCGGTGACCTCGGAAGGTGCATTCATCATCAAGTCCTGCGCCTTTTGGTTCATGGGGAACGCAATGACCTCGCGGATGTTCTCCTGGTCAGTCAACAGCATCACCATACGGTCGACACCCGGGGCGACGCCGCCGTGCGGAGGGGCGCCGTACTTGAACGCGTTGACGAGGCAACCGAACTTTTCGTAGACGGTCTCTTTCGGGTATCCGGCGATCTCGAAGGCCTTAAAGAGAATCTCCGGGCGGTGGTTGCGGATGGCGCCGGAGGAAAGTTCGATGCCGTTGCAGACTACATCGTACTGGTAGGCAAGGATGTCCAGGGGATTCTGGTTGAGCAGAGCATCAAGGCCGCCTTGGGGCATCGAGAAGGGGTTGTGGGAGAAGCAGACGGCGCCGGTCTCTGGGTCGGTCTCGAAGAAGGGGAAGTCGACAATCCAGCAGAACTTGAAGACATTGGGATCGATCAAGTTGAGGTCTTTGCCGAGCTTGATTCGAATGTCGCCGGCGATGCGGGCGGCTTCGGCTGGTTTGTCGCAGACGAAGAAGAGGACATCGCCGTCTTCCGCGCCAGCCATGCGGGCGAGTTGGGCGAGTTTTTCGGGCTTGAGGAACTTGGCGATGGGGCCTTTGATGTTGTCACCGTCCCAGACGAGGTAGCCGAGCCCTTTGGCTCCGATGGTCTGCGCGTATTGGCCGAGTTTATCGAAGAAGGAGCGGGGCTTTGATTTGATGTTTTTGACCGGGATGGCGCGCACGACGGCGCCGGATTCGATGGCTTTGGCGAAGGCGTTGAATGCGGATGAGGCGAAGAGTTGGGTGCAGTCGAAGAGGACGATGGGGTTGCGCAGGTCGGGCTTGTCGGAGCCGTATTTGAGGATGGCTTCGCGGTAGGGGATTCGGATCCAGGGGGCGGCATCGACCTGTTTGGTGGAGAACTTGGCGAAGGTGTCGCCGACGACTTTCTCGACGACGGCGAAGATGTCGTCTTGGGTGGCGTAGGACATCTCGATATCGAGCTGGTAGAACTCACCCGGCGAGCGGTCGGCACGGGAATCTTCGTCGCGGAAGCAGGGGGCGATCTGGAAGTATTTGTCGAAGCCGGAGACCATCAGGAGCTGTTTGAAGAGCTGCGGGGCCTGGGGCAGGGCGTAGAACTTTCCGTGGTGGACGCGGGAGGGGACGAGATAGTCGCGCGCGCCCTCCGGGGAGGAGCAGGTGAGGATGGGGGTCTGGTATTCGTTGAAGCCGAGGGCCCACATCTCTTCGCGCAGGAAGCGGATGATCTGGGAGCGCAGGAGAATGTTTTTGTGGACGCGTTCGCGGCGCAGGTCGAGGAAGCGGTAGGTCAAGCGAAGGTCTTCTGAGGGTTCCTCTTCGCAGGGGATGTAGATGGGGGTGGCTTCGGCGGCGGACTCGACCAGGCAGGCGTCGGCGACGAGTTCGACTTCGCCCGTCGGAAGTTCGGGGTTGACGGTCTCGGGGTCGCGGCGGACGACCTCGCCGGTGAAGGTGGCGACGCTCTCAAGGGGGAGTTTGGCGACGGTCTCGAAGAAGTCGCGCGAAGGGTGCACCACCACCTGCGTCACGCCGTAGTGGTCGCGCAAGTCGATGAAGAGAATCCCGCCGTGGTCGCGTTTGCGGAAAATCCAGCCGGAGAGGCGGGCCTGCGTGGCGGCATCGCTCGAACGGAGTTGACCGCAGGTGTGGGTTCGGAAGGTGTGCATGGGAAATCGTCTTTCGTTCAAGTTCGGACAAGAAGAGTATAGCAAATCCGCCGCGAAAGGGAAACCCCAAAACCGCATCCGCGCCGCGAATCGCCACAAAAGGTTCCAACCTCCCGAACCGACTCCTGCCAACCGCTTGCCCCCCAAGGTGTCAACCGCCCGCCCCCAAAGGTGCCAACCCGTCGCCCCCGAAGGTTGCAACCTGCGCCCCCGGGGAAAAGAAAGCCGGGACGCCCAAGGCATCCCGGCCAAGCCGAAAGGCGAATCGCCCGAAGCCTACTCCTTGA
Source organism: Kiritimatiellia bacterium (assembly GCA_051892815.1). Taxonomy (GTDB): domain Bacteria; phylum Verrucomicrobiota; class Kiritimatiellia; order RFP12; family DVOR01; genus JAXFQS01. The sequence continues at coordinate 5,509 of JBJFGP010000163.1, read as the reverse complement.
GCGACGCCCCTTCGTCCGACGGTTCGGCGGCTTCCGCCCCCGGCGCCACCTGGCGGCAGGCCCAGCCGCCGCCAATCGATTTGTAGAACTGCACCAACTGGAGCGCAACCTGACCTTGCGCCTTGACCTGAAGTTCCTCAAGCGACGTCAAGTCCCGCTGCGCCAGCAGCACATCGTTGAAACTCACCAGCCCGCGGCGGTACAAATCCTCCGAAATCGTCACCGCCCGGTGCGCCGCCTCGACCGCCTTTCCGAGCCGCTCCACCCGCGCCTCGCTGTTGGCATAGCCACTGATGGCATCGCGCACCTCCCGCAGCGCCGTGAGCAGCGCCGCCTCATAACTGTTGAAAGCCGCCGCGTGCGCCGCCTCCTTCGCACGGACATTGTTCAAAATCGACCCGCCGCGGAAAATCGCCCAACTGAACTGAGGCCCGAAACTGTACGCCAGCGACCGGTGCCCGCCATCGGCGAACTTGCTCCACTTGATGGATTCAAGCCCAATCGAACCATTGAGCGCGAACTTCGGGTAGAAGTCCGCCTTCGCCACGCCAATCTCCGCCATCGCCTGAGCCACACGCCGCTCCGCCGCCCGCACATCCGGACGCTCCCGGATGAATCCAGCCGGCACCCCGCACAGCGTCTGCGAAGCCACCGAAGGAATCGGACGGCGCGCCGCCAACTCATCCTGCAAATCTCCCGGAGTCCGCCCCGTCAAGACCGCCAGCGCATTCGCATACTGCTCCAACTCGAACCGAATCAACGGAATCTGCGCCCGCGTCTGCTCCAGATTGTAGGTCGCCTGCTGAAGCGGCAAGTCGCTCGCAAGCCCCGAACGAGTCTGAGAACTGACCAATTCCCAAGTGTTCGACTGAATCACCACATTCGAGCAGGCAACCTCCCAATTCGCCTGAGCCGTGCGATAGTTGATGTAGGTTGCCGCCACCTCAGCCCCCAGCGAAACCATAGCCGAAGCATAGTCCGAGACAGACGCCTCATAGCCCGCCACAGCCGACTCAATCGCCCGCGAGTTGCCCCCGAAAATGTCAATCTCCCACGCCGCGTCGAACCCCGCCTGATACTTGTTCAGGTCGTAATTGTTCGCGAAATAGGGAGAACTGCTAATCGAAGTTCCGTAGCGCGTGTAGCCACCCTTCGCGTCCAACTGCGGGATTTGCGTCGCCACCGACATGCCCACCAAAGCCCGCGCCTGACGAATAGCGCACTGCGCCGCCAAAAGCGACCGGTTCGTCGCAAACGCCTGCCAGACCAGATTCGTCAGCAACGGATCGTTGAACTGCTCCCACCAAAGACTCGCGCGGGCAAAAGTCAGATTCGTCGACACCCCAGAGGCATTGAGCGCCCGGGCCGCCGCCTGCGCATTTTCCTCGCTCCAGGTTTGGCTCTCGTCATAGTCCGGGCCGACACGAAACACCGTGCAGCCAGCCACCGCAACCACCGTCGCCAGCAACGCCGGCATCCATCCAAACAAGCCAATCCGATTCTTCATCTCAAAGCCCTCCATCCTCACGCATTCTGTCCCGCCGCGGCCGCACGGTCGCGCAGCGTCTCCGGCAACGGCGACCCGACCATCGCATGGGCCCGTTCGCGCAGCCACTGGAATATGGCATAGAGCCCCGGCACCAGTAGGATGCCCACGCAGGTCGAAAGCGTCATGCCCCAAAGCACCGTGATGCCGATTGCCTGCCGGCTCGCCGCACCCGCACCAGTGGCAATCGCCATCGGCACCATGCCTAGCACGCAGGTGAGCGCCGTCATCAGCACCGCGCGCAAACGCTCCCCGGCGCCGGCTTTGGCCGCCTCAATGATGCTCATTCCCTCCTCGCGCTTGGTTTTGGCGAACTCCACGATGAGGATTGCATTCTTGCTCGAAAGCCCGACCAGCAGCAGCATCCCCAACTGCGCATAGATGGAGAGCGCCTGACCCGAATACTTCAATCCCATCAGCGAGCCCAAAGCCGCCACGAAGATGGAAAGCATCACCGGCAGCGGAATCGTCCAGCTCTCGTACTGCGCCACAAGGAACAGGTACCCGAAGACGATAGCCAGCAAGACCAGCCAAATCGCCTGATTCCCCGTCTTGTTCTCCTGGTAGGAAAGACCCGCCCACTCGTAGTTGTAGTCGTTGCTCAGCGTGGCGTCCAGAACCCGGCGCGTAGCCTTCATCACCTCGCCGGAAGGCACACCGGCCTTCGGCATGATGGTGATGGCCGCACTGGGATAGAGGTTGAAGCGGTCGACCAATCGGGGGCCGAGTTCCTTCTCGACAGTGATGAGCGACCCCATCGGAACCATGGCGCCGGTGTTGGACTTGACATAGAGGCGGAGCACATCCTCGACCTTGGCGCGGCCAATCCAGTCGGACTGCACCTTGACCTTGTTGACCAGCGTGCCGAGGTTGATGTCGTTGACATAGCGCGACCCCAGATAGTTCTGCAAAGTGGAGAAGACCGTTGCGACGGGAACCTGGTAGAGTTCCGCCTTCGTCCGGTCCAGATGCACCCTCAGTTTCGGGGTCTTGGCGGTGTAGGAGGAGAACGCGGCGAGGATTTCCGGCTGCTGATTGAGTTTCACCAGGCACTCCTGCAAAACTGCGTCCAGGGCGTGCGGATCGGTGGAGCGGAGCGACTCCAGACGCACATCGACACCGCCGTTCGCGCCCAACCCGGGAATGGCCGGAGGGATGAACACCTGGACCTTCGACTCGGGCAAAGTCGCGCTCATAATGCCCGTGTACTTCCTGATGAGCGAGGTGACATGCTGCTCGGGCAAGGGACGCTCATCCCAGGACTTCAGGTCGAGAATCAGCGACGAGAGCGATTCGGCTCGGCCGCCCAAGAGGCTCATTCCGTTGATGCCCAAAAGCGAGCGGACATTGTTGGTGTCGGTCAACGCGACCTGAGTCGCCCGCTGGGTCAGTTCATAACTCTTCGGAAGGGTCGTGCCCTCTTGAAGTTGGGAGGTGATAAAGAGGACGCCCTGGTCTTCGTCGGGGAGGAAGGAGGTCGGGATGCGCTGGATGAAAAAGACGCAGCAGAGCACCACGCTCACCAGCAGCAGGCCGCTCAGGACTTTACGCCGCGCCAGGCCTCCCGCGATGGAGACATAGAGGTTCTGAAGCAGGCGGATAAAGCGGTTGAACCAGCCAAACGGTCCGCGCTCGTGCATTTTTGGCTTGCGGAGCATAACCGCGCAGACGGCGGGTGAAAGGGTCAGCGCGTTGACGGTGGAGAAGCAGACCGCGGCGGAAAGGGCGACGGCGAACTGCTGGTAAATCTGCCCGGTCATGCCGCCAAGGAAGGCAATCGGCACGAAGATGCCCAGTAGCACCAAGGTGGTCGCGATGACCGCGCCGGTCACATCGGACATGGCCTGTATGGCAGCGTAGCGGGAACTCAGGCCTCGGGTTTCCATCAGGAACTGGGTGCGCTCGACCACGACGATGGCGTCGTCGACCACGGTGCCAATGGCCAAGACTAGTCCGAAGAGCGTCAGGGTATTGATGGAGTATCCCAACAGCGCCATTACCAGGAAGGTCGCGCAGAGGGAGACGGGGATGGTCAAGGACGGGACCAGGGTTGCGCGCCAGTCCTGGAGGAAGAGGTAGCAGACGAGCACGACGAGCACGAAGGTAATCAGCAGGGTCGAGATAATCTCCTGGATGCAGACGCGCACATAGGTCGTGGCATCATAGGGGATGACCAGTTCCATATCCTCGGGGAACTTCTTCTTGAGTTCGTCGAACTCCCGATAAATCTGGTTCATCGTCTCGATGGCGTTGGCGCCGGGCTTCTGCTGGAGAGCAATGGAGACGGCCTCACCGCCATTGAAGTAAGCTGAGAACCCATAGGTCTCTTCGTCGAATTGGACTCGACCAATATCCTTGATTCGGACGAGACCGCCTTGTGCCTCGGAACGGACGACAACCTCTTCAAAGTCTTGCGGCGTGGAGAGGCGGCCCGTGGCAATGAGCGAGAAGCTGAGTTGGCTCCCGTCGCCGGCAGGCGCCGCGCCGATGGTGCCGAGTGACGCCTGGATGTTCTGCTGCTGGATGGCCGCGACGACCTCCTCGGAGTTCATCCCCATGGCGGCCATTCGCTGGGGATCGAGCCAGACGCGGACGCCAACGCGCGGACCGTAGACATTGGCCTCGCCGACGCCGGGGACACGCAGGAGAACAGGGCGAATGCTGGTATAGATGTAGTCAGAGAGGTCGAGCCGGGAGTGGGTGCCGTGCGGTGAAATGAGCGCGACAAAGCCGAGCATGTCGGAAGAGGCCGCGCGCAGGGAGATGCCGTACTGGGTGACTTCAGAGGGAAGTTTGGGCTCTGCCTGGGCCACGCGGTTCTGGACACGAACCATATTCATATCCCGGTCCGTACCGACCGCGAAGGTGACCGTCAACTGGTAGCGGCCATCGTCGGTGCAGGAGGAGGACATATAGAGCATGTCGTCGACACCGTTGACCTCTTCCTCAATAGGGGTTGCCACGGTCTTGGCGACTTCCTGGGCATTGGCGCCGGGATAGGTTGCCGTGACGGTGACCTGCGGAGGGGTGATGCGCGGGTATTGGGAAACCGGGAGGCTAAGCATTGCCATCACACCGGCGATGGTCAAGATGATGGAGATGACGAGGGCAAGACGGGGGCGTTCGATGAAGACGCGGGAGAAGACCCGGATGCCGTCGATGGCTTTTTCTGCGGCGGTCATGTTAGACCTCTTTTCTCTACTTGGCGGACTGTGCGGCGGGAACTTGAACCGGTTTGACGGGAATGCCGGCAATCACCTTGTGGATGCCGTCCTTGACGATGCGGTCGCCGACTTTGAGGTCGCTCTCGATGAAGGTGTCGGTGCCGACGGTGGCGACGACCTTGACGGGGACGAGCGAGGGGATATTCTTTTCGTCGAGCTTCCAGACGAACGAGCCTTTGTCGGAGGTGAGGATGGCAATCTGGGGAACGGTCTTGAGGGTTGGCGGCTGGATGCGGTCAGTCAGAAGTTTGACATAGGTATTGGGAACGAGGATGCCGTCCGGGTTCGCGAAGCGGATGCGCATGGCAATGGAGGCGGTCTGGCTGTCCATAGCGTTGTCGGCGAATTCCCACTGCCCTTCGCGGGCGTAGATGGTATCATCGGGGAGGCGGATGCGCTGGCGATGGGCGTTCTCTTCGCCCTTGAGGGACTTGGCGAACTGGCGCGCGATTTCGACATATTTGCGGTCGGTCATGGGAAATGCGACGCGTATGGGGTCGGTCTGGACGATGTGCGCGAGGGCGCCGCTTGAGGGCATGACATAGTCGCCGACATTGCAGCGGGTTTTGCCGATTCTCCCGGATATGGCGGCGACGATTTTGGTGTGCTTGAGGTTGATGCGGGCGAGATTGAGGGTGGCCTCGGCCTGGAGAACTTGGGCCTTGGCGGAAAGGTCGTCGGCGACGGCCTTGAGGACAGAACCGATGATGAGAAGCTTTTCGGTATCCAGCTGGACTCC
>JBJFGP010000162.1:0-12022 GCA_051892815.1 Kiritimatiellia bacterium | reverse complement strand
ACCGCGTTCCCTGGAAACAAGGCATCCTGGAGTTCGCAAAATGGTTCTTCTGACGCTTGACCGAGCCCTCTCGACGGCAACGGCGGCGCTTTGGCGCGATGCCGAATGCTTTTGGACTTTGGCGTGGGAAAACACACTCTCCCAGCCCGAATGGGTTCGACACCTGACCGAACAGTCGCCCATTCCCCTAAACACCATCGACACCTGTTGCGTCGGTACCGGCCCGGGCTCCTTCTCGGGCATTCGTGCAACAATCGCTTTCTCCCAGGGACTCACCCTTCCGGGGGGAAAGAAACTGCTCGGAGCCAGCGGAATCGCCGCCCTTTCAGAGCGTATCGGACATCCCATCGTGGGCGATGCCCGACGCGGAAAAGTTTGGGTTTTCAACGGTGAATTCCACTTGGAGCCGCAGGCAACATTCTCCCCTAACAAACCTGTTTTCACCCCCGATGCTGAGCGTCTCGCGCGCCTCTTCCCGAACAGCGAGTTCAGACAAATCAATCCCGATCCGACAGACCTCGGACGCTACCTGCTCGCCCATCCCGAAGCCGCCACCTTAGATCCCGAACCCGTCTATCTTCAGCCCGCCGTATGAAGCCACTCGGAAACGACTGGGACGATATTTTGCGCGAGGCATTCGCCCAACCCTCCTACCTTGCCCTGCGCGAGTTCCTCAAGCGAGAATACACCTCGCGGACAGTCTATCCACCTATGGAACTCATCTACACCGCCCTCCGATTGACCCCCTACGCCTCCACGAAAGTCGTTATTTTGGGTCAAGACCCTTACCACGAACCAGGTCAGGCGCAGGGGCTGGCATTCTCCGTCCCCAAAGGCGTTCCCCTGCCCCCATCCCTGCGCAACATCTTCAACGAACTTGAGTCCGACCTGGGCATCCCCCCCGCAACCAATGGCAACCTTTTCGGCTGGGCAAAGCAGGGCGTACTCCTGCTCAATACCGTCCTGACCGTTGCCCACGGGCTAGCCAATTCCCATAGAGGGCGTGGCTGGGAAATCCTGACCGATACCATCGTCTCGAAACTGGCCGCACGCACGAAGCCCCTCGTCTTCCTGTTATGGGGGCGCAATGCACAAGAGAAGCGCCGCCTCATCACCGCGCCGCAGCATCTCATCCTCGAAGCCCCTCATCCCAGCCCGCTCTCGGCAAGCAGAGGCTTCTTCGGCTGCCGCCACTTCTCCCAAGCCAACGCATTCCTCGCAAGCCAAGGGGAAACGCCCATCGACTGGGGCGCGAATGAAGCCTGAACTCCTAGCCCCGGCAGGCAACTTCGAGGCCGCCTGCGCAGCATTCCAATTCGGTGCCGACGCCGTCTACCTCGGACTCAAACGCTTCTCGGCACGCGCCTCCGCCGGCAACTTTACCCGGGAAGAACTTGCCCGATTGGCTGCCTACGCGGCAACCTTCGAGCCCCGAAAGCGGATTTATGTCGCTATCAACACGCTCTTGACCGACAACGAGTTGAATGCGGCAATCGAAGACCTGGCTTTCCTCTCATCAATCCCGGTCGATGGCATCATTGTCCAGGATGTAGGGCTTGCGCGGGTCATCCGGAAATACTTCCCCGAACTACCTCTCCACGCCTCGACGCAGATGGTTGTGCACAACCTTGCCGGCGCCCAGGAACTATCCCGCTTGGGCTTTTCGCGCGTTGTGACGGCGCGGGAACTATCCCCTAAGGAGAATGCGCTGATAGCCCAAGACACCTCGCTGGAAGTGGAAGTTTTCGTGCACGGTGCTCTCTGCTACAGCATCAGCGGGCTATGCCTCTTTTCGGAGTTGGGATGCGGACGAAGCGGGAACCGTGGCGTATGCAACTACTCTTGCAGAGAAGCATTTGAGGGGCGGGAGCGAGCCTATGGCCACCCCTTCTCAATGAAAGACCTTTCTATGGCGCAGCACCTACCCGAACTGATTAAAGGTGGGATTGCCTCGCTCAAAATCGAAGGCAGGATGAAGTCCCCGCTCTATGTTGCGACGGTTTGCGCCTACTACCGCGCCTTGCTCGACGGCGTACCTAATCCTCCGGCTGACTGGCAGACAGTGTTCGCCCGCCCAGCAACCGATTTATTGGGCTCGGATGTTATCGACAGCCACGCGGTAGGGCATCGAGGTGCGCCACTCGGGAAAGTCCTTTCCGTACGGGGCCATGTTATGCGGATCCGCCCCAATCGAAACATTGAAGTTCATGACGGCATCCAACTGGATTTGCCCCAACGCGATGGCAGGCCTTGGGGATTTTCTGTTGCTTCTCTGATGACGGAGGCGGGCAGGAGAATCTTCACCGCGTACGCTGGAAAGGTTGTGGAGGTCGGGTTGCCCGAGGAGCATCCCTTTATTCCTGCCGGCACGGAAGTTTTCCTGGCCTCGTCCCAAGAGGTTAAACGGAAATACCGCATCACTCGGCCACGAGAGGGGCTGATGCAAAGAGTTTGGCGCCCCCATTTGCGCGTTTCCCTCGCGCCCGATGGTATAGGCGTTCAGACTGCGCATATTGAAGTCTTTGTGCCTGGTCGATTGTCCCCTGCCGCCGATGCAAATAAGAGTGTTGAGGCTGTCCGGAAGGCTATGAACACGGCGACTTTTCGCCCATCTGAGCTGGAGATTGATTGCGCCGGAATGTTTGCGCCCCTATCTTTGTTGAACGAAGCGCGCAGGCAACTCTGCGCGGCCTTGGCGCATCAGGATGAATCGATGTGGCGGGCAAGATCAGAACAGGTTCGCGCACAGGTTGAAGCCGAATCACAAGGTGTCCCCGAGTTCCGCAAAGTGGCAGAAGAGGATGTGGTTGCGCTACCTTATTTTACCCGTTCGAAGGAGTGGGCAGCACTCGAAAAACGGGTTGAAGGGGGGGCGAGAAAGCCTTTTGCCGCGACGGGTTTGGCAACAGCCGCCTTGTTGAGAGATGCAGGACAAAAGGGATTTCCGGCGCTTTGGAGTTGCTATGCCTCCAATGCCCAAGCGCGTCTGTTTTGGCGTGAGATTGGGGTCGGTTGCGTCGTTTCCCCGGGTGTAAATCTTCCCCGATTCGTCTCCTGCCACAAGCCCGACTTGCCGTTGGGCGAGGTCTATCGAAACGGCCGGGGGGAGGAGTTGGTCACGGTTGAAAAGGATGGTATCTATCTGACGAAGGCTCTATGAAAATCCGTCTGCTTGCTCTGCTTGTTGCCCCGATTCTCTCGGCCGAGGTCGCCTTTGTGACGAGCGAATCCTCTACGGTCGATCTCTCGACCCGGCAGGAGTGCGAGGTGGCCATTGCCCGAGGTTGCACGTGGCTTCGAGCTCAGACGAATGCAGCGGCTTTGGCGAGCGCAATCGAGCAAACTTTGCTCTTGCCCCCCTTGCCTCCGAAGGACGAGGAGCCGGGAACGACTGCAGACCGTCTCATTGTATCTCAACGGCGCGATGCCGCTTCCGGCGGAGGCTACTGGAACGGGCCGGACGGGCGCCCTTCAATCACCAATACGGTGCGCAATCTATTCATCCTCAAAACCCTCTGATACACGATGAAAGTCCTGCTTCACACCTGTTGCGGCCCCTGCGCGACCCATTGCGTACGGAAACTGCGGGAGTTGGGGCACGAGCCAGTGCTCTTCTTCTCCAACGCCAACATCTGCTCACAGCGCGAGTTCAGCCGTCGCCTTTTGGCAGCCCGAACGCTAGCCGAGCAGGAGGGGATTCTGCTGCTCGTCGACCCCCCCGACCACAAGGAGTGGAGAGAGGTGGTCGCTGCGGATTTTGAGCACGCCCCCGAAGGCGGCGACCGGTGCGAGCGCTGCTTCCGGTACTCCCTCAGCCGTACGCTCCATGCTCTCGGTGAGAGTTGTTGCGAAGCCTTCACGACCTCTCTGACCGTCAGCCCGCACAAACGCTCCGAAACGCTCCTGCGTCTTGGCACCGAATTGGGCGGCAAGCAGTTTCTTCCGGTCAACTTCAAGAAAGAGGGCGGGTACGCAAAGTCCGTAGCGCTGGCCAACGCACTCGGGCTCTACCGCCAAGACTTCTGCGGTTGCGAATTCTCCCGTCCGTCCCTTCTGCAGCGCATTCTGCGTTGGGGCAAACGACTTCTCTCCTCTCCACGCCAAGCCTGACTCGTCTGACACCTCATCGGGTGAAGGTTGCCACCTGATGGCCCCATTTCTGCCCACGAATCCTCCACGCACCTAGCAACCTTTTCCGCCAACAGGTGCCAACCTCCCGGCCCCCTTCCTACGCGGGAAGCGCCTTTAGACATTCCGCGCTTGGCGTTATTTCGCTTTCCCCTGCCGAGCCAGTTTGCTATACTTTCCGGGAGATGAGCGCCTTGCGTAAGATCCTCCTTGCCGCACTTGCCTTCGCCGCCCTACGCGCCGAAGCAGCCGAGTGGTATGTCGCCGCCAACGGAAGTGACTCCTCGGCCGGCAACGCTGCCGCGCCGCTGGCGACCCTCTCCGCCGCCATTGCCAAGGCATCCGCCGGCGATACCATTTGGATTGGCGACGGGACATTCTCCGGGGGCGTCACCGTCTCGAAGAACATCGCCATACGCTCCCTCAATGGAGCCGCACGCACCCAACTCACCGGAGGTGGCGCAACCGGGCTTTCCATGACCGCCGGCTCTGTCCGCGGGCTCACCATCAAAGGCTACACCACCGCCGGCGTCCGATTCCAGCACAGTGCCCCCGGGCAGACCATCCGCGCGCAGGACTGCATCTTCACCTCCTGCGCCATCGGATTCAACGGCGCCTACTCCTACTCCTGCGCCCCGCCCGTCGTCGCCAACTGCATCTTCAACGCCAACACAATCGGACTCCAGAATGGGCGCGGTGTCAACTGCACCTTCCTCAACAATACCGACCGCGCCTACAATTCCATCTATACCCAAGGCACAAAAGAACAACTGGTCAACTGCCTCTTCCAGCCCGACCAGACCCTCTACGCGCCCCGAGCAACCATCTACAACACTATCTTCTCCTCCACCTCAGGGAGCACTGTCACCGCCGCCCTTCTCAAGAACACAATTCAGACCGAGACGACCGCGCTTGACACCACCACCTACCGTCCCCAAGCCACCTCACCTGCCCTCAACGCAGGCACCACATCGTCCCCCTATGTTGCCACCGAAAGCGACTTCTCCGGCAACCAGCGCGTCAACGGAACCATCGATATCGGAGCCGTCGAATGGTGGCTCCCAAAGCCCCCAACCCCGACCGTAGAAATCGACGAAGATACCTACTCCGCAACTATCACCTGGTCCCCAGTCTTGGATGCAGACCAATACCAAATTGCCGGAGAAACCACCGCGCAGACGACCATCCGTCTGGGTAATCTCGTGCCGGGAATCACCTGCACCAATACCATCCGCGCTATCGCCACAACCGTAAGCAACTGCCAGAACTGGTCCGAATCAGACACCTTCACTTATACCATCCCCATCCGCCTCGACCTGTCCCCCCTCAACCCCACCGCAGTCTTTCCTGCCGGAACCCTTGACTTCAATGTCGCCTCCAACTGGATATGGACCATCGAGTCCGACTCCAACTGGGCAACGCCCCTGCTCAATGACCACGGTTTCACCCTTCAGTACACACGAAACGAGGCAACTGTCGCCCGTACAGCCACCCTGACCCTGCGCTCCTCCACCAAGACTTTGACCACAACTTTCACCCAAACCGGCTACAACCAACTCCCCGCGCCGATAGCAGGGGTAGCGGCTAATCCTTTCAAGCACCAGGTCACTATCCCTCTTTCCCAGCCCGACACTGCTACCGACCTTCCTGTCGATGCTACACTAGTCTACACCCTCGATGGTACCGACCCGACGCTAGAGAATGCGGCCGGGAAACTCTCCGGGAGGAGGCTTGCACTTGAGGCTACTCTTACCAACGATGCACAGATCAAAGCTCGCATCATTTCCTCCTCTGTCGCCTATGCCAACTCCTCGATTCTGGCAACCAATTTCTTCCGTGCCTGGCTTCTGACGGTCGATGGTGCCGAGCGGGGATGGCACACGAAGGGGGCTTCCATACGCCTTGAGGCGCCGGCACGAACGGGATACCGTTTTGCCAACTGGGGCGGGTCTATCGAAAGCACCGACAACCCGCTTTCATTCACTATGCCCTCGTCGGATGTCAGCCTTTCTACCGCCTACTCGCTTTTGCCTCCAACGCTTGTTTCCCCTGCCAGCGGTGCGACGGTCAAAGGTCAAGCCCTGCTCTCAATTGGACACCCTCTTCCGGTCGAAACGGTACGCTGGTTCCTGAACGGGTCGCAGGTTGCGGAGACCTCTTCGACTTCTTTCGACGCGACCGCGTTGGTGGCTGAGGGTGAGAACAGTTGGTACGTACGAACCTTGATTGAGGGGCAGTGGGTTGACTCTCCATCGGCTCGTTTCAACTTCCTCCGGACCTGGCCGATTGTGGTCGACGGTGCCACCAACAGTTGGCACACAAAGAATGAAACCGTCCAGCTCTCCGCGCCAGCGCGAACGGGCTACCAATTCGACCATTGGAGCGGCCATCTCACCTCCTCCGACAACCCCATTTCCTTTACGATGCCGGCCTCGGAGGTTATCCTCGACACGGTCTACTCGCTCCTTCCGCCGACCCTTTCCGCGCCCGCCGACGGTGCTGAAACCAAGGGCCATGTCACCCTCTCGATTACCCACCCGCTTGCGATTTCGGCCGTGCGTTGGTACCTCAACGACGCCCAAGTCGCGGAGACCTCGTCCACAACCTTTGACGCGACCGCCCATGTTCAATATGGCCTGAACTCTTGGCGAGTCGAGGCGCAAATCGACAAACAATGGGTTGAATCCGACACGGCATCCTTCACCCATCTCCAACCTGACGCCATCCTGGTTTCCCCCACTGGCGACAACTCCGACGGTCTGACCTGGCAAACCGCTTTCAATACCATTCAGGCAGCCGTCGACGCCGCGCCATCGGGCGGCACCGTGCTCGTCACCAACGGCACCTACTCCACGGGAACCGTTCAGGTGACTGATTCCGCTACGCGCCTGCTCATCACCAAGTCCATCACCATCCAGTCAGTAGAAGGCGCCGCCAAGACCATTCTCCAAGGTGCCGGAAAGGAAGCTTACAATACGACCAATTCCTTGCAAACACTGACCATCGAAGGTGCCAACCTCAATGTCCATATCCTAGGTATCACTTTCACCGGAGGTGCCAACCTTTTCAACAACTACGGCGGCGCCATCGCAATCGACGCCCAAGACTCCACGATCCACCTTGCCCGGTGTGCCATCGAATCCTCAAAAGCCGACTTCGGCTCTGCCCTCTACGCCGGTGGCCGCGGGCTTGACCTCACCCTCTCGTCCTGCCTCATCTGCGACCACAGCGGCGACTACACTCTTTGCACCGAAGCTATCGACTCGCAAGCCCGAATCGTCAACTGCACCATCGTCCAGAACACAAACCCAACAACCCCCGTCTACGGATTCACCGTGCGCAACACCCTTCTCGCGGCCAACAGCGCCAACACGCTCAACACCGCAACCGACGAAGGCAACAACCACCTCACCGCGTCCACCTCGCTATTCACAGACCCCGCCAGCCACGACTACACCCTGCGAACCACAGCCACCGACTGCATCGACAAAGGCCATACCGCAGCCGCCGTCGACGCCCTCGACCTTGCCGGAGCCGAACGCGTCCAAGGTGCCGCCGTCGACATTGGCGCCTACGAACATCCCGCCGAGAAAACCCACACCGCCCAAGGCACCCCCTACAGTTGGATTCTTGCCTACTATCCCGATGCCGCCGACAACCTGGAGACCCTAGACCTTGAAGACCGAGACGGCGACGGCTTCGCCACCTACGAAGAGTATATCGCCGGTACAGACCCCACCGACCCAGACTCCTTCCTCCGCGCCACCATACGCTTCGACGGCGACACCTGCATCATCGAACCCGCCCACGAACTGCCCCCGGGTCGAATTGTCGAAATCCTTGGGGCCCCCACCCTTTCAACCCCCTTCGCGGCCCCCACAAACGCGGCATCCCGATTCTTCAAAATACAACTCTCGCTACCGGACTAACCTCATGCCAACACCCGATTCCAACCTCGGCACCGCCAACCACTTCCTTAAACAGTGGATTGCCGAAGACCTTGCAAACGGCGCCAACGACGCCACCGTCGTCACCCGTTTTCCCCCCGAGCCAAACGGCTGGATCCACATAGGACACGCCAAAGCCGTACACGTCGACTTCGGCCTTGCGCAAGAGTTCGGCGGCAAATGCCATTTGCGTATGGACGACACCAACCCGTCCAAGGAAACCGACGAATTCGTCGAACAAATCAAAAAAGACATTACTTGGCTGGGCTATCAGTGGAGCGACTTCTACTACGCCGCAGAAATGTTCGATACCATGTGGAACATCGCCGAAGAACTCATCCGCAGAGGCCAGGCCTATGTCTGCCAACTCACCCAGGAGGAGTGGAAGGAGTATCGCGGCGTCCCGACCCGCCCCGGCAAACCCTCCCCCTACAGAGACCGCAAGCCAGAAGAAAACCTCGAACTCTTCCGCCGTATGAAAGCAGGCGAGTTCGCCGACGGCACTATCTGCCTGCGCGCGAAGATTGACATGGCCTCCCCCAACATCCACTTCCGCGACCCGGTCCTCTACCGCATCAACCGCACCATTCCCCACTACCATACCGGCAACAAATGGTGCTGCTATCCAATGTACGACTTCGCCCATCCCATCGAGGATGCCCTTGAAGGAGTCACCCACTCCATGTGCACCCTGGAGTTCGAAGTCCACCGCCCCCTCTACGACTGGGTTGTCGACAGGCTCGACGAAATGGGGCTCCTCGTTGTTCGAAATGGCAAGAAAATCAGACCTAAACAGCGCGAATTCGCACGTTTGAACCTGACCTACACGGTGATGAGCAAGCGCCTTCTTCGCCAACTCGTCGAAGAGCACCATGTTTCCGGCTGGGATGACCCAAGAATGCCGACCATCGCGGGGCTTCGCCGCAGAGGTTGCCCTGCTGCTGCGGTGCGCAACCTGTGCGAACGGGTCGGTGTCTCCAAGTACGAAAGCGTGACCGACTTGGCCCTCCTGGAGTTCTGCATCCGGGAAGATCTCAACAACACGGCATTTCGCCGTATGGCAGTCCTCGACCCTGTCAGGCTCGTCATCGACAACTACCCCGAAGGCTTCGTCGACCAACTCGACCTACCCAACCATCCTACCAATCCAGAGATGGGTTCACACCGGGTTCCTTTCGGCAAAGAACTCTGGATTGAACGCGACGACTTCCGCGAATCGCCCGAACCAGGTTTCCACCGTCTGTTGCCCGGGAAAGAGGTCCGCCTGCGCGGCGCCTGCATCTTCAAATGCACCCATATCGAGCACGGCACCAATGGCGAACCGATTGTCCACGGAACCTACGATCCCAACTCGCGGGGGGGCAATGCTGCGGATGGTCGCAAGGTCAAAGGGACGATTCACTGGGTCTATGCGCCGGAAGCCATCCCAGCCGAGTTCCGCCTCTACGACCGCCTATTCACCCAGCCCGATCCATTGGCCGAAGAGCACGGCGGATTCCTCAATTGTCTCAATCCGGATTCGCTCAAAGTGACCCGAGGCTATGTTGAACCCTCCCTGCGCGAAGCCAAGCCGGGCGAGCGTTTCCAATTCGAGCGTCTGGCCTATTTCTGCGCTGACGAGAAGGACTCGACAGCCGACCGTCCGGTCTTCAACCGAACAGTCACCTTGCGCGAAAGCAAGTAGCGGCAGCAGGAAATGTTTGACTGGATTATCCGTCATGCGCGGATTGCCGACGGAACCGGCAAACCCATCCGTACTGGTGATGTTGCCATTGAAAAAGACCGGATTGCCGCCATTGGCGACCTTTCGTCCGTAGATGCCAAACAGACACTGGATGCCCACGGTGCACTCCTCTGCCCGGGCTTCATTGATGCCCATACCCACTCGGACACCTTCATTCTGATTGAGCCCTTCGCCCCCAGCAAGTTGGCTCAAGGCGTGACAACCGAAGTATGCGGCAACTGCGGCGGGTCGGCAGCACCGAGACTGAATGGTGCCAAGCTGCCCTCCGATTGGGAAGCCTTGACCTACCCCCAATCCTGGCAAACCGTTGCTGAATATCGTGCTGCCCTTTCAGCAGCGAAGCCGGCTGTCAATATCCTCCTCTATGTGGGACATAACACCCTCCGCAAAGGAGTCTGCGGGGATGCGCCGCGTGCAGCGACCGAAGATGAAGTCAAGTTGATGTGCCGCCGTCTGGAGCAGGCATTGGAGGAGGGCGCTTGGGGGCTTTCGACCGGATTGGTCTATCACCCCGGAGTCCACGCCCGCCCAGAAGAGGTACTGGCTCTAGCGCGGACAGCGGCTCGGTTAGGCGGTGGATACGCCACGCATATGAGGAGCGAAGGAGAGCGACTGCTGGAAGCCGTCAACGAAGTTCTGAACCTTGGACGCGACTCCGGAATCCGACTTCAAATCTCCCATCTGAAGACCGCTGGACGCGGGAACTGGTGCAAAATCGATGCCCTCTTGTCCAAGTTGAACGCGGCACGAGAGGAAGGTTTGACACTCCATGCTGATCGCTATCCTTATTTGGCGGCAGGTACGGATTTGGACATCGTTCTGCCTGATTGGGCATCGACCGGTGGGCGTGATGCAATCCTCGCCAATCTAGCCAATCCAACCAAGCGGCAGCGCATTATCGACGAGTTGAATGCCAGCGAGCGCGACTGGGATGCCGTTCAACTTGGAGGCACCTGGTCGGAGCAAACCCGCCCCTTCGCCGGCCGCATGCTCTCGGAGGTCTTTGCAACGGAAGGCCGCTGGCAATCGATAGGCGAATTGGTAGCTGAGATTATCGAAGCAGATGGCACACGGACTTCGGCATTTTTCTTTGGCATGTGCGAAACGAATCTCGACCGTATTCTGCAACAAGATTGGGTCATGGCTGGAAGCGACGCATCGCTCAGGTCGCCATCCGGGCCCTTGTCTGTCGACTATCCGCACCCTCGCGCCTATGGCACAATGCCTGAGTTTTTCCGCCGCGTAAAGGCCTTTTCGACAACAGAGGAGGCTGTCCGTCGCATGACCGCCCTGCCTGCCGAAGCCTTTGGTCTCCATAACCGTGGACTGATCAAAGAGGGCTATGCCGCCGACCTTACGCTGTTGGACGAGACGCTCTTTTCCGCAGAGGCGACCTATGCCAATCCGCGCCGCTTTGCAAAGGGTGTGCGCGAGGTTTGGGTCAACGGCGGCCATGCCTACTCCAATGGCCAGTTCCTCGACGATCGAAGGGGCATCTTTCTGGCTCGGGGCGAGGCGTAATGGGGGACGCTGAGGTATTGGAAGCCCTGGAACGGTGGTTTGGGCACCGATCGTTCCGTCCGGGGCAACTAGAGGCCATCCGCGACTTGTTGGACGGGAAACCTGTTGTACTGGTCATGCCGACCGGTTCAGGGAAATCGCTCTGTTTCCAACTTCCCGCCCTGCTTTTACCTGGCGTCACGATTGTCATTTCGCCCTTGATTGCGCTGATGAACGACCAGGTTGAGGGGCTGATGCGGAAGGGAATCGCGGCGACCTATTTGAACTCGTCGTTGAGCCCGGGGCAAATGCAGGAGCGGCTGGAACAGATTGCCCTTGGGAAGACGAAGTTGGTCTATGTTGCGCCGGAGCGTCTGCGCAATCCTGCCTTCATCGACGCGCTCAAGCGCGTGGAGACAAGTCTGGTGACAGTGGACGAGGCTCATTGCATCAGCCAGTGGGGACACGACTTTCGTCCGGACTATCTTTCCATTCGCCATTTTCTCTCTATAGTCCCCAACGCCCGGACAATCGCGGTGACGGCAACGGCGACGCCTGGTGTACGCGACGACATCATTGTGCAACTGGGATTGGTTCGTCCTGCCGTCCATGTGACGGGGTTTGAGCGGCCCAATCTCTACCTTCAGGCCAGCAAATGCCCCACGCACCAGGCCAAGCTCCTGCGCGTGCTGGAGTTGGTACG
>JBJFGP010000161.1:0-12159 GCA_051892815.1 Kiritimatiellia bacterium | reverse complement strand
TCACCAACCGGTTCACCGAAGGCCTGCTGGCGCTGGAACACCCCATTGCCACCGTCGAAACCAAGACGGCGGGGACGGTCAAACTCGCCTGCACCCGCCCCGGCAAGTGGCGCTTCGCGCTGAGCGTCGAGCAGGGCCGCGACGGATGCGAAGAAGTGCTCGTGCAGGCGGATGCCGACGAATCGGGCCGAGTGCCGGAGTTCATCGTCGCCTGCGACCGCCCGAGAAAAGACTTCCACCATATCTGGGGTCTCTTCGACGAGCGCTTTGCCTGCTGCTACAGCGAGCAGGAATCCTCCTTCGCCGTGGGCTTGCCCCTCTGCGCCAACTTCGACGATTGCCAGACCAATGTTCTGACCCTCGCCGTCGCCGACGCCCTGCACAACATCGTCGCCACCACCATCTGCGACAAGCGCAACGAGAACGACCACCGCATGGCCTTCTCCTTCCGCTTCTTCCGCGAGCCGGAACTCAACGCCCGGACCTACCGCACGCGTATCCGCCTCGACGGTCGCAAGCAGTTCTGGGCCGACGCCGTCAGCAGTGCCGCCGACTGGATTGTCACCGCCTCCGGTAGCCGCATCGCCGAACCTCCGCCCGCCGCCTACGAGCCCGTCTACTCCACCTGGTATGTCTTCCGCGCGACCGTCAACGCCAAGGAACTCGACCCCGAACTGGAGCGCGCCGCCGCCCTGGGCATGAAAGTCGTCATCCTCGACGACGGCTGGCAGAACGACCGCGGCGCGTGGACCGTCGACACCGACAAGTTCCCCGACCTCAAAGCCCACGTCGCCAAAGCCCACGCCCTCGGTCTGCGCTACATGGCCTGGTTCGCCGTCCCATTCGTCGAGGCCAACTCGGCCGTCCGCGACCGCTTCAAAGGCAAGTATCTCGACGAGAAACCAAGCGAGTGGAACCTCTTCAACCTTGACCCCCGCTACCCCGAAGTCCGCCGCCATATCGCCGGGACGCTCGCGAACCTGATGAAGGAATTCGGGTTCGACGGCTTCAAGCTCGACTTCATAGACGAATTTCGCATCGACGGCAGGGATCCAGCCGAGGAGAACGGCTTCAAAGGGTGCGACTGCAAGAGCCTGCCGGAGGCCGCCGAACGCCTCTTGCGCGAAATATCGCACACCATCCGCGCCATCAAGCCAGACGCCCTCGTCGAGTTCCGCCAACGCTATGTCGGCCCCGTCGTCCGCCAATATGGCCAGATGCTGCGCGCCAACGACTGCCCCGGCGACTATCAGGCCAACCGCTACCGCACGCTCGCCCTGCGCCTCACCTCTAAAGGCTCCGCCGTCCACTCCGATATGCTCCTCTGGCGCCCCGACGACACCGTCGAAGAGGTCAAGCGCCAGATTTGGAATGTGATGTTCTCCGTCGTCCAATACTCCGCCCTCCTGCGCAACATTCCCGAGAGCCACAGGCAGGCCGTGCGCGAAACCATTGCCTGGCTCGACGCCCACCGCAAGACCCTGCTCTTCGGAAAGTTGACACCCCTTCATCCCGAACTCGGCTACCCCTGCGTCCTGGCCGAAAGCACCTCCGAGCGGATTGCGTGCGTCTATGCGTCCGACTTTGTCGTCAACCTCCCGGACGACGGCAAATCAACCTTGCTCGTCAACGCCACCACCGTAGACCGCCTCGTCGTGCGCCAGGCCGGAACCCTCCGCCAAATCGACCTTGCCCCCTCCGCCATCCTCGCCCTCCCGCCCCGTTAGACCAATCTTCCCCCCGCCGCCACGGTTTTGGTTGAAACAGCCCCCCGCCTTGTGCTATACTCCCACCAACGCAACTTCAGGGCGGGGCGCAATTCCCCACCGGCGGTCACCAGCCCGCAACGGCGAATCCCGGCGATTCGTCCCTGATTCAGTGCAAATCTGAAGCCGACGGTAATAGTCCGGACGGAAGAAGTTGCCCCAATCGCCCTTCACCAAGGTCGACAATGGAAGCGATATTCGATCCCGTAGAAGACTGCATCGCAGACATCAGGGACGGCAAGATGGTCATCGTCGCCGACGACGAAAACCGGGAGAACGAAGGCGACCTCGTCATCGCCGCCGAAAAGGCGACCCCAGACGCCATCAACTTCATGGCCAAACACGCCCGAGGGCTCATCTGCGTCCCCATGCAGAAAGAACTTCTCCGCCGAGTTGGCATCGAAAAGGCCCCCATCCGCAACCACGGCGGCAAGTTCGGCTGTGCCTTCACCCTCTCTGTCGATGCCGCCAAAGGTGTCACAACAGGCATATCAGCCGCCGACCGCGCTACGACCGTCCACGCCCTCATCGCGCCCGCCGCCCAGCCCGAAGACCTCGTTAGTCCCGGCCACGTCTTTCCTATCGAAGCCCGCGACGGCGGCGTACTCGTCCGCACCGGTCATACCGAAACCGCCGTCGATCTCGCACGCCTCGCCGGACTCGTTCCTGCGGGCGTCATCTGCGAAATCCTGCGCGACGACGGCACCATGGCACGCTTGCCCCAGCTGCGAGACTTTGCCGCCAAACACCACCTCAGGCTCTGCTCCGTCGCCCAACTCGTCGCCTACCGCCGCCAGCACGAGAAACTAGTCTCCTTCGAGGAAGATGTCGATATGCCCACCGCATACGGCCATTTCCGCCTCCGCCTTTATACCTCTAAATCCGACGGGCGCGAACATATGGCCATCTACCTTGGAGACCTTCGCGGCGGGGAACCTCCGCTCGTGCGCGTCCACAGCGAGTGCTTTACCGGCGATGTGCTTGGAAGCCAGCGGTGCGACTGCGGAAATCAACTTCACAATGCTTTGCGCATGATTGCCGCCGAGGGGCGGGGAGCGCTTCTCTATATGCGGCAGGAAGGCCGCGGCATTGGGCTGGTCAACAAGATTCACGCCTACCGCCTGCAAGAGCAGGGGCTTGACACCATCGAGGCAAACGAGCGCCTGGGTTTCCCCGCCGACCTCCGGGACTATGGCGTCGGTGCGCAGATTCTCGCCGACCTTGGGATCTCGCGGCTGCGTTTGTTGACGAACAATCCCTGCAAAGTCGTCGGGCTGCAGGGGTACGGACTGGAGATTGTCGAGCGTGTCCCTATTTCGATTCCGCCGACGCCTTACAATGAACGCTATCTCAACACCAAAAAGGAACGCATGGGGCACTTGCTTTAAGGAGCCGAGGTTGTTATGAACGAGATCAATGGAACTCTCTGCGCGGACGGTTTGAAGTTCGCCTTTGTCGTCAGCCGTTTCAATTCTTTCTTCACGGAGCAGCTGCTCAAGGGGGCGGTCGATTGCTTTGTCCGGCACGGCGGATCGGAGCGGAATCTGACTGTTGTGCGCATACCGGGGGCGAACGAAGCGCCTTTGGCGGCGAAGAAGTTGGTGGCTCAACCGTTCGATGCGGTAGTCGTCCTTGGGGCGGTGATCCAAGGCGCGACGCCGCATGCGGGGCTCATCAACGGGGCGGTCTCCCGGGCCTTGGCGCAGATTTCGCTGGAGAGCGGGAAGCCGGTCATCAATGGCATTATCGCGGCCGACACGATTGAGCAGGCGGTGGAGCGTTCGGGGACCAAGGCGGGGAACAAGGGGTATGATGTGACGGCCTCGGCGATTGAGATGGTCCAGGTCTGCCGCCAACTTTGAGGTATCTATGGCCAATATCACGCGTCGCAACTCTCGCGAATGGGCTTTGCAGTTTCTCTGCCAGGCGGAGGCCAACCCCGAGAAGGAGTTGGATTCGGCCCTGGAGGAGTTTTGGAACCAGCAGTGGACGGTCAAGGCGGAGGAGCTTGAGCGGCTGGGGAAGGAGCCCAAACATTTGGACCGTGCCCCGGCGGATCGTGTCGCGCCTCGGCAGCTGCGGGAGTTTGCGGAGACTCTGATTCGCGGGGTGCTTGAGCACCGGGAGGAACTCGACAAGCAGTTGGCGGCGCACACGCGCAACTGGAGTCTTTACCGGTTGGGAACGGTCGAGCGGAATGTGCTGCGCATCGCCTTTTTCGAGTTGCTCCACCTCGACACGCCGCCACCGGTGGTCATCAACGAAGCGGTCGATGTGGCCAAATATTTCAGTACGACCGAGGCGGGAAGGTTCATCAACGGCATTCTCGATTCTGCCAAGGAATCGCTCCGGCGGGCATGAAGGATTCGGCGGACCGGGTGTATTTGCGCCGGGCCCTTTCCTTGGCACGGCTGAGCGAAGGTGATACGCACCCCAATCCGCCGGTCGGGGCCGTGGTGGTGCGTGGCGGGAAGGTTGTCGGGCAGGGGCGGCATAGGCAGGCGGGCGGACCGCACGCGGAAGTCGAGGCCATCGGCTCCTGTGCCGAGTCGCCGGCGGGTGGGACGCTCTATGTGACGCTTGAGCCGTGTTCGACCCACGGTCGCACGCCGCCTTGCACGGAACTGGTTCTGCGCTCGGGAGTCCGCCGCGTCGTGGTCGGCTGCATCGATCCGAATCCCAAACATGCGGGGCGCGGCATCGAGCAGCTGCGCGCGGCGGGGATTGCCGTGGAGGTGTTGGATGACAAGGCTTGCCGCGAGTTGATTGAGCCTTTCGCCAAGCGGATGATGACGGGCATTCCCTATGTGACGCTGAAGTTGGCGCTGACTCTCGATGGTGCCATCGCTGACCGCAAGGGGTACTCGAAATGGATAACCGGTGAGCCTTCCCGCGCCTTCGTCCAACGCCTTCGGAAGCGGGCGGATGCGGTGATGGTCGGGGCCGGAACGGTACGCGCCGACGACCCTTCCTTGCTCTGTCAATTGCCCCATCGGGTGCCCAGAAGGCGGATTGTGATTGGCTCGATTCCGCCTGCGTCCCGTGTGTTGACCGATGGGGCGGAGGATGCCACGACGGTCTTCGAAGGGCGTTCGGATTTGGGGCAGGTGCTGCGTCAGTTGGGGGCGGAAGGTGTGCAGCATATTCTCTGCGAGGGGGGCGGGCGCTTGGCCGGCGCGTTGGTTGATGGCGGGTGGGTGGACCGTTTGCTGCTCTTCCAGGCGCCGGTATTGCTCAACGATGGTGGGGCGCGGCCGGCGTTCGCGGGGAGGGGTTCCTTGCTGGCGGATGCGTACCGTTTCCGGCTGGCTGGGGTGCGGCGCTTCGGGGATGATGTGCTCTTGGATTACCGGATTAGGTAGCGGCGGGAATGTCATCGGAACCCTGGGCGGAGGTGCCGATGCGATGGGGGTTGAAAAGTGCGGGCGGGAGCCTATGAAGGCTCCCGCCCGTCTGTTTTCTGTGGGGTCGGTCGCTAGGTTGGATACCGTCCGACTGCTACGCAGGATAGGAATCGATGGGTAGGCAGGATGGCGACCGATGGGGGCGTAGCCTACTCAGTGGTGCGCCCCGTATACTCGCTGTTGGCGTCGACCCGCTGCTTGAAGAAGTTGTCGGCAGCCTGGTTGAATGCCTTGTCCCAAGGACGGCAGCCGCCTTCGCACAGCTGGACAACCCAGAGCTGAAGATGCTTCTTGTGCCAGTTGACAGAGCAGTGGGTGCCCCAAGCGCCGCCGTGTCCGAACCACTCGTTCTCCCCATCGACCTTGGGCGCCGACAACCCGAGGGAGTAGCCGCCCATATTCTGGGGCCGCGTGGTCACGGCAAGAATGCTCTTGACGGTTTCCTCCTTGAGGATGCGCACGCCGTTATCCCCGACACCGAGGTTCATCAACATCTTGTAGAATTTGAGTTGGTCGTTTGCGGTCGTCCAAAGCCCTGCTCCGGCGGAGGGAAATACGTGCGAACCGTTGTAGGGACGCTGTTCCCAATCGTTCTGGCGGCGCCAACGGGCGGGCTTGCCGGCTACGCAGTCGTACATCTCAATCTGGCGCGAGAGTTGCTCGTCCGTCGGCTTGAAACAGGTGGACTTCATACCAAGGGGATCGAGGACGGTCTGCTTGAGATAGTCCTCCCATTTCATACCTGTGACGGTCTCGACGATTGCCGCGCCGATGTCGATTCCCGTGTTGGAGTAGGACTCTTTGGTGCCAGGCTCGAACTTGATTGGTGCGGCTGCGGCGGAGGCGGCGATGATACGAATGGGCATGCCTCCCGACCATCCGCCTCCGGGGACGGTGTGTTGCTTGCCGGCGATTTCGAAGGGGAATCCGCCGGTGTGGTTGAGCACCATCCGGACGGTGAGGGTGTTCTTGGCCTTGACGAGGGTGCGGACATTGTTGGTCCTGGGACATTCAATCCAGAGTTCCTTGAACTCGGGCAGGTATTTGCTGACGGGGTCGTCGAGGGAGATCTTGCCTTCTTCGACGAGTTTGGCGATGGTGACGCCGCAGAATCCCTTGGTCTGGGAGCATTGCATGAAGGGGTCGTCCATCGTGATGGGGCGTTTGGCCTTGACATCGGCGTAGCCGACGCAGGCGATTTCGGTCTTGCCGTTGTTGTAGAGCACGGCGATGGCGCCCGGGAGTTCGCCGGTCTTGGCGTAGGGTTCGAGGGCGTCTCGGAGGCTGTTTTTCTCGGCGGGGGTCTGGGCGTGCAACTGGATCCCGGCCAAGGTAGCGGCGGCCAGAATCGCGGCGGTGAATTTGGTAAGGTTCATTCGGGTTCTCCCTGGGGTTGGGTCGGCGCGACGCGGTTGCGCGGGGCGCCGACGGTTGCGGAGAGTGTACCACATCCGGCGGAGATTTTCAAGCGGGAAGGGTGGCGCGGTAGGTACGCACCTTTGGGGGTGGAAGGTAGGCACCTTGGCCTCCGGGAGGTAGGCACCTGCGGGGGCGGAAGGTAGGCGAGAATGGGTCAGTCCCGGCGGTGGAAGTCGGGGAAGTATTTCTCCTCGCCGTAGGGAAAGTCCGAGGGTCGGTAGGCTTTGAGGGCGTCCGGGACGAGGGCGCTGTTCTGCGAGCAGTGAGTGAAGATCATCGGGCATTCGGTCCGGACGCGCTCTTGTATGGGGCGCCAGAAGCGGTGCTGGTCTTCGGGTCGGAGGCACTGCTCGGCCTGGGCGTAGAGGGCGTCGGTCTCGGGGTCGACGAAGGCGGTACGGTTCGGACCGGGGGGCAGGTTGCGGGAGATGAAGAGCTGCATAAAGTTCTGCGCGTCGGGGTAGTCGGCGACCCAGCCGATTCGAAAGAGTTGGGTCTGCCCTTCGCGCAGGCGCTTGAGGAAGGCGGGCCAGGTATTGTAGCGCGGCACGACTTCAAGCCCGCAGGCGCGGTAGAAAGAGGCAATCAACTCCGAAGTTTCCCGCGCCTCCTGCGTGGGCTTGCCGACATCGAGCACAATCCTGAGCGGCAATCCGCTCTTCGGGTCGATTCCCCCCGGATAGCCCGCCTCCTTCAAAAGCCGCTTGGCCAAGCCGAGATCGAAGGCGAATGGCGCCCTGTTCGTGACCGCCCCCTCAAGCACCGGCGGCACCGGCGACTGGATGGGGCCGGCGACCCGCCCTTGGAAGTAGTCGCGCCACTGGTTCCAGTCGAACGCCGCGCAAAGCGCCTGCCGGAGCGCCCGGTTCCGCCCCAGCAACGGGTCGCGCATATTGATGCCCAGGTACATCAAGTTCAGCGCCGGTTCCGCCCGGTAGTGGATATTGCGCCCGGCCAGTTCCGGCGAGAGATTCCCCTGAGCGTCGAACACGATGTCCCAACTGTCCTGCGTGAGATTCGTCAGGAAATCAAGCTCTCCGTTGAGGAACATCATCCACTGCGTCGTCGGGTCGTCAATCACCAGATAGAGAATCGAATCAAACGGCTTCGGGTTCGTTTCCTGCCAAAGCGGCCACCCGGTTGCACGCTCGAAACGCATGTGGTGGTTGCGCTTCCACTCCACCAGACGGTACGGACCCGAACCGACCGAACATTCCCGGAATTCCCAACTCCCCACGGCTTCCTTCGGCACGACCGCAAAGTAGGGCATGGCCAAATACCAGCCAAACTGCGGGTTCGGCGTGCGCAAGGAAATGGTCAACTGGTGCCTACCTTTCACCTCCATCTTGACAATGTCCGCCGCCAGCCAAGCCCCAGCAGAGGCATTCGCGGGGTCTTTGACCCGGGCGATGGAGTAGCGCAGATCCTCGGCGGTGACTGGGCGGGATTTGCCCCCGAGGGCGGGCGAGGCGTGGAACACGGCGTTGGTGCGAAGCGTCAGGGTGTAATGCAATCCGTCGGGGGAAATCTCGGGCATTTTCGAGAGCAGTCCTGGCTTGAGGCGGTAGGGTCTCTCGCCGTAGACATACTCCAGAGGTGTCTCGTAGCAGAGGGCGACGGCGCGTGCCGCATAGACGGTTGCGCACTGGATGGGATCCATCGAAGGTACCCGTTCCAGGGCGCGGCGGAAGGTTCCTCCGAGGAGGGTGGAGGCCAGGCAAACGGCCCCGATGGCGGCGGAGAATCGAGTCATTGGTCAGGTTCCTCTTCTGCCGGCGGCAGCACCGCCAGCACATCGCGCAAGAGCGCGTCCAGGTAGCGAAATCCCAAAGCGGTCGGGGCGAAACGCGTTCCCGATTGGGTCAGATGGCCGCGTTCCGCCGCGCGTTCGAGCACCTTGCGCGCCGGTGCCATCACGGGGCTCTCGTCGAGGTCGAGCCCTTCCGCCAGCCGCAGCCGGAAGAGTGCGCGCTCCTGGGCGTCTTCCGCCTTGGAAAGCATCTCTTCGCGGACGCCTTCGGGTTCGATTGTGCGCCGCAATCGCCCGAGGCGGCTGGCGGCCCCGGTACCGATTCCGAGGTAGTCTCCGCCCCGCCAGCAGGAGAGGTTGTGGCGGCATTCAAAGCCCGGGCGGGCGAAGTTGGAAACCTCGTAGCGCCGGTATCCTGGCAAGGTCTCGCAGGCAATCTCTAGTTGCTCCAGGGCCGATTCGTCGCTAGGAATCATCCCCTCGGATGCGAACCTTGAGCCCTCTTCGATACTAAGCGCATAGATGGACAGGTGTTCGGGGCGCAGGTCCAGCACCTGTTGCAGGGTCGACTCCCATCCGGCGCGGGTCGACCCCGGCAATCCTGCAATCAAGTCCATCCCCGCATTGTCGAAGCCTGCCTCGCGGATGCGCCCGAATGCCTCCAACGCCTCCCGCGCCGAGTGGCGGCGGTTGGCGCGGATCAGGACTGAATCTTCCAGGCTCTGCACCCCGAGACTGATTCGGTTTACCCCCACCTCGCGCAGGAATTCGAGCAGTTCCAAGGTAAGCCCCGCCGGATGCGCTTCCACCGTCCACTCGCAATCCTGGGCCAGCGAAACGGTCGACAGCAGCCACCGCGCAAAGCGTTCCCACCCCGCTTTCCCCAAAGCCGTAGGCGTCCCGCCGCCGCAGTAGAGCGTTTCGAGCGGAGCCGTCGGCGTCAGCGCAAGCGAGGCGAACCAGCGCTCCGCCGCCTGAGGCGAATAGGGTTCCGAATGGAAGGCGCAATAGCCGCAACGCCCGCCCAGACAGTAGGGATGGTGGACATAGAGGTGCGCCGGGCGCGTGTCAGCGCCGCTTGCCATTGCGCCCGGAGTGCTCGTCGAGTGCGCCGGCATATTCGCCCCGCCGCACCTTCAAGGTGGAGGTTCGCTTGAGCGCCTCCAGAAAGACCGCGACCTTGCGCGGCCGCTTGTAGTCGGCAATCGCCTCGCAAAGCCGATGGACGGTCTGGCGCAGGAAGTCGCCCACGCGATCGGCGTCAATGGAAGGGTGGTCGTTGCGGATGGCGTCGATGTCGGGGGTGACAATCGCCCCCACGCGCTCGCCCGTTTCGCCCTGCACCTGGTAGCCCAGCACCAGCACATCCTTGATATAGGGCGACTTCTCCAGCAACTGCTCCACCTCCTCGGGATAGATGTTCTTCCCCTCGCGGTTGACGATGAGCGCCTTCTTGCGGCCGGCAATGCGCACCAGCCCGTTGGCGTCGACCTTGACCAGATCGCCGGTGTGGAAGAACCCCTCCTCGTCGAAGACCTCCCGCGTCGCCGCCTCGTTCTTGAAATAGCCCTTCATAATATTGGGCCCGCGCAGGCAGAGCTCGCCCACCCCCTTGGCGTTGACATCGACCAGCTTGTAGTCCATATTCGGCAACACCCGTCCCACCGTGCCGGGCTTCCAGACGCCGAAGTCCGAGCCGCAGACCTCCGGCGCCGCCTCCGTCATGCCGTAACCCTCCACAATCGGGATGCCCAGCCGCGTGAAGCCCTTGGAAACCTCGATTGGACACGCCGCCCCGCCCACGCCCAGAAAGCGCAACTTACCCCCCAGACTGTCGAGAATCTTGCGCCCGATGAACTTGCCGCCGCCGCAGAGCAGAAGCATCCGCGCCGCAAAGTTTGACTTGACGCCGCCCATCGCCTTGTGATACATTTTTTCCGCCATCAACGGTACGGTCATGAGCACCGTGGGGGAAAGTTGCCGCATGTCTTCCGCTATCTGCCGGAGGCTGCGCATAAAGCAGACCTTCGCCCCGAGCCAGAAGGGAAGCATGAAGTTGGCCGTGAAGGAGTAGGCGTGGAAGAGCGGCAGCACGGCGTAGAAAGAATCCGTTCGATCGAAGTGCACCGCCTGGAGCGTCCCGTCGACATTCGAACAGAAGTTGCCGTGGCTGAGCATGGCGCCCTTGGGCCTGCCGGTCGTGCCCGAAGTGTAGATGAGCGAGGCAATCGTATCGGTGTCCGGGATGTGCCGCTTGAACCAGTCTTTCGCCAGTTCAAGACCCGCGGTGGCGGCTTTCTGCATCAGCCGGTCGTAGTTCCAGAAGCCGCAGGCTGGCGTCTGCCGCTGCTCGGGAAGAGTAGGATCCCCAACGAGCAGGATGTTGCGCAGATTGGGCAGGCGGGCTGTCAAGGATTCGAGCAGGTTGCCGAGCCGCGCCGAGGCGAAGACGGTGGTAGCCTCGGAGTTTTCGAGTACGTAGGCGACCTCCTCTTCGTGCAGATGGGGATCGATCGGCACGACGGTTGTCCCGGTGGTGGCGAGTGCAAGGTAGATGGTCTGCCACTCGGGCCTGTTTTCGAGCATCAGCGCGACGCGATTGGCCGCAGGGGATAGGTCGAGGCTACGGAGAATGCCGACCGTCTGGAGGACGAGTTCTCGGAGTTTGGCGTAGGTGTTGACAACCCACGAGCCGTCCAGGTGGAAGACTTGCGCGGGGGCGTCGGGTGTGCTGTTGCAGGTGTGCTCGAAGAAAATCCGGATGGTCATAGGGTGGGCTTGGG
This sequence comes from Kiritimatiellia bacterium, assembly GCA_051892815.1. GTDB lineage: Bacteria > Verrucomicrobiota > Kiritimatiellia > RFP12 > DVOR01 > JAXFQS01. The sequence goes on along the minus strand of JBJFGP010000161.1, from coordinate 1,037 downwards.
CTCCTGTAGGGTGATGTCGCGACCGTCCCAGCAGTAGGTGCAGATGGGGGCACCGTCGAGGGCAATGGCCTGCTTGAGGTCGTCGATACGCTGGTAGGCGAGGGTGGTCAATCCGAGGCGGCTGCGGATGACTTCGACCATCTTCTTGTAGGGCGCACCGTCGGGGTCCTGGTATTTGCGGATGTCGGCGCCATCGCCTTCCAACTCTTGGATGACGCGGCGGGTGACGAGGTCCATGACGCTACGGGAGCGGGAGAAGTTGATGAAGCGGCAGTTGTGCAGGAGCGGGGGGCAGGCGATGCGCATGTGGATTTCCTTGGCGCCGGCAGCGTTGAGGCGTCGGACTTGGTCGCGCAGCTGGGTACCTCTGACGATGGAGTCGTCGCAGAAAATGAGGCGCTTGCCTTTGATGAGTTCGGGGATGGGGATGAGTTTCATGCGGGCGATGTGCTGCCTGAGGGTCTGGTCGGAGGGCATGAAGCTGCGGGGCCAGGTGGGGGTGTACTTGACGAAGGGGCGTTCGTAGGGAATGCCGGATTCGGCGGCGTATCCGAGGGCGTGGCCGACGCCCGAGTCGGGGACGCCTGCGACGCAATCGGCGTCGACGGGGTTGCGGCGGGCGAGGAGGCGTCCGGAGCGGTAGCGCATGGCCTCGACGTTGCGTCCGTCGAAGGTGGAGGCTGGGTAGCCGAAGTAGACCCACATGAAGGCGCAGGTGGCGGTTTGAGGCTTTTCGGGGCGGTAGAGGGTCTCTACGACATCGGGGAGGACTTTGACGATTTCGCCCGGGGCGATGTCGCGCACGGGGGTGTAGCCGATATTGGGGAAGGCGCAGGATTCCATTGCGACGGCGCGGGCGTCGTCCTTTTCGGCCAGGGCGATGGGTGTCCGTCCGTAGGTATCGCGCGCGACATACATTTCGCCCTTGTCGTTGAGCACGATGAGCGAGCAGGAGCCTTCGACGCGGCTCTGGGCGTAGCGTATGCCTTCGGCGAAGGTGGGCTGGGAGTCGATGAGGGCGGCGACGACCTCGGTGG
>JBJFGP010000160.1:0-46119 GCA_051892815.1 Kiritimatiellia bacterium | reverse complement strand
GGCAAGAGTGTTCGCGGGGCGGCTCAAATACAAACCTTCACCGGCGCCCGTGACGCCCAAGCCCCGAGTCCAAAAGGTGCCAACCTCATCCCTCGGCGGGTTGCCACCAATGTTCCCCGTTCCTGCCTACGAGCCGCACCGGGAGATTGCCACCTCCAGCTTCCGTTCCTGCCCACCTTCCGATTCGGCGGAAAGAGCCCGCGCGGGAGCGACAATTTCCCATAGCGCGTTGAATCCTTTTGACTTTCACGGGCCAATGCGCTAACATAGAGGCTCATTTTGGACGCTTTGAAAGGATGATTTATGCGTTATACCTTTGCGCTGGCCGCCTTGGCTGCCACCCTCGCCGTCGGATTGCGCGCCCAAGAGACGGAGGATGCCCCCGCCGCGGACGGACAGTCCGAACAGGCCCAAGCCCCCGCTGCCCAACCCCTTGACCCCAAAGACTATGTCCGCTTCGAGCCTTTGGCGCAAGTCATCACCTCCCAAGGCGCCTGCCAAGTCCGCCTGGCAGACGGCTCCTTCCGAGCCGCCGAACTCAACCGCGCCTACCCCTTCGGCACCGTCTTCCAGACCGGTCCCAACGGCAACCTCGAAGTCCGCCTAGCCGACCGCATCAGCTTCCGACTCGCACCCAACTCCTCCGCCACTGTCGCCCCCGCCGCCGACCTCCCGCGCGCCCTCCGCGTCCGCTTGATTGAAGGACGCGTCGAAACTTCCACCCCAGACGACCTCAAAGACCTGGACGCCCTCGGCGTCGACTGCCTCGAACTCTCCGCCCGAAAGATGTGCGGCCGCGCCGCCTTCGAAATCAAATCAAAAGGCTCCGTCGACGCCATCCTCCTCGTCCACGGCATTACCGGCAGAACCTCCATTCAAGGCCCCAACTACACCGTCCCGCTCATCCGCGCCCAGAACCAACTCCAACTCCACCACGCCCTCAATCACAGCTACACCCGCCTCACCAGCCTGGCAGGCGACTACGCCATCGAACTCCAGAACGGCACCCCAGAACCTACCATCTTCACCCTCACCCCAAAGGCACAAGTCAAGATCTGGCGCAAGAATGCCCAGCCCACCGGTCATATAGCCGTCACTACCCTAGCCATCAACCCCAGCGGCAAGACCAAAAACAACTTCTCCTTCGTTGCCGAAGGAACCTCTCCTGAAACGCTTACCAAAGGCGAACTCGACCCGAATGGCAACTTCGTCAGTTCCGAAGGCCCGGAAAACATCCGCACTGGCGAGACCGTCCCGGCCGAAGAGGAACAAACCGAAAACAAGGATTCCAAAACAGCCCAATAACCGCCCCACGCCAACCATCTTCCCATAAACAACCCCCAATTCCACCCCTATGTTCATCTACCATTTCAACCGAATCATTCGCAACAAAATCTTCTGGGGCGCCTTCGCCATCCTGATTTCCTTTACCTTCGTCGCCGTCGATTCCTGCTCAACTCCCGCCCCGCAGAGCCGTATCGCCGGCAAGCTTGCGGGCAAAGCAATCACCTACGAGCGTTTCGAGGAGGCGGCCAATGCCATACGCGGCTTCGGGCGCAATCGTTCTACACTTCCCGCTGCCCAAGTCAACCGCCGTGCGTGGGAACGCCTGGCTGCGCTTCACACGGCGAGGAACCTTGGAATCCGCATCGGCGATGACGAGATTGCATCCGCCATACGCGAACAATTCGCTGCCCCTGACGGTTCCTTCCGCTACCAGACCTACGAGGAAACCCTTCGTCAGGCTGGCTTGACCGTGCCCCTTTACGAACGTTTGATGCGCGACGAACTTGCCCTTGCCAAGCTCACAACCGTGCTTGCCACGGCGGCGCTTCCTTCCAATATGGAGGTCGACACCGCGGTCGCCAATTTCACCGACGAGTTCGAACTCCAGACCGTTTTGCTGGACAACACTTTTGCCGGAAAGGATATGGGTCTCAAGGAGGCCGATTGGAAGAAGTACTTCGCCGAGAATAGCGAGAAGCTTGCGTTTCCCGACCGCCGGAGCATCCGCTACTTTGTCCTTCCTGTCACCAACTGGCTTGCCGCCGGGCAGGCGCTTGTCACGGACGAGGACATCCAGGAGTACTACGACGGCAACACCGAGAAGTACACCTATCAGACCACCAATGGCACCACTGTCACGCCTCTTGAGAAGGTCAAGCCCCAGATCCTCCGCCACCTTGGAATGATCGAGGCTGCCTACATTGCGGAGACCAATCTCAACCAGTCCGTTGTCCCCGACATTATGGACACCTCCTTCGAGGCGGTTGCCAAGAAACTCGGCTGCTCCATCACCAATACGGCCCTCTTCTCCGCCAAGGAGCCGCCCGCCATCCGTGCCGACGGCGCCGCCATTGCTGAGGTTGCGTTCGAACTCGATATGAGCCGGGCCGACACCTCCTACGGCGTAGCCAAAGGCGCCCGCCATTTCTACCTTCTGACCGTCGACAAAGAGTCCCCCGCGCACAATCCTACCTACGAAGAGGTCCTGCACAAAGTAAAGCCTTTGGCCTCGGAGAAGGCACGAAACGATGCCTATGGTGCCTATGCGTCGAACACGGTCGTGGCTATCCGCGCCGCCCTCGCCAAAGGCACCTCCTTCAGCAACGCCTTGGCCGCCGCCAAGGTCAAGGTTTCCGGCGCGACCAACTTCACCTTCTCGATGACCGCCCCCCAGAAAGTCCCCAACCTCTACAGCGTCATGCGCGCCGTGATGGGCCTCCAAAAGGGCGAACTCTCCGATGCGACACCCGTCTACGGCGGGCCCTCCTCCCTGCTGGTCTATGTCGCCGACCGCCGCGAAGGGGATGCCGTCTCCGCCGAGATGCAGCGCGGGCGCATTCAGCAAGAAGTCTCCCGCCCCGCCGCCGCACGCCTCTCCGCCGCGTGGCTGGAGTGGAACCTTGAGCAGGTTGGATTGACCGACAACGCCATGCAGATGCCCCAACTCCAGTCTGCCGAGACGGCGTCCGGCGAGGACGAAGAGTAGCGCCGCGCCGAAAGGATTGAACGATGATTATCGCCGCGCTGGATGTCCAGACCACCGCTGAAGCCATCGCCGTCGTCGACCGCATTGGCCACGCCGTCGAATTCTACAAAATCGGCATGGAACTCTTTACCGCCGAAGGCCCCGATGTCGTCAAAGCCGTCAAGGCCAAAGGCAAGAAAGTCTTCCTCGATTTGAAGTTCCACGACATCCCCCGGACCGTGGAACGCGCCGTCACCTCCGCCGGCAAGATGGGCGTCGACCTGCTGACCATCCACGCCTGCGGCGGCAAAGCCATGATCGAAGCGGCCGCTTCCGCCGCAAAAGCCTTCGGCAACGAACGCCCCCGCATCCTCGCCGTGACCGTGTTGACCTCGCTGGATGCCTCAGACCTGGCGGACATCGGCGTCGGACGCAACCCGGCGGAACAAGTCGAAGCACTGGGGCGATTGGCAATCGGACACGGCGCGGACGGGTTGGTCTGCTCCCCCAAAGAAGTCCGCCGCCTGCGCGAAACATTGGGCCCAGATGCACTCCTCGTCACCCCCGGAGTTCGCCCCGCGGGGGCAGACATCGGCGACCAAAAACGAGTAGCAACCCCCGCCTCGGCAATCCGGGACGGCGCCTCCCACCTAGTAATTGGCCGCCCCATCGTGCAGGCCGCCGACCCCCGCGCGGCTGCGGAAGCAATTCGCCTGGAGATTGAAAATGCCCACAAGAGCTTGTGACCTGCATCGCGGCGCGCTGGTGTCCATCGACGGCCTCCCGCACGCCCTTGAACAGCTGACCGTGACGAATCCGAGTGCGAGAGGAGCCGCCACACTCTACCGCTTCCGCTTCAGGAACCTCGTCTCGAAGGCAAAGGTAGACAAGACCTGCAAGGGCGACGACCTCTTCCAGGATTGCGACCTTGAGAAACGGGACATTCAATTCCTCTATTCCGACAACAATGGTCGCTATACCTTTATGGATGCCGAGGACTTCTCCCAGTTCGAGATGGACGCAGAGGCGCTGGGAGATAAAGTCCACTTCCTGTCGGAGGATTTGGAAGGACTGTATGCCCTCGTTTCGGACGGAAAGGTCCTGGCGGTTGGCGTGCCGGCGAAGGTTGTTGTGCGCATTGCGGAGTGCGACCCACCAATGAAGGGGGCGACGGTCACCTCTCGACCGAAGCCTGCGAAGACCGCGACGGGGCTGGTGGTGATGGTTCCGGAGTATCTGGAAGCAGGGACGGATGTGGTGGTCAATACGGAAGACGGGGCGTTTGTTTCCCGGGCCTGATGTGCGATGATTGCGCTTTCCTGCGCCGATTCGGGGAGTGTTTCTCGGGTGGCGGATGTGTTGCTTCGTGGGGGGGTTGCGGTTATTCCGACGGATACGGTCTATGGTTTGGCGGCGCATCCGGGGTGTTTGGATGCGGTGGCGCGGCTGGCTTCGATCAAGGGACGGTCTCGGTCGAAGCCGATTGCGCTTTTGGCGTCTGATGTGGGGGCTGCGGAGGCTTTTGCGGGGGGGCTTTCTCCGGTTGCGAGGGGGTTGGCGGAGGCGCATTGGCCGGGGGCTTTGACGCTTGTGGTGCCGTGTGTCGGCGGGAATGGGGCGGAGGTTTTGGAGGGTTTGCGGGTGCCGGCTCATAGTTGGACGCGGGGGCTTTTGGCGGCTTGCGGGGGGGTGCTTCGGGTGACGAGCGCGAATCTGAGTGGTGGGAAGCCGGCGTTGGATGTGGGGGAGGCTTTGGCGTCGTTGGGTTTGCAGGCGGATGTGTTGGCGGACGATGGTCCGTGCCGGGGGGGTGTGGCCAGTACGGTGGCGCAGGTGTGCGGGGATGGTTCGGTGCGGGTGTTGCGTGAGGGACCGGTGCAGGTAGGTTGTTTGTGATGGAGGTTGCTATGAGGTTGCGTTGGATTGGTGTTGCGGTATTGGCGGCGGTCGGGTTGCGGGCGGATGTGAAGGTGGTCTGCGACCGGACGAATGCGGTCTATGCGGTGGGGGAACGGATTGTTTTTTCGGCGGTGGCGGACGGGCCTGAGGAGAGGGGGGCGGAGTTGAGGATGAGGGTCTGCCGGTTTGGCGGGGAGGTGTTGGCGGAGACGAATGGTGCGGATCGGTTGTCGCTTTCGGTGGTGGGGGACAAGCCGGGGTTTTTGCATTGTACGGTTGTTCCGGTGGATACGAATCTGGTGTTTTCGGCGCAGTGGGGGGTGGCGGTCTCTCCGGAGCGGATTGTCTCGCAGACGCCTGAGCCGGCGGACTTTGATCTGTTTTGGGAGAAGTCGCTGAAGCGGTATTACCGGGAGGTGCCGCTGGATGTTGCGATTCGGCCGTATGCGCCGTGGACGAATGGTTCGCGCGAGGCGTTTGAAATCTCTTTTGGGGTGCCGGGTGGTCAGCGGGTCTACGGGTGGCTGGTCAAGCCGAAGGGGCTCAAGGGTAAGGCTCCGGTTTTCGTGCAGGTTCCGGGGGCTGGATTCGGGTGGTGGTCGTTCGAGCCAAAGTTGGATTTGGCGGATCGCGGGGGAATCGTACTTTTCATGAGTGTGCTAAGGTTGCCACTTTCGGGGGGATTTGATACCTACCTCCGGACGGGAGAGGTATGGAGCAAACAGCTCAAGTGGTGCGAACCTTTGTCCAACGGGCGCTACTGCAACGCCGGGGCGGACAGCCGCGAGGGATACTTCTACTACCGCTCCGTGCTGGGCATCGTCCGAGCCGTCGACTGGCTCTACGCCCAGCCCGAAGTCGACCAGACCCGCTTCTACTACGAAGGCACCAGCCAAGGCGGCGGCTTCGGCCTAATCCTCTGCGCCCTCTTCCCCCACTTCACCCGCGCCTCCATCTTCGTTCCCGCCATGACCGGACTCTACGAGCGGCAATCCGGCATGCAGGCCGGTTGGCCCCAACCCATCGAAAACGCCCGCCGCTACGCCCCCGAGCGCACCCGCGCCGTCCGCAAAGTCATGGCCTACTACGACGGCGTCAACTTCGCCAAACGCATCCGCTGTCCCATCGACATGGCCGTCGGATTCGTCGACCAGACCTGCGCCCCCAATGCCGTTTACGGCGCCTACAACGCCTTGCGCACGACCGACAAGCGCATAGTCCACGGCCTGGGCATGGGGCACGGCGTCTACCCCTGGATCTACCAACTCCTCTCCACCGAATCCTACGACCGGAAGCGACCCCATGGCGCACAGTGACGACATCCCCCACACCCAAGCACTCCGCTGGCTCGAAGCCCACAAAGTCCCCTACACCCCGCACCTCTACACCTTCGAAGAACACGGCGGAACCCGCCTCGCCGCAACCTCCCTCGGCCTCGACGAACACCTTTGCATCAAGACCATCGTACTTGAGACCGACACCCGAAAACCCCTCATCTGCCTCATGCACGGCGACCGCGAAATCTCCCTCAAAAACCTAGCCCGCACCCTCGGAGTCAAGAACATCACCCCCTGCACCACCGACACCGCCCAGCGCCATACAGGCTACTTCTGCGGCGGCACAAGCCCCTTCGGAACACGCAAAAACCTGCCCATCTTCGTCCAGAAAACCATCCTCGAGCACCCCGCCATCTATATCAACGGCGGCCGCCGCGGACTCCTTGTCGCCATCCCCTCGCAAGCCTTGACCGACACCCTCAAAGCCACACCAGTCGACGCCATGCAATGAAGCCATTGCCCCCAAAGATGCCCGCCAAAGCCCTCAAACCCATTTGGCTCACCCGTCGCGACGGTGCCCACCAGCGCCACGAACCCGTTCCCCAGATTCAGTGCGACTTCATCACACGCTCCGGCCTCCATCCTACCGAGCGCAGCCTCCTGGAGGTGCTTTCCGATTTCCGCACTCGTATCCAGCCTGGGGATGCTTTGTTTGCGGGGGGGCGGACGGGTGCTGCGCCTATTGCCGCCACTTTGATGTTTCCGGAACACCGCGTCGGGTGCTGGGTTTTCGATGTCCATCATAGGCGCGCCATCGAGCAGAACCTGGACGCCAATGCCCTCCGGGAAAAGGTTGATCTCCGTTGCGTTCCTTACCCGTTCGTGCCCGGGAACCTGCCGCCGACATTGGTCGCTATCTGCCTTTCTGCGGGGGGGATTTCCGGGGAACTTGCCCTCTCGGTGCTGGACGAGTCGGTGCGGCTTTCGGCGGCAGGTGCGCTGGTAATTCTTGCCAGCGAATTGCCTTTGGGGCCGCTACTCAAGCAGATGCGCGGGATGTTGGTCCGGTGCGGCTGCAAGGGTTGCGTGGCGTGGGGGTGGAAGGCGGAAAGTCCCCGGCGGGTGCGCAATTTCGAGGCTCGGTTCAAGGCTTCTCTGCCGGGGCATGAGCCGTTGGAACTGGTGACAATCCCGGGTGTTTTCTGCCATCGTCGTGCGGACATGGGGGGGCTGGCGCTGGCCGAGATTGCGGTTCAGGGTGTGCGGGAAGGGGATCGTTTGGTTGATATGGGGTGCGGTTGCGGTATGGTTGGGGTGCTCATCGCGCAAGCGGTCAAGGGAGTGCGTTGCTGCTTTGTGGACTCGAATGCGCGTGCCATTGAGGTGACGCGGCGGAACGCGGAAGGGTGCGGGATTGTGGGGGCGGAATATGTTCTTTCGGACGAGGGTTGCGGGGGAATTGCAGACTGTTTTGTGGGGAATCCGCCTTATTTCGGGGAGTGGCGGATTGCGGAACTTTTTGCGGAGACGGCCGCCAAGGTGTTGCGTCCGGGGGGCAAAGCGTGGCTGGTGGCGAAGCGTGGGGATCGGCTCCGGGAGGTTGCCGCGCGGCATCTGCGGGTCGTGTCGGAGGTGGGGCGGCGCGGGTATACGGTCATTGTCTGCACCAAGGAGTGAAAATGAGCGATTCGAGGCCGGATTGGGACACTTATTTTATGAACATCGCGCAGGTTGTGGCGACGCGTTCGAACTGTTCGCGCCGGCAGGTGGCGGCGGTGGTGGTGGCCGACAGGCGCATCGTTTCCACGGGCTACAACGGGACGCCCAGGGGTGTGCGCAACTGTTTTGATGGGGGATGTCCACGCTGCAGCGGTACCGCGCCGTCGGGGGCGTCGCTGGAAGAGTGCCTCTGCGTCCATGCCGAGCAGAACGCCATTTGCCAGGCCGCCTACTACGGCATCCGCTTGAGCGGCGCGACCATCTATGTGACGCTCAGTCCCTGCCTGACTTGCGCGAAACTGATCATCAACGCCGGCATCCGCGAGGTCGTCTACGGCGGCGAGTACGCCTTCAGCGACCAGACTCGGCGGCTGCTGGACGAGGCAGGCGTCGCCTGCCGCCAATGGAAACCTCCGGCGTGATTCCCGCCCCGACCGCGAAACTCATTGCTGTATTCCTCTTGGGGGCATTCCTTGCTACGGCCGCCTCCCGGAGATACGCAGGACTCGCCCCCGTTCGTTCGCACGACGGGGCCCTGCTGGTATATACCAAAGACGAGCGCTTCAGCCAGATGCGTCCCCCCGTGCTGGTCTTCGCCAACCGCGTCGAGCAAGAACTCCAGCGCGCCTTCCACAGACGCTTCTCCACCCCCGAGAACCCCCTGATCATCGTCCTCGGAAGCGAAACCAACGGAGCCACCAACGTCCACTGCCGCGTCGAACCCGGCGGCAAGACCCGCATCGACCTCCCCGCACCCGAGACCTGCGACCTCGACGCCTTCCGCGACGCCCTGATACGCGGCCTCTGCTCCATCGCCGCCCAGACCGACACCTTCACCCCAGCGCGCGCCGCCGGCCTCGGAAGAGCCATCGCACGCTCCCAAGTCAACGGCGAACGCGAGACCCTCATTTACGCCACCCCAGACTTCGAAACCGTATGGAGCCGCTGGACCGAAGCCCGACTCCCCCCCGCCCGGGAACTCCTCGACACCCCCACCCTCGACCAACCCCTCGCCGCCGTCCTCGCCCGCTGGCTCCTCACCGGCAAACACCCCCTAAGCACACTCGAAGCCTACATCAAAGGCCAAACGCCCCAACTCCCGCCAGACGAACTCGACACCCTTTGGGACTCCTGGCTCCTTCAGACCGCCGCCTCCGTATTCGACCCCGGCGTCGCCACCAAAGAAGCCCTCCAACGCTGGGCAATGAGCCTCCTCGTCTGGCCCGCAGACGCCAACTTCCCCTGCCCAAACCCCTGGACACCCCGCACCCTTGCCTGGCTCCTACCCCGCGCGCAAGCACCCGCCGTCCGCCGCGAAGCCAAGCAAAAAGCCCTCGCCGTGCGAATCCCAGCCATCGGCAGAGGCAAAGAACTCGACCACCTCGCAGCCGACTACGCCGCCTGGCTCAACGCACTCTCAGACGGAACCAATACCCGCGAACTCGCCGCGGAATTGCGCACCTTAGAGGCCCGGCGGCGCACGCTTGCGGCCCAACTCGAACACACACCCTTGATTCAAAGATGAGGCAGAAAAATGGCCACAAATAGAAAGACAGTCGTCGGCGCCATTGACCCCGACGTGTTGGCATTCACCGAAGGAAAAGACCCCATTCTCGACCTCGCCCTCGCCCAGTGGGACTGTATCGGCACCGCCGCACATGTGACCATGTTGTCCCGTATGGCAGTCACCCCCCCCATCTTTTCCCGAGAAGAACGCAATGCCGTCGTCGCCGAACTTCGCGAGACAATCCAAGACGCCAAAGAGGGCCGCTTCTGCATTACCGCCGAGGACCAGGATGTGCACCTGGCGGTGGAACGGAGGCTTACCGCCAAGCTCGGGGAATTGGGCCGAAGGGTCCATACGGGGCGTAGCCGGAACGATCAGGTGGCGGTAGACATCCGCCTGCATGTGCGTAGCGAATTGGTCGCGCTCTCGGAGGAGATTGCGACGCTTTCGGGGGCTCTGATTGCATTCGGAAAGCGGCATGCGAGGGTGCCGATGGTGGGCAGGACGCATCTTCAACCGGCGATGCCGACGACGGTGGGTTGTTGGGCAAGTGGATGGGGGGAGACGCTTTTGGATGACTTGATTGTCTTGGAAGGTGCGCGGCGGTTCAATAACCGCAATCCGCTGGGGTCGGCGGCTGGATATGGGGTGCCGCTGCCGTTGGATCGGGGGCTGACGACGCGTTTGCTGGGGTTTGATGCGCCGCTTCAAAATGTGTTCCACGCTTCCAATGCGCGGGGGAAGGATGAGGCTGTTTTGCTGGATGCGCTCAAGCAGGTGATGCTGACGCTCTCGCGTATGGCGGAGGATTTGATTCTCTTTTCGATGCCGGAGTTTGGCTATTTCCGTCTGCCTCGGGAGTTGTGCACGGGGAGCAGCATTATGCCGCAGAAGTACAATCCGGATCTTTTGGAGCTGATTCGCGCGAAGGCGGCTTTGCTGCTGGGGTATTCGACGGCTGCTTCGGCGGTGATCAAGGCGATGCCGGGGGGGTACAACCGGGATTTGCAGGACACGAAGGAGTTGTATATGGAGGGGCTGCGGGTGACGCGTGCTTCGGTCCGTATCATGACGCTTTTGGCGGGGCGTCTGGCGATTGACGAGGGGCGTTTGCGTGCGGCTTTTGCGGAGCCGGGGGTGTTTGCGACGGATGCGGCGCTTGAGTTGGTGGCGGGGGGGATGCCGTTTCGGGATGCGTACCATCAAATCAGGGATCATCTGGAGGATTTGCGTGGGATGGATCCGGATGCGGTGTTGGCGCGCAAGCGTCACTTGGGCGCGGGGTACGGGGTGGACTATGCGGCTTTGGCGGCGCGGGCTGCCGAGGCGAAGCGCGAGGCGAAGTCGGCGGCGAAGGCGATTGAGCGGATGGTCGGGGCGCTGTTGAAGCCGCTCCGGTAGGTGCCCACTCGTCAACCGCTCGCCTGCGTGTGGTGGCATGGGGGTGGGGCGTGCCCGGGCGGAATGGCGGGAATAAGGTGCGTTGCCTCCGGGGTGGAAGGTGGGCACTTTTGGGGGCGGTTGGTTGGCAGGTGCGGGGGGCAAAGGTGCGTACCAGCCGGGGGGACTGATGGGTACCTTTCGGGCTTGGCCTTGCAATGAAATTGGCCGGCGCATTTGCGCCGGCCAATTGGTTTGGCGAGGGCTTCCGGGGCGGTGGATTAGCGCATCCGGAGGTTGCCCTTGGCCTTCTCTTCGCGGTATTCGCGGACGGTCCGGGCAATGCCCTCTTCGAGCGAAATCCGGGGCTCCCAGCCAAGGCTTTTGAGCAGGGATATGTCCAAAAGTTTGCGCGGGGTGCCATCGGGCATGGTCGGATCGAAGACCGGTTCGGCGGTGCATCCAACGGCCTGGCGGACCTTCTCGGCAAGTTCGCGAATGGTCAACTCCCGGCCGCTTCCGACATTCACCAAATCAGGCGGATTGTCCAGTTCGAGCAACAGGCGGCAGGCCGAGGCAAGGTCGTCGACATGGAGGAATTCGCGCAACGGTTTGCCCGTCCCCCAAAGCGGAACCGTGGCGTCTCCGCGCTCCTTGGCCTCGTCAAACTTGCGTATGAGCGTGGGCAGGACATGCGCGTGCGTCAGGTGGTAATTGTCGCCCGTTCCATAGAGATTCGTGGGCATCGCCGAGTGGTAGCAGAGCCCATACTGCTTGCGGTAGTATTCGCACAACTTCAACCCCGAGATTTTCGCCAGCGCATACCCCTCGTTCGTCTGCTCCAGCGCCGAAGTCAAGAGACAATCCTCCCTCATCGGCTGAGGCGCCAGGCGCGGATAGATGCAGGAACTGCCCAGAAAGAGCAGCCTCTGGCAACCGCTTTGCCGCGCCGCTTCGATGACATTTGCCGCAATCAGAATGTTCTCGTAGAGGAAAGTCCCCTTCGCCTGCCGGTTCGCCTCAATCCCCCCCACTTTCGCCGCCGCCAAAACCACCACCTCGGGCTTCTCCCTGGCGAAAAAAGCGTTGACCGCCGCCTGGTCAATCAAGTTCAACTCCGCGTGGCTCGCGGTAATCAGACGCTCCGCCCCAATGCGCCTAAGTTCCCGGCAGATGGCCGCCCCGACCATCCCCTTGTGCCCCGCCACATAGATCCTTTTCGACTTGAGATCCACCATCGCCATTACTCCGCGTTCGAGAGCGTCCCGCCCGCATTCAGGACCGCAAGTTCACGCCGAGCCACCTGCAAATCCGCCTCCATCATCAGCTTGACCAAGCCCTTGAAAGTCACCTTCGGCTCCCAACCCAGCGCCTGCCGCGCCTTGCTCGGATCACCCAGCAACTGCTCCACCTCCGAGGGCCGGTTGTACCGATCATCGTGCCGGACATATTCCTTCCAGTCCAAGTCGACCAAAGCGAAAGCCTCCTCGCAGAACTCCCGCACGCTGTGCATCTCCCCGGTAGCCAAAACGAAGTCGTCGGGCCTATCATGCTGGAGAATTCGCCACATCCCCTCGACATAATCCCCGGCAAACCCCCAGTCGCGCAGCGCCTCGACATTACCCAGGTAAAGTTCCTTCTGGATGCCCATCTTGATACGCGCCGCCGCCAGCGTAATCTTGCGTGTCACGAAGGTCGGTCCACGGCGAGGCGACTCGTGATTGAAGAGAATCCCGTTGGAGGCGAATAGGTTGTAGGCCTCGCGGTAGTTTTTAACCGCCCAGAAGCCGTAGAGCTTGGCAACCGCGTAGGGACTTCTGGGATAAAAGGGGGTCGTCTCGCGCTGGGGCACCTCCTGGACTTTACCGAAAAGTTCCGAGGTGGATGCCTGGTAGAAGCGGGTTTTGGTGGCCAGTCCTGCGGCCCGGACGGCCTCAAGGAGGCGCATCACGCCTAGGGCGTCGACATCGCCGGTGTATTCCGGCATATCGAAGGAGACGCGCACGTGACTTTGGGCGGCGAGATGGTAGATTTCGTCCGGCTGGATTTCATAGACCAGGCGGGTGAGGTTGCCGGAGTCGGAGAGGTCTCCAAAGTGCAGGTGGAGGCGCACGCCGATAATGTGCGGGTCTTGGTAGAGGTGGTCGATGCGTCCAGTGTTGAAGCTGGAACTGCGGCGGATGATGCCGTGGACTTCGTAGCCTTTATTGAGCAGAAGTTCGGTCAAATAAGAGCCGTCTTGGCCGGTGATGCCGGTAATGAGTGCCTTTTTCATCTGTTCGCTGTCGGGTGATTGAGGTTAGTCAAGGTGACATTCTACCATACTTGGGCGGGTTTTTCATTGCGCTTATGCGTCGAATATGGTTTACTGATTGCGCAATTATGCGTATCGCGGTAGTATTGGCACCCGATTTCGGGTCTACTTTGCCCCTTTTGGAGGGTGCGCGGGGTGCGGTTTTGGCGCACTCTGGGGTTGAACTTCTGCCTTTGGAGCAGGAGCAGGCGCCGATTCTCCGGACGCTGGTGCAACGCGGTCAGGTGGACGGGGTGATTGCGCCTTATGTCAGCGATCGTGCGTTGGAATCGGATGCGAAGGTGCGTAGGGTGAACATTTCGACAGTCTCGCGAATCCGTTCGATTCCTTCGGTTGTGGTGGACGAGTTGGCGGTTGGGCAGCTGGCGCGGCAGCACTTTGAGACGATGGGGCTGGTGGCTACGGCGTGTCTGGCGAACCCCGCCCATTATGGTGCACGGCTTCGTTCCGAGGGCTTCCAGGCTACCTTGCCGCCGCCCGAGACCTTTGGCGATTGGCGCCACGGGGATACGCTCCGCGCGTGGATTCGGACGCTTCCGGAGGGGGCAGGCGTCTACTGTACCACGGATCGTTTGGCTTGCCGCGTGGCGACCGCCTGTCTGGAACTCGGCCGCCCGGTTCCCGACGATATTGCCATTCTCGGGACGGGCGACGAAGCGGCGGCGAGCCTCCTTTCCCCCATCCCCTTGAGCACCATCCCGCTGCCCGAAGAGCAACTCGGCCGCCTGGCCGTCGAACACCTCCTTTCCGGCTCCGACGCCTCCCCCCAGCCGCTTGCCCCCCTGCCGCCCGTGATGCGCGAATCAACCGGCTGGCGCCACCCGTCCAATCCCGCCCTCGCGCGCGCCATCAACTATATCCATCGCCACCTTGACGCCCCGCCCGACATCCCGCGCCTAGCCCGCCACGCCTGCCTATCCCGCCGCGCCCTCGAACTCCACTTTCGCGCCACCTTCCACACCTCCCCCGCAGCCCTCTGGCGCCTCCACCAGATTCGATTGGCCGTCCAACTGCTCCAGACCACCACCCGATCCCTCGACCAAATCGCCGACCAGACCGGCTTCTCCGGCGCCTCCCACCTGATAACCGCCTTCAAACGCGCCGGGCTCGGCACCCCCGGCTCCCATCGCCACCCCTAGCCCCATTCCAACCTACCCATTACCCCACCAGGTAGCCACCAACGCCCCCCGAAGATACCCACCACTAGCCCCCATTCCTGCCTACCCGCCGCTGCCCTTCGAACCCATCCGCCCGACCCGCGGAAAAAGATTGACACTCCCCCCCGAATATGCTATTCTGACCGCCTTTTGAGGAGATAGACATGTCCAGAGTTTGTGAAATTTGCGGAAAAAGCCCCATGACCGGCAATCGAATCGTTCGCCACGGCTTGGCCAAAGCCAAAGGCGGCATCGGCCTGCACACCACCGGCATCACCCGCCGCCGCTTTATGCCCAACCTGCGTTCCGTCCGCGTCAAAGACGGCACCAACACCCGCCGCATCACCGTTTGCGCCGCCTGCCTCAAGTCGGCCAACATCGTCAAAGCCTAAACGGTCGGCGAGACCGTTCCGGCGGAAGGCGGCGCACGCACCACACGCGGCGTCGCCTTTCCGTGCCTTTGGCAAAGACCATCGAACCCGAACAACCCGAACACTCGATAGGAGAAACGCCATGGATTCGCACGAAAACCCCGAGAACGCCTCCACCACCACCCCCGACGAAGACGACATCCGCGCCACCGACATCGTCTTCGACTGCCCCGTCTGCGGCCACACCCTCGTCATCGACTACAAAGGCGCCGGACTCCATGTGCCCTGCCCCGATTGCGGCAACACCGTACAGACCCCAATCCCCGAAGGCATGCGCATCTCCGACCTCGACCTTGAGCCCGGCGAACTCCTCCGCCAACTCTTCGCCACCCGCCGCATGCTCCTCAAAGCCGAAGCCAAAATAGCCGAGCAAGAGGCCCAAATCCGCCAACTGACCGACCTCACCCGAGACCGCGAAGCCGACGATACCCAAACCGCCGAACTCCTCGACTCCCTCCAAACCCTCCAGGCCAGCCAAAACAACCTCCTCGCCACCCTCGCCGACACCCTTCGCGCCAAAAACAGGGCTCAACCCGGCCTCTAGACCACCCCCGCCCACAGCCCCAGCCCGCGTGAAGCCCACACCCCGCCACTACCTCGAATACGCCCTCGTCCGCGCCTTCCAACTCCTGTTGGGACTCCTTCCCCTGCGCCTCGCCTTCGCCCTCGCCTGGCTCCTCCTGCGCCTCGTCTTCCATACCCTCAGGCCCAAACGCGCCCAAGTCGCCAAACGCGTCCGCCAAGTCTTCGGAGACCAGACCCCGAGACGCACCATCGACCGCATCGCCTGGCTCACCCTGCGCAACATGGTCTTCAATACCATCGAAATGATGCGCGCCGATCGCTTCGACAAAACCTGGGTCGACCGGCACATGCCAGACTTCGGTCCGCAGATAGGCCCCGTCAAAAAACTCATCGACCAATACGGCGGAATCGTCATCACCGTCCCCCACTACGGCAACTGGGACCTCGCCGCCATCGCCTGCCGCATCTACGGCATCCGCATGATAGCCATCGCCTCCAAACAGAAAAACCCCCTCCTCAACAACTGGATCAACCGTACCCGCACGCACGGCACGCAAATCGTCGAACGCCAAAGCCGCGCCTCCCTCCGCCAAGTGGCCGAAGTTCTCGCCAACCGAGGCGCACTCGCCATTCTCGCCGATATCAGCCTCAAACACCAGGCCATACAAGTCCCCTTCCTCGGAGGAACCGCCAATGTCGGCGAAGGCGTGGGCCGCTTCGCCCACAACGCCAATGTACCCATCCTCGTCGCCGCACCCCACCGCGTGGGCTGGACCCAATTCCACTTCGAAGTCCTCGACACCCTTTATCCCGACCCCGCCGCAGAGCCCGAAACCGATACGCGCCGCCTAGTCGCGGCCGTCATGGCAGGCTTCGACCGCGCTATACGCGCAGACCCCGGCCAATGGTTCTGGTTCAACAAACGGTGGATTCTCTCGTCCCCCAAAGAGTAGCCAACCATGATCAAAGTCAACGAAAACTACGCCAAACTCCAGTCCTCCTACCTGTTTTCCGAAATCGCCCGTCGCGTCAAGGCCTACACCGAAGCCAATCCAGACGGTCGCGCCGTCATCCGCCTAGGCATCGGCGATGTGACTTTGCCTCTGGTGCCCGCCTGCGTAAAAGCCATGACCAAGGCTGTCGAGGAACTCGCCCATGCCGAGACTTTCCGCGGCTACGGGCCTGAGCAGGGCTACTCCTTCCTCCGGGAAGCCATTGCGAAGAACTCCTATACCAATATCGCCCCGGACGAAATCTTTGTCTCCGACGGCGCCAAGTGCGACACGGCGAACATCCAAGAGCTTTTCGCCCGCCAGTTGACCATAGCCGTTCCCGATCCGGTCTATCCTGTTTATGTCGACACGAATGTGATGGCCGGGCGCACGGGGGCGGCAAAGAACGGGCGCTATTCCGGGTTGGTCTACCTTGAGTCCAATGCGGCCAACGGTTTTGTCCCCGGGCTTCCGAAGGAGCCGGTCGATCTTATCTACCTCTGCTTCCCGAACAATCCTACCGGTGCGACCGCCACGCGCGAACAACTCCAGGCGTGGGTCGACTATGCCCGTCGCAACAAGGCTCTGATTCTCTTCGATGCCGCTTACGAGGCCTTCATCCGCACACCTGGGATTCCCCGCAGCATCTACGAAATCGAGGGGGCGAAGGAGGTCGCCATCGAGTTTCGCAGTTTCTCGAAAACGGCCGGGTTCACTGGGGTTCGCTGCGCCTTTACGGTTGTGCCGAAGGAGGTTGTGGCGTACACGGCGAAGGGCAAGCCGGTTGCTTTGCATCCGCTTTGGAACCGCCGCCACACCACCAAGTTCAATGGCGTATCCTATCCGGTGCAGCGTGCGGCGGAGGCGGTCTTTTCGAAGAGCGGGGCGAGTCAGACCCGCAAGCAGATTGACTACTACCTTGCCAACGCCAAACTCATCCGCGAGGCGTTCTCGAAACTGGGGTATTCGTGCGTGGGCGGGGAGAATAGTCCTTATGTCTGGATCAATGTGAAGGGCGATTCCTGGGCGTTCTTCGACCGGTTGCTCAAGGAGGCTCAGGTGGTGACGACGCCGGGGGCTGGATTCGGGCGTTCGGGAGAGGGCTATATCCGCGTGAGCGCCTTCAATTCGCGCGAGAATGTCCGCGAGGCGCTCAAGCGCATCAAGGGGATTGCTTCGCGTCTGGAGGCATGAGGAAAGTCCTCTCCATACTGGCCTTCGCGGTTGTCTTGCTCTCGCTTGAGGGCTTTCTGGTGCTGGTCTCGGGAAGCGATGTCTGCGGGCAGATGACCTACGGGAACGCGAACCATTTCTGGACGCGGCAACTGGTCTATTTCGCCATTGGTGCGGGGCTGGTGTGGCTTATCAGGCGGTTCGACTACTATCGGCTCTACAACAATCCGAAGTTCGTGCTCTGCCTCTTTCTGTTGACGATTGCGGCGCTCCTGTGCGTCTTCGTGCCGGGGGTTGGGCGAACTATCAACGGGAGCCGGAGGTGGATTCGCTCGCCGCTGTTCAATATCCAGCCGAGCGAGATTGCGAAGGTTGTGACGGTGGTGGTGACCTCTTTTTGGATGGTGTGGTTGCGCGACCGCGTCCGGCTCTTCTGGAAGGGCGTGGTGCCGACCTGCCTGATCCTACTATTGTTCGTCGGTCCCGTGGTGCTGCAGCCCGACTTCGGGTGCGCGATGGTGCTGATGATCTTGGCTGGTTCGATTATGCTGGCTGCCCGAATGCCGGTGCCGTACCTGGCCAGTGTCGCGCTTGTCGGGTTGCTGGGCGTGGGGGTGCTGCTCTACAACAATGAGAACCGGCGGGCGCGTTTGGCGGCGCAGTTTGCCACCTCGGACGCGCCCAAGGAGGTGGCCTACCAGCTCAAGCAGTCGCTCCTGGCCATCCGTTCGGGCGGGCTCAAGGGGGTGGGCCTCGGGCAGAGCATCCAGAAGCACAACTACTTGCCTGAGGCGCACACGGACTTCATCTTCGCCATCGTCGGCGAGGAACTCGGCTTTGCGGGGACGGCGAGCCTAGTCATCTTCTTCGGGGTTATCCTTGGATGCGGCCTGACCATCTCGCTGAAGGCGACCGATCCTTTGGGCCGCTACATCGCCCTGGGCGCTACGGTTCTGCTGGCGGCGCAAGCGGGGGCGAACATGGGGGTCGTGACGGGATTGCTGCCGACGAAGGGTTTGGCGCTTCCCTTTGTGAGCTACGGGGGGTCGAGCATCTTGGCCGACTGCATGGCGCTGGGGCTGCTATTCAATGTCGGCGGTCGTATTGTCAGCGTCGCCGACGCCAATGAGCGCACGCGGGTGAAAGACGCCGTCCACACGCTCGGCTGATGCCTCTTGAGCGCCCCGCGTCCTGCTCCGGCAACACACCCTTTTGAAACGACGAAAGCCCCGGCAAATTAGCCGGGACTTTGCAATAGATGGGGGAATCCTGGAGGCTCAGACCTTGTGGCGGAAGATGATGCGCCCCTTGGTCAAATCGTAAGGGGAAATCTCAAGCGTCACCTTGTCGCCCGTTGCAATCTTGATGAAGAACTTTCTCATCTTGCCGGAGATGTGGGCCAACACCTCGTGCCCATTCTCAAGCCGGACACGGTACATCGTCGCAGGCAACACCTTGACGACTACACCAGTCACTTCAATCGCATCATCACTCGCCATGCTCTCGTTATCCTTGATTAAACCACGAACGCTCCTAGGATAGCCTTTTTCACCCGCCCACGCAAGGAAAAACCGCACGCCGCCCGCAAATATGCGCCCGAAAGGTACCAACCCGCCGCCCCCGAAGGTAGGCACCACCGCCCCCGACAGGTGGCAACGAATCACCCCCGAAGGTGGCTAGCAATCTCCCGCATCGGTGGGCAGCACGCGCAGCAGATTCGCCGCCGCCACCGCCGCCGAAACCTTCTTGGAGCCGCCCTCGCCCTCGGCCGCAAAGCCCGTTCCGGGAATCCACGCAACCGTCCGGAAGAACGGTTCGTGCCTTGGTCCGCCCTGACCGGCCAGACGATACATCGGCTCCCTCGCGAAACGATGCCGCGCATACTCCTGCAGCCTCCCGCGCGGGTTCGAATCCCCCCCCTGAACGGCCATCTTCCCCACATCCGGAAAGAGCCGATTGAAGAGCCCCCGAGCCGCCTCAAGCCCCCCATCCAAATAGACCGCCCCGAACACCGCCTCCAATACATCGCAGAGATTGTTCTGCTTCATCCCCCCCCGATTGCGCGCCTCCCCGCGCCCCAGCCGCAGATACTCCCCCAACCCCAGCCCACGCGCCACCCCAGCCATCGATACCGCCGAAGCCAGTCGACTGCGCATCTCCGTCAACGCCCCCTCCTGCGCCTCCCCGTGCGTCAAGAAAAGCGCCTCCCCGGCCAAAAGACCAAAGACCGCATCCCCCAAAAACTCCAGCCGCTGATTGTCCCCCGTAAGCTCCACACACTCGTGCCGGCACGACGGATGCGTCAGCGCCAACTCCAACAATTCAGGTCGCCGAAACCCATACCCCAACCGCACCTCAAGCCGCTTCATCACTCCGGAACCACCTTGAACGCCCCGCGCAGATACCCCTCCGCTTCCCGGAATCGCGCCTCGCAAGCCGTCTCGACCATCAACAGCGCCTGCCCCTTTTCAACCCGTTCGCCCGGCCGCACCAACCCAGAAATCCCCGCCGAAAGATCCACCGAATCCCCCGGCTTCCTGCGCCCCGCCCCCAGCAGAAGAACCCCTCGGCCAATCGCCGCCGCATCCACCTCCTCGACCCTGCCGCTCGCCTCCGCCGGCAGCGGAGATACGAACCTTGCCTCCGGAAGGTGGATAGGCCACACCCCACCTTGCGCCCGGCAAAGCCGCTCGAAAGTCTCATACGCCCGCCCGTCGTCAAGGAACCTTTCCGGCTCGATCCCGCCCATCCCCGATAGGCGCAGCATCCTTCGCGCCAAGTCCAAGGTTAGTTCCCGCACATCCGCCGGACCGCCACCTTTGAGCACCTCGATAGCCTCCCGAACCTCCGGCGCATTGCCGACCGTTCGCCCGTGCGGAACATCCATTGGCGTCAGGCGGATGTCCACCTTTCGCCCCAATTCCTCCGCAATCCGCCGGAGCGATTCGCCCAACTCCCGCCCCCGATCCAAAGTCGGCATGAACGCCCCTCGACCGTACTTCACGTCGAAAACGATAGACTCTGCCCCCTCCGCCAGCTTCTTAGAGAGAATGCTCGCCGTAATCAACGGAATGCTCTGAACCGAACCCGTCGTGTCCCGTATGGCATAGAGACGACCGTCCGCCGGAGCAAGTTCCGGTGTCTGCGCGATAATGGCGCAAAAGGGGACGTTTGATACCAATCTCCGGAACTCCGTCAAAGGCAGGTTTGTCCGGAAACCTTGGATGGATTCGAGCTTGTCGATAGTCCCCCCTGTCAGTCCGAGACCTCTGCCTGCCACCATCGGGACAGCCAATCCGCAGGCGGCGCACAAGGGCGCCAAGGGGATGGAGATTTTGTCGCCGATACCTCCTGTCGAATGCTTGTCCACTGTCGGGCGGGGGCATTGGGAGAGGTCTAGAACCTGCCCTGAATGCATCATGGCGTCTGTCAATGTTGCCGTCTCGCGGTCGGACATTCCCCGGATGAAGACGGCCATAGCGAAGGCTGCCGTCTGGGCGTCCGAAACGGTTCCGTCGGTTATGCCTTTGACGAAGTCCCGGAGTTCACCTTCGGAGAGTTCGAATCCGTCTCTTTTGCGCTCGATCGTCCATTGCGGTGTCATTGAACCTGCCCTCCAATCGTCTCCAGGCGTGCCTTTGCCGCCAGCAGGAAGTCCTCAGGAGTCGAGGCGCCGGAGGTCAACCCAATCCGTTCTGGCAAAGGCATTTGATCCAGTTGGTCCAGGGAATCGACGAGCACGGCGGGTGTGCCTTTTGACTGGGCGCATTCGGCCAGGCGTCGGCTGTTAGAACTGGCAGGACTGCCCAGGACGATGACCAGATCTGTCTCTGCGGCCAAGCGTGCGACGGCCTCTTGGCGTTCCCTCGTGGCGGTGCATATGTCGGCTTGTCGGGGCTCCTGGAGGTGGGGAAAACGGCGGCGGAGGATGGTCAGCAGTCGGTCGGCGAGTTGGGCGGAAATGGTGGTTTGGGTGACAACGGCGACGCGTTCGGGGTTGGTGACCGGTACGCTCAGGGCTTCCTTTTCGGTGGCGATGGCGTGGAAAGATCCGGGGGCTTCTCCTGCGACTCCGACGACTTCGGCATGGGCGGGATTCCCGATGCAGAGTACGGTCGAACCGTTTTGGGCGAAGGCTGCGACTTCGCGGTGGACTTTGTCGACAAAGGGGCAGGTGGCGTCGATGACCTGGAGGTGTTTGCGGGCGGCTTCGAGCCGGATGGCCGGCGGCACGCCATGTGCCGAGAAGAGCACGACGGCTCCGTCTGGAACCTCGCCGAGGGTCTCGACGAAGCGCATGCCCCGCGCCGTGAGCTGATCGACGACATGGGTGTTGTGGACGATGGCGTGGAGGCACCAGACGGCGGCGTTTGCGCGCAGGGCTTCGTCGGCAATCCTCAGGGCCCTGGCAACCCCCGCGCAGAATCCGTGCGGCTGGGCGACTCGGATGGATGCCATGGGGCTCAGCGGATGGTGTGCAAAAAGGGGCGGGCTTTGGTACGCAGCTCTTCGGGCCACTGGTTGACAGGAATGCCCTCTGTGATTAGCTTGCGATCGGTCTCGGACAAAGCAACGCCTGAGATCTGGAGGTTGATAAGAAGGTCGGCGCGCGCCGTGGGGCTTTCGGGTTCGGTCGCGGCCGGCGCCGGGGCGGCGGGTTTGCCGGGGGCGTCTTCGAGCGGTGCGGCGGCCAGTTGGCGCGCCTTGTCCCAGAGGCGTTCGATGGCGTAGTAGGTCCGGGCCTCGGCGGTGAAGACGTGGACGATGACATCGAAGCAGTCGATGACCAGCCATCCGCTCTCGGAATCGCCGTTGGTGCGGTGAATCTGGCTGCCGCACTGGCGGACGGTGTTGGCGGTCTGCGTCGCGAGCGCCTTGAGGTTCGGGGCGGAAGTGCCGGTGGCGATGACACAGTAGTCGGTGATGGGCGAGGCGCCGCGCAAATCGATGACCTTGATGTCCACCCCGCCCTTCTCTTCAAGGGCGGAGGCGATGGCGCGGGCTAGTTCTTCGGCTGTCATTGGGTTGTCTCCTGTTGGGCCTGCCGGCGGATTTGCGTGGAACTGAGGCTGGACACCGCCGGCAGGATGATGGGGGAATGAGTGAAGTAGGGCATTGACTCCGGATGCTCAAAACCTGGGCGCTCAAAGAGGATGGGGCGTGCAAGCGAGAAGATGCGCCCGGGGTCTTTCCATTTGGGCAAATCGCGCACGGAATCCATCCCGAGAATAAAGTAGAACCGGTCGCCGGGGCGGCTTTGCACCAGCTCCGAAAGCCAGTCGACCGTGTAGCACGGGCCTTGGCGGTTCCAGTCGATGAGACTGAGTTTGAGTTTGGGATTGCCCTTGATGAGTTTGCGGATGCTTTCCAGGCGGCTTTCGGGCGTATGGTGTGGACCATTCGGCTTGAGCGGTTGGTGGGCGCAGGGGACAAACCAAACCTCGTCCAGCCCGCAACGAAGCAAGGACTCCTCCGCCATCAGCAGATGCCCTCGGTGCGCCGGGTCGAAAGAACCTCCTAGTAGTCCAATGTTCATTTGCGAGCCATTCTACCATATTTCCGGAAAGGGGGAAAGCGCAGATTCTTCCCCGGCGGGTTCACTCGATCCGGACCGGACCAATGAGACCAGACGGCACGAGCGGGCTCTTGGAAGTGAAGTAGTTCCAGGTCGTGAAACAGCGCCGACCCTGCGAAGGACGCGGGGTGCCGTTGACGAACCAGTCGGGGAAGCGGGCTAGATAGAATCCGCCGGAATAGGGCGCTTGAATCCACTGGCAATCTTCGGGTTCGAGCGTGTCGCCGATAAGCCGGTTCGCCCAGACATTGGCGTATTCAACGACGAGTTTGTTGCCCCCCTTCTTGAGTGCGCCGTTGGGGATTGCGACGCGCCAAGGAGCACACCAGACGATGCCGCAGAAGGTGCCGTTGAGGGTGACGGCGGCGGTATGTCCGGAGATGTTTCCAAGGCTGATCCAGTGTTCGCTGGCATCCGGCTCTTCGGGGTAGTCGAAGGCAGTCTGGTAACGGGCGGTGCCGCTGAAGTAGCGGATTTCGGGGCTTTCTGAGGTAGTCCAGTCAAAGAGCCCGCCGCTGCGGGAGGTGGGCTCGTGGAGGGGGCTTTGGAAGGTGATTTGCCAGGGCCCTCTCACGTCAATCGGGGGGCGGCTGGTTTCCGCGCCAAGGGGCGAGAGGTTCGCATCGGCGTGGCTGTCGGGGCCGTAGACGATGAAGCCGCTCTGGCGCGGGAAGAGGCTTATGGTCAGCCAACCGTCAGGGGCGGGGCGTGCTTTGCGAATGGTGCCGCCGACGGGCTCGAACCAGTCGACTGCTTGGTTGGAGGGAATCTTGAGGGTGGTTTGGAGGGGCTTGTCGGAGCCGTTGGAAAGGAAGCAGACGGTGTAGAGCGAGTTGGTCCGCGTGCGGATTCCAAGGGGGGTATTCCACGGTTGGGAGGAGCAGGGCGGGTTGTCGGCTTCGGCGCCCCATTGGAGCAGGGATTGGCAGCGGGCGAGGTAATCGAACCAGGCTTTGGCGTGCTTGGACCAGGTCTGGGTGCGTCCGAAGTGGGTGCCCCATCGTCCCATGGAAATGCCCGGAAGGATGTGTTCGGGCCAGGGCTGGAGTGGGTTGGAATGGAGTATGAGGCGGGAGACTCCGCGGGCGAATTGTGCATCTCCAGAGGCCTTGAGGCTCCAAGGGGTTTCGTCCCAGCGGGCGTTTTCGGGGGCGGCGGTGAAGGCTTCGGCTTCGATGGTTTTGGCGGTATTCCAGTTGAGTTTTCCTGGGGCTCTCGTGAGGGCATTGGTATGGCTCCAGAACTCGGTCATGGGCCTATCGATGAAGGGGATGAGTTCTTCGGTCTGGAATGGTCCGGTGTAGGGTTCGCAGGCGAGTTGAAGGCCTTCCTGGTGGAGTTTCTCGGCGACGGTCCGGTAGAATCGGTCTCTGAAGAGGTCTCGGATGGTGCGGTCGAAGTCGCGGTGGAAGGTTGCCATCTCTTCTTTTGTGCCGAGGTCGAATCCGGCGAGGGCGGGCAGCCAGGGGATGAGGTCGTAGCCGCGCAGGCGGCGGAATTCTTCGGGCATGAGGGGCGTCCAGTTTTGAGGGCCTGCCTCGTAGCTGTCGATAAGGATGTGGTTGAGTCCGTCGCCGACGAGATTGCCGAGTGCGGCCTTCATACTGCGCAGGAGGTGGTCGAGATGGTGGAGGACGGCGGATTGGCTCATTTTGTCGCATTCGAGTCCGAAGGCGCGCCATTGGTTTGGCTGGGTGAAGGAGCCGGTGGGGATATGCAGGACCAGCAGAAGGTTCCAATCTCCGGGGGGAAGTGCAACCGTGGCGTGTTGGGTTTGGAGGTCGTAGGCGTGTGGGATTGCCTGGACGCTCTGCGGGGTCGGGTTGCGTGCGGGAAAGGCGAGGAGGGTGACGAATTGGAGGTCGTTGGTGCGGCTGGGGCAGGCGGGTTTCTCGATGCGTCCGGTCTCGGGGTTGTGGACGGGATAGGGGGCGCGCGGCGCGGAGGATGGGCGCGGGAGGGGGAGCGGGACGCGGGCGAGGCCGCCGGTAGAGGCGAAGGCGGTTTTCGAGAAGCAGAGTTCGCGCATCGCCTCTTGCGGGGTGACCCAGGGACCGCCTGCGGTGGTGTAGCCGGGGCAGTTGTGCACGCCGATGTCGATGCCCAGGGCGCGGCCTTTTTCGGCGGCGAGGCGGACGAACTCCCACCACTTGGGGGTGTAGGCGGTCAAGGGCCCGCCGGGCGGATTGGGTATGTCGTACGCCCATGGGGTGCAGGAGTCGGAAAGTCCGAAAATGGTGGCGCTGGTGATGCCCATCTGGCGGAAATATTCGAGATCCTTTTCGATGCCTTCCCGGGTCACGTTCGCCCCCATCCAATGCCACCAAACGCCCGCGTGCGCCTCGCTCGGCGGATGGCGGAATCGGTCGGCCGGGGTCGGTTCGGGGGATGCCAGGAGGGAGAGGGGAATCAGGGCGAGCAAGAGGTTTTTCATCGGACGGCTCCAGCGAGGGCGCGGCAGGAAACGGACTTTGCCAGTCTACCACTTCCGCCGCGCCGGCGCAACGAAAACCTGCCTACCCGCCGCCTCGGCAGGTAGGCACCTTTGGCATCCCTCCCTGCCTACCAGACGCCCCCGGAGGTGGCAACCTTCCGTCCCCATTCGTGCCAACCTTTCCGCGTCCGATCTTCCTCCCCCCGCGCGGGCACATCGGGGTTGATTTCGGGCGCGAAAACTGCTACACTTCGGGCAGTGGAAGGAATCGTCCCGCCACCAGACCGAAGGAGGAAATTATGTTCAATCTGACCTTTCTCGGAGCCGCCCAGACCACCACCGGATCGATGCATCTGGTCGAAGTCAAAGGCAAACGGATACTTCTGGACTGCGGCCTCTTCCAGGGACACCGCAAGGAAGCCTTCGAGCGCAACCGCCGCCTGGGCCTCGACCCCAAGACCATCGACGCCGTCATCCTCTCCCACGCCCACATCGACCACAGCGGCAACATTCCCTCCCTCGTGCGCGGCGGATTCCGCGGACGAATCTACACCACCGAAGCCACCGCAGACCTCTGCAAAGTGATGCTCCGAGACTCCGCCCACCTCCAGCTCGCCGAACTCGAAATCGTCAACCGCAAACGCCAGGCCCAGGGCAAAAACCTCTTCGAACCGCTCTACACCGAAGAGGATGTCGCCCGCACCCTCTCCCTCTTCGAACCCGTACCCAAACAGCGCGCCTTCGAACTCGCAGACGGCCTCGTCGGACTCTTCCACAACGCCGGACATATCCTCGGATCCGCCATCACCGAACTCATCGCCACCACCCCCGGAACCCGCGACCGCCGCCTCGTCTTCACCGGCGACCTCGGCCAGCCCAACCAGCCCATCCTCCGCGACTACGACATTCCCGACACCCCCGACGTGCTCCTCATCGAGAGCACCTACGCCGACCGGGACCACCCCCCGCTCGCCGATGTCAAAGGCCGCCTCAAAGGCTTCGTCGAAGACATTCACCAGCAGCGCTCCCGCCTCGTCATCCCCGCCTTCAGCGTCGGCAGAACCCAGCAAATCCTCTACTACCTTGGCGAACTCCTCCGCGAAAAACGCATACCGCTGACCCCCGTCGTCGTCGACAGCCCACTCTCCCTCGCGGCAACCCGAATCTACGCCCATCACCGCGAATGCTACGACGAAGCGGCCTCCGACATCCTCCGCCAAGGCTACGACCCCTTCCGCCTCCCGGGCCTCGAATTCACCGAAAGCGTCGAAGACTCCAAAGCCCTCGCCAAGCGCCCAGGGCCCCTCATCATCATTTCCGCCTCCGGCATGTGCGAAGGCGGACGCATCCTCCATCACCTCATCAACAACATCACCAACCCCAGAAACATCGTCCTCATCGTCGGCTACCAGGCCGAGAACACCCTAGGCCGCCGCCTCGTCGAGCACAAGACACCCGTCAACATCCTCGGCGACGCCTATCCCCTCGAAGCCCGCGTACACACCATCAACGCCCTTTCCGCACATGCCGACCGAACAGCCCTGATGAACTGGTTCGACAAATTGAACGGCCCCGCCCTCCGCCACGCCTTCGCCATCCATGGCGAACCGGACAAGACCGCCGCCATGGTCGACCTGCTCAGACGCCACGGTGCAGCCAATCCCTTCGCCCCGGCCCCCGGTCAAATCTTCCGCAACCTCTAGCCAAATGTCCCCCGTATTTCTGATTACCCTCGCCGCCTTCGGTGGCATTGTCCTCGTCGCCGCCTTCTCCAGCAAACTGGCCGGCTGGTTGAATCTCCCCGTCCTGCTCCTCTTCCTCGGAGTCGGCATGCTCGCGCGCAGCCTGCCCGGCAATTCCCCCTTGATTCTGACAAGCGGATTTGCTAACATCCTCGGCACCGTCGCGATGGCCTTCATCCTCTTTTCGGGAGGCTTCGATTCACGGTGGCGTTCCATTCTGCCGGTCCTGGGAAGAGGACTCTACCTCTCCTCCGTCGGCGTGCTCCTGACCGCCCTCTTTACCGGCCTCTTCGTCTGGTCGCTCAAGCGGAACGACTCCTTCGCCGACTGCTTTCTCGTCGGCGCCATAGTCTCCTCCACCGACGCCGCAGCCGTATTCTCAATCCTCAGAGGTTCTGGCGTCAGCATCAAAAGCCGCCTGAAAAACCTCCTCGAATTTGAGTCCGGCTCGAACGACCCGATGGCCGCCTTCCTGACCCTATTCCTGGTCGGAATGCTACGCGCACCTGCCGCTTCGGGCTACTGGGAGATACTCCCCTCCTTCTGCCTGGCCATGGGCGTCGGCACGGCGGTGGGTGCCTTGCTTGCGGCCGCGGCTATTTGGGTCGTCAACCGCATCGACTACGACTACGACGGGCTCTACTATGTCACCGGAATCGGCACGGTGCTGCTCATCTACGCGGCGGCGGAAGCCTTTGGAGGAAACGGCTTCATGGCCGTCTATGTGGCCGGTCTGGTGATGGGAAACTCGCGGTTCATCTACAAGAACAGCTTCGGGAGGTTCCACGACGCGATGGCCTGGCTGATGCAGGTGCTGCTCTTTACGGTGCTTGGCGCGCTCGTCACGCCTAAGCAGCTGCTGGAGACTTGGCATATCGCTTTGCCCATCGCACTCTTCCTGATGTTTGTCTCAAGACCTGCCGCGGTGCATCTCTGCCTGTTGGGCAGGAGCTACACCTGGCGCGAGCGCCTGTTCGTCTCATGGGTGGGCTTGCGCGGCGGGGCTCCCATTATGCTGGCGACGATTCCTCTTGTGGCTTTTGGGGACTCGCGGCCGGAAATGCAGGGGATCTTCACGACGGTATTCACGATTGTCGTGCTTTCGGTCATTTTGCAGGGGAAGACGCTTATGCCCTTGGCGCGGAGGCTCCACCTGGACCTGCCGCTCAAGCCTAAGGTTCGCATCCCGCTGGAGTTCGACTACACGGGACAGTTGCAGGCGGACGAGATGCGGGAGTTCGTACTGCCGGAGGTCGATGGTGGGCAGGCAGCGGGGGCGCGGACGATTTGCTCTTTGAATCTTCCGAAGGGTGCTTTGGTGCTGCTGGTCAGGCGCGGGGCGGACTTTGTGGTGCCGCACGGGGATACGGAGTTGTTGCCAGGAGACAGTTTAATGGTTATGGGGAATGACGAGGCTTTACGGCTGACGGCGGCACGGTTGGGGGCGGAGCCGGATTGGGATCGGCCGGGCGACAATGGGGCAGGAAGGAAGCTTAGGGCGCTCTGGCGTCGTTTCCGTCTCCGGGTGCGGCATGTTGCTTCGTCCAGCGCGAGAGAAGCCAATAACCGACCAGAAGGGCAAGGTAGAGAAGAACCGTAGTCCAAACGGGGATTTTGGTCAGTTGGAAGTAGAGCCCGGTTGTTTCGCAGGCTTGCGCGAGGGTGAGCATCAGCCCTGCGAAGTGGTTGGCGAGGTGGCCTAGAAGGAGTCCGATTGGGGGGCAGATCCAGCCGATGGAGAGGCTTGCGATTCCACTGGCGAGCACGCAGGAGGCGAGGGTGACGATGGCTATGTTGCCGAGGATTCCTGCGAAGGTGAGTTGCCCGAAGTAGTGCAGCCCGAGGGGGAACGCGGCGAGCCAGGCGGTCACGGAGACGAGCAGTCCGTTGAAGAACCATCGGGCGCTGATGCGGCGAATGGCTAGTTCCAGGCGGAAGCGGAGGGTGGCATTGGGGGCGAGGGCGCGGAGGATATTTTCGTCGGTTCTGAGTTCGTCTGAACTGAACCAGTGGCGCAGTAGTTCGAGGTGTGGCGGGAGGGTATAGCGGCGGTCTCTTGAGATCCAGGTTTCGAAGGCTTTGCGGAGCAGGGGGAAGAGCCAGCAGAGGGCGGCCATGACGGTGAAGGAGAGGAGCCAGCCGGGTATCCAGGCGAGCGGCCAGCAGAGGATCCAGACGGTTGCTCCGGTCATCAGGAGTGCGTCCGGAAGGCGGCATTGGCGGCGTATGGCGCGGGCGGCGAGGTAGATTGAGGCCATCAGGCAGGCGCGCAGGGCGCTGGGCTGGATGCCGGTCAGAATGGTGTAGGCGATGACGCACGGGATGCTCAGGAGGCTGGCTGTTCGCGGGGTTGTCCGAAGGCGTGTGAGCAGCCAATAGAGGAGTGCGGCGACGATGCCGACATGGAGCCCGGAGACGGCCAAAACATGGACCATGCCGGTCTTTCGGAAGGTGTCGTAGGTGGCTTTGGGGATGTTGCCGCGGGCGCCGAGGACGATTGCGGCGACGAGGGGTTCGGTGGCATCTGTCTCGTGTCCGCGTGCGAGGTGTTGGCGGAGTTTGGCGCTGAGGAGGGCGGCTCGGACTTTGAGGGGAATGTGGGCGGGGCGTGTTTGGGGAAGGGTCGGGTAGGCGCCTGTTCGGGGGATGGAGAGGAAGACGGTTTGGCCGTTCCAGATGCGGATTTTGGCGCTGCCTCGCCAGTAGTCTCCGCACTTGGGGGCGTAGTGTTTCTGGTCTGGGCCGGCGCGCCAGGATGTCTTGGCGGGGAGGATGAGACGGCGGCGTTCGGGTCCGATGCGCAGGTCGTGGGGCTCGAACTCCCAGGCGTGGCGTCCGGGCCTGTATTCGCGGCAGACGGAGTCGCTCAGGCACCAGCAGGAGAAGTCGACTTCGATGCCGTCAAGGCTGGCGAGCCAGGCTTGTTCGGATTGAATCCGGGCGTGCCAGAGGAGGCCGGCGAGCAGACCAATCCAAAGGTGGCAGCCTTGCCGGAGGCGGGGGCGGAGGAGGGCGGCGACGCTCAGCAGGAGGGGAATCCAGATGGCGCCGGAGTTCCCCGCGAGGGCGCCGGCCATCAGGGCGAGGAAGCGTCGGCTCCAGCGGGATGGGGTCAGCGGCTCCATGCCCAATTCAACTGTCGGGCGCGGAGTCGGAGGAGGGCGGAGAGGGGGGGGGCGGGCGGCGGGAGTTTGGCCGGTGGCTTGGAGTAGAGGCGCAGGTCGATGCACCAGAAGTCGGCCGGGCGGTCGGACGGGATGGCGTCGAGGCGGTCGGAGAGGGGGATGCCGGCAGATGCCAACCAGTTGAGCCAGTAGGTATCAAACTCTTGCTCGTGGCCATAGGCACGAGTGGATGCGTGCCATTGGTAGGAGTCGCCCCCGAAGGTGCGTTCGAGTTCACGGGCCCGGAGCGTCATCGTCCAAAGCGGTTGGGCGAGTTCGATGGCGGGGGTGATGAGGGCGCAGGCGGCGAGCAGGGCGACGGGCAGGCGCAGGTGGCGTTCAGGCGCGGCAAGGGCGAGGGGCAGTGCCCAGAGTTGGGGAATATAGCGGAAGTGCCAGAGGGCGGGTTGAATGAGGACGGTCAGGAGGATGGAGCCGGAGAAGAGGTCGCCTTTGCGCCGTATGAGCAGTGCCGCGAGCGTCAGCGCGAGGGCGAGTTTGAAGGGGATCGGCGGCACGAGCGCGATGTCCCGGCGCGGGAAGAAGCGGTCCAGATTGGGCGCGGGGTTGAGGATTGATTCGCCCGCCAGGCGCCACCTTGAGGCCTCGATGCCTTCCGGCGTCAGCCACTGGTGCAACACCTCATCGTTCCGCAAGGCGGCATCCTTTGAGAAGGAGTGGAGCGGGTAGAAGGGCGAACCGTAGCGTACCCAGTTGGTCAGATAAGGCGCGGTTCCGCAGAGCAGAGTCGAGAGCGCAATCGCCGCCATCCAAGCCAGGCGCGACGGGCTGAAATGCCGCCAAAGCGCCATCCCCCCCAGCAGCGCGTAGCCCGCTCCGAAGTAGACCAGCCCCGTAAACTTCAAGTTCGCCCCGTAGACGCAGCAAAGCCCCGCCAGCAACAGCAGACGCCCGCGTGGCCGCCGCGCGTAAGCGCTGAACGCCAGCAGCCCCGCAACCAGCGAACAGCCCAGTTGACCATCCACATATCCGCTGCACAGTTCACGCAGCAGCACCGGATTGCACGCCAACAGCCCCGAGAAAAGATAGGTACCCTTCGACCCCAAACCGTACAGCCACGGCAACACCCCCAGCCCCAGGCAAAAGACCACCCCAGCCCAAATCAACGGCACCCCATCACCCAAATCCACATTCCCCGTCGCCCGCAGCAATTCGGCATTGACATGCCAGGCCGCTTTGGGGTAATATTCGCACCACGCCCACCCCGCGTCGCCTTCAGCCCGATGCGCAAGAGCCTTCCATACGGGATTCCACCCGCCCGCCAAAGCAATCGCCCCAGGCTTATGGATCGCCTTCCCGTCCCACTCGGAATCGGCCAGTTTGAAGGTTCCCCAGAGCAGCGCGCAAGCCACGAACACCATCGGCAGACGCCAACCGCACCGCCGCCACGCCGCGTAGCCGCACGCCCCCGCCAAAGCGCCCGCCAGCCCCCAGGCAGTCGTCGAAAACCCCAACAGGTTGCCGCACGCCGAGACGGCAAATGCCAAGGTCGGCAACAGCGCAAGGACAATCGCCTGGTCAACCCGCCGCATACCTTCAGCACGGCTCCGCAAACAGGTTGTACCCCCGGAAACCCGTAATCACGACCCGCGCGAATGCCCCCGCCCGAGCCTCACGGGAAAGCCCCTTGATGACCGTATGGCCGTCAACCTCAGGGGCCTGGTGGTCGAGCCTTGCGACCCATTTCCCGCCCCGCATCGGACGGATGAGCAAGGCACGGCCCGCTTGCCCGACGCGGTGGGAATTGAGCTCTTTGACAATCGATTTTTGGTCCAACATCAACCGCTCGCAACGGCGCTTGGCTACCGCTTTCCCGGGGCGCCGGGGCAGTGCGAACGCAGGCGTTCCCTCCTCGGGAGAGAAGGCGAAACAGCCCAAATGGTCGAAGCGGGAGGTGCGTATGAATTGGCGCAGGAGGTTGAAATCGTCCTCAGTCTCTCCCGGGAAGCCGAGTAGGCAGGTGGTGCGCAACGTCGCGTCCGGAATGATGGCGCGAATGCGCTCGGGAAGTGTCCGCACCTGGTCGGCGATGTCGGCACGATTCATGGCGGCGAGTACTTTGGGGGAGGCGTGCTGGACGGGCAGGTCGAGGTACCGGCAGCACTTGGGTTCGTCGGCGATGAATTGGAGCAACTGGGGGGTGATGCTGCCTGGGTAGCCGTAGAGGAGGCGGACGCGGAAGTCTCCGGGGAGTGCGCAGATTTGCTTGAGCAGGTCGAGTATCCGCAGGTTCCGGTGGTGGTAGGAGAGGACATCCTGGGCTATGAGGTTGAGTTCCCGGACGCCTGCCTGGATCAGGCTTTTGGCTTCGGCGAGAATGTCTTTGACCGGGCGGAAGCGTGCGGCGCCGCGGATTTGCGGGATGGCGCAGTAGGCGCACCTATGGGAGCAGCCTTCTCCCAGCTTGATGTAGGCGAAGGGGCCGCCGCTGAAGAGGAGGGTCGGGTAGGTTGGATTGTAGAGTTTGCAGGGGGCGTTTGGGGGGATCTGGTTGTGGTAGGGGTGTCCGTTTTGTAGGGCTTGGACGGCGGGAACGATGTCTTCGAGCTGGTCGGTGCCAAGGAAGGTGTCGACATCGGGGAAGGCTTTTTGGGCTCGGGATTTGTAGCGTTGGGGGAGGCATCCGGTGACGATGACGGCGCGGCATTGGTTGAGCCGTTTGCGCTCGCAGGCGCCTAGGATGGCCTCTGCGGCTTCTTCGCGGGCGGAGTCGATGAAGGCGCAGGTGTTGACGATGATGATGTCTGCCTGGTCGACGTTTGGGGCGAGGGGAATGTGTGCCTGGTGCAGGTATCCTGCCATGATTTGGCTGTCGACGAGGTTTTTCGCGCAGCCGAGTGAGATGAAGCCGACTTGCCAGTCCATAGGGTGTCCTTGGTGTGTGTGCTGGGGTGTATGATAGGACAATCGCGGGGGCTGGTCAATAGTAAAGACTGGGTGGGGGAGGTTGGTATCTTTTGGGGGAGCCGATAGGCAGGATTGTGCTGCGGAGGTTGGTACCTTTTGAGGCTACCAGCGCAGGACGCCGCAAGCGCGGGGTTTGAGGGTGAGGCGGCGCGGGGCGTTTTTGCCGGGGAGTCGGAGATCAGCCGAGGCGGGGTTGTCGGAGGCGTTGGCGTAAATCAAGGCGTTGCGCCCGTCGGCGAGCCGGCAGTGGAGCGCGTAGATGTCGCCGTACTGGAGCCTTTGGCGGAAGAAGGCGGTCAGCTCGGGCGTCAGGGATTTGATTTCGTCGATGAGGGTTTGATAGGCCGGCCAGTCCTGCGGGGCTTGGACGAGTCCCTCTCCGAGAGGTCCGCCTCCGGCCTGCTTCCAAGGGTACCAGAGGATGCCGCGGACGCCTGAGGCGAGGGCGAGAAAGGCTCTTTGGCGGAGGAGTTCGGGATTGGTCTTTTGCCCGTTGGGGTTGCCCCAACTGGGGAGCACGGCTATGACGGGGACGCGGTCGCGGGTGGCTTCGGCGGCCTGCGTGGCGCGCGCGGCGGTTTCGGGGATTTTGCCGTAGCTGTCGAAGGCGAGGACTTCCCCGAAACGGCTCGCCCAGTTGAAGAGATCGGGACGGCAGGAGAGGATATAAGTCGGATGCTGCCAATCGTTCGCCAAAAGAAAGTCGTTGCGCGTCCGGCAGGCGAGCGCATTGCAATCCGTCGGCTCGTCGGCAATGTACCACATCAGCAGCGCCTCGTGGTCCTTATAGTCCGCCAGACGGTGCGAATAGGCCGCGAGCGAACCGTGGTTGTTCTCGAAAAGAGCCTTCAAACCAAGCTCCTTCACCCGATCCATCCCCGCGCGACCTTGCCACGCCCAGAACTGAACGGTGTTGGCCCCCAACTCCGCCACCTGAGCCAAATCCTCGTTCCCCACATGGTAGAACCCGAGCGGAAAGAAAGGCTTCCCGTCTACCAGAAAAGTCCCGTCCTGGTCGACAATCGTCTGAGCCCTTCGCGGCGGCAAGACTTCAAACCGGTTCGTCGCCGCATACGGCTCGCCCCGCCCAGCCCGGCGCGGCATTTTGGCCACCACCTGATAACGCCCCGGAGCCAAAGGTCGCTCGGACCGAAACGGAATCACAGGATGCAAATCCTTCCCGACACGGCTGATTTGCCCCTCCCCGAGCGCCTTCCCCTTCGAGTCGAAAATGGCAAGTTCCAGCCACCTTCCCGTGAACGACTCCTCCAGCGGCGCAAGGTCGACCGGGAACCAAATCTGCTTACCTCTTGTCTCCGTGGATAGGCACCTCCTGCCCATCGGCGGCTGAACCTCCAGCTCGAAAGGTAGCCGCACCACCTCCTCGAAGATGGTTTGCCCGCCGACCTTGAGCGTCAACCTCTGCTCCCCGCGCCTATCCAGCCGGTAGGCCAGAGAACCCGTACTTCCGCCCAGCGTTCCCTTGAACGTCCGCCCCGGATTGACGGACAACTCGATGGGCACCGGAGCGGCAAGTTTCGCGTACGAAAGCATCATCCTCCCGTTCCCCGGCACGCGCGGCGACATCTCAAACCGCTTCAGTTCAATCCCTGCCCTCGATAGCCTCTGCCACGCCGCCCAGTTGAGCAGGTGAGCCGCCGTGTATTGCCGCAAGGCGGAGTAGATGATATGCCCCTTGCCCACCCGCTGGAGCCAGACGACCGGGCGCCCTTCGCTACACCTTGCGAGCAATTCCCACTTGGGATTCGAACTCTCTCCAAAGTGCCCCCAGTGGTTCGGCTCGCGAATCTGCTTGGGGAAGGTGCGCAAAGGATGCGGGGTGGCCGGTACGGCGTCCTGCACATAGCCGTTGACAAACCATTGGGACGAATTGCAGTCGCCATTGGGAATCGCCACGCCCGAGAAGTCCTCCGAAATGTTCCGCATCCAGTCCCGGACCGATTGGTATCTGCCGTCGGTGACGACTATCATCCCACCGTCGCGGAGGAAGGTACGATAGGCCTCGGGGCTGCCCACCTTTCCCCCGAAGAGGGGCGCGACCAGGAGGATGTCGTATTGCTCCAGGCGGCTCTCCAGGGCGGCTAGTTTCTCCTCCGTGTCGATGGCATCCGCGGTCCACTTGAGTTCGTCCAGACCGGAGTCCCACTCGTCATGGTGCGCCCCCGATTTGCTCAAGACGGCGAGGCGCGGTTGTGCCGCCCAGGCGAGGCTGGCGAAGGCCAGGCTTGCGAGCAGGATGTTCCCCTTCATGGTTCCTTCCGGTTGGTTTCAGCGGAGTTCGATCTCGGCACTCTTTTGCGTTCCGTCCTGGCTCCAGCTGAGGCGGTAGCGGCCTTTGAATCCTCTGAACTGGAGGGTTCCGGCGGCGTCGGTTCGCGCTTTCAGCCGGGTCTTCCATTCGTTATTGATGAGGTCTGCGATGGCGTAGTAGACGGGTTTTGGGGTAAGGTCCTGGCGGAAGAATCCGGAGGTAGCGGACTCGCCTTTGTAGGCGCAGCCGTCGATGCTGTTCCACCAGGTCACGCCCTCCACCGGCTTGAGACTAAACCAGAGTCGGTACAGGTTTCTGGCGACGATGGCCTGACGCATCTCTGCGGTCTGGCGGTTGTCGAGACTGGGGTAAACGGCTTCTTCCTCGCACCAGGCGGGAACGGTGATTTCACTGATGTGGATGGGGGCGCGTGCGCCAAGCTGGAGGATTTGGTGGCGTTCGTATTCGGGGGAGAAGGGGTCGGCTCCGGAGATGACATCGCGCCAAATCCAGCGGGTCATAATGTGCCGCTGGACGCCTATGGTGTCGATGCGGGCGCCTCTTGCGAGGAGGTCGTCTATCTGGGCGGCATAGCGGCGATCGGTGATATAGTCGTTGATGTTGAGTTTGACCTCTTGGGGGAAGTATTCGCCGGCCATCCGGAAGGCTTTGTAGACATAGTCGGAGGGCATTGCTCGCTCGTGGCAGCTGCGGCAGACGGGCAGGTCGGGGCGGAGTTTCCACCGGAAAAAGTCGGTGCACGATTCGTTGACCACATCCCAACTCTGGACGCGCGTGCCGTAGCGCGAGGCCAACTCCGCGATGCGGTTGGTATGAACCTCTTCCACCAGAGATAGGAACCTCGGGAGGGCATTGGTTAGTTCCTCCGGGGTCAATTCGCAGATACCTCTGGGGACGTCTGGTACGCACCTTTTGGTCTTGGGGTCGGTCTTGCAGAAGCCCCGCGCGATGAAGTCGAACTCATTGGTCGCAGCCGCCTCCAGCCAGCGCGGGTAGGACGCGGACGAGGCCCAGACGATGGGATGGCCGTGGACGCGAATCCCCCGGGAGTTGCAGAAGTCGACTATCGGGTCCGGAGGCGGCCGCCGCCAATGAGGCTGCCCCGCCGGATCCTGGCAACGGCTCCAGAATGCCTCCGAATCCTCGGGCCCCGGGCGGTAGCGGGGGCGACCGCGTACCGGCTCCAAAGTGTCCCAGTAGAAAGCCACCGTCGCCGAGTTGAAAAAGGTTCCCCAGTAGGTTCGGAATTGGCGGTTCAACTCCGGCGTCGCAAGCTGCCCCAGATTGAACGCGTGGGCGCCGAAATAGAACGCGTGCGTCAACTGCTCGACCTCGACCACGGTATTCCCCGGAATCCCAAGATGCCCAATCCGAGCGTCCGCCTTGCGGTACCTCTCGATGTCCTCCTCGATACGGCCCTGCTCCTCGTCGCTCCAGGCCAGCCAGTAAGTCTCGGGCATGATCCCACGCGGATAATGGAACCCGCCGCCCGCGAAGACAGATAGCGACGAGACCGCCAGAAACCCAACCAATGCAGAACGGGCAAGCAAACTAGACATAAGAGAAATACCCACCTTTCAGAACCTATTGAATGAACAACATCGTCCCATTCTTCGGCCGGAACGGGCTCACATAGCGCACAATCCAGACCAGTCCCTGTGCGCCCCTTTTGAAGTTCCATAGACCAATCAAATCCCGCCGCGCCTGCTCTTCCGCCACCCCGTATTTCTCGCAGTAGAGGGCAATCTGCTCGTCCGACGGCGAGTCCACATCATACCCCGCAAGCGTCGGCTCCAAATAGCCTTTTTCGAGCACGGGGTCGACAAAGAATCGGCAGTGGTAACTGGTAGTTCCCGTGATTGCCCAACTAACCGAAGTGATCAGGTTGCTGGTAGCGTAGAGTTCTTCTATATTGTTGAAATAGTTCTCGCAGCTGAGTGCGCTTTGGGCCGGCGGAAGGATTACTTTGCGCACGCCGGTGCCCATGACGAAGCCCAGGTCGACGGCACCTGTCCGGCGGGAATAGTCGACCGTCCGGATGCCGGTCGCGCTGCGGAAGCACCTCCATCCCATGGAACTGTTGGGGTGGAGTCTCAGGGTATCGAAGGGGAGGGAGGAGCACCCGGCGAAGCACTCTTCTTTGAAGGGATAGGGTTCGTCCTGCGTCCAGAAGTCGGGGGAGAAGGAGGCTAGGCTTTTGCAGTCTTTGAAGGCATAATTGTTCAGAGTCAGAAGGCCTCTGCAGTTGGCATTGGTAAGTGCGGTGCAACCGTTGCACAGGAACTGAGGAACCCAGGTCTGCTTGGAGGAGAGGGCGATATCGGTCAAGTTCGTCAGCCCGTTGAATTGCGAGGCCTGGAGCGTCCAGGTCATTGCGTCGACCCCTGAGGATTCCGCCAGTTCGCGCTCGGCCAGGTCAAGGTCGAGCGCCCCTTCGCCGGCGAGACAGCCGGCGGCTTTCGGCACGGTGGTGAACTTCTTGGTGTCGGTGTTGTAGGCGCTGACCTGGAAGACCCAGTTGCCGTCGGTGATGTAGGCCACGCCCTCATAGGCGTCCCCACCCTCGGGGACATAGCGCCAGGCGGCGGAGGCGTTGGCGGCCAAGAGGGCGGTCGCGGACGCGAGCTTTGCAAGGTGGAACAGTCGGGACATCGGGAACCTCCTTGATTGGAACGCCGCCCTCCGATTGGTAGCAAGGAATGGGGCGGAATCTTATGTACTAATAATACCCCATCCTAGCAACCTTTGCAAGCCTAAAGTGGCAACCAACAGGAACAAAAGGTGCCTATCTTTTCATCCCGGTGCAACAAACCCCCGGCGCGGGCGGGTACCCGCATCCGGGGGCGCGTCGAATCCGGCCTCTCAGACGGCTGCTAGAGCGATTGGCCCTGCCGGTAGACAGACCTCAGGGACGGCTCGGCGGGCAGGGGCTCGCGCCGCAGAATAGCCAGCAGCCACCCGATTGTCTGCACCGCGTGCGCCACAGGGTCCATCGAGAGCCGCGTCAACTCAATCGGAAAAACAGGGCCGAACCCGTCGTTCGCGAAGGTGGCGACCCTGAGTTCCTCCGGAATCCGCACCTGCCTTGCCAGCAGAGCCGTCAAACCACCCATTGCAAGGAAATCATCGGCGAAAAAGAGCACATCCGCTGCCCATCCATCCCCCTTGAGCAAGCGCTCCATCACCTCCCTTTGAATGTGCTCAAGCCTCCCTGCCCCGGGCGGCGCACGGAAGCGTTCGCGCCTGAGTTCGAGACCGCTTCCTTTCAGCGCAGGGGCTATGTCGACGCCACCCTCTCCCTCGAATTCCACCGCGAGAATGCGCCTGGCCCCTACCTTCCGGCAGCGGTCGACGAAGCCTTGCACCGCGGCCGCGCGGTTGAAACGAATCCAGCCGCGGCAAAGCTTCCCGACGGGTTCGTGCTCGCCCACCACCACATAGGGAATGCCTCTACCTTCGAGCCGCTTGGCTATGCGCCCGTCGCGCGGACAGAAGATTATCCCCAGGGTCACATTCTGCGCGAGCGCGGACTCGAGGGCGCCCGAGTTGGCGACCCCTTCGCGCCCGACGACGGAGACTCTGGAAAAGAGGTATCCGGCTTCGATGAGGCCTTGCTGGACGCGTGCGGCATAGACATTGGCGTAGTAGGAGCCGTCCGCGTCGGAGAGGATGAAGAGGACATGTCCCCGCCAGGCTTGTTGGCGGGAGCCGATGACGATGGAGCCTACGGAGCGTCTGGGCTGAACGAGTCCTTCGGCCCGGAGGCGGTCCATCGCTTCGCGCGGTACGCGCATGGAGGTGCCGGTCGCGCGCGCCAACTCTTCGAGGGTGGGGAGGACGTCGCCAGGGCGGTAGAAGCCGGATAGAATGGCCTGCCTCAAGCCCGCGGCCAACTGGTCTGTCAAGCCGCCGTGGTGGGCGCGGTCGACTTTGAAGGGGAGGTCGTCGGCGCTTCGGTGTCGGCGTCTTTCCAGGGAGCGGGGGGAGGTGGTCGGGGCATTGGTCCGGGGAGAGTCGTGCGTGTCCATACGCACTAATGTACCAAACTACCGGGCGGATGTGTAGTTTTTTTTCGCATTCGGAGGTGCAAATGATGCCGGGCGGGAGGTTAGCACCTTTAGGGGG
The DNA here is from genome assembly GCA_051892815.1 of Kiritimatiellia bacterium. Classification (GTDB taxonomy): domain Bacteria; phylum Verrucomicrobiota; class Kiritimatiellia; order RFP12; family DVOR01; genus JAXFQS01. Next base: position 6,513 of record JBJFGP010000160.1, on the reverse strand, counting down.
AATGGGTGGCAACCTTCGCATCCCGGTCGTGGCAACCTCTGCGTTCAGGTCGTGCCTATCCGCGGAACCCATTCCTGACCGGGATGGAGTTTGAATGGCAAAAGTCCCCGCAACGAAGCCGTTGCGAGGCCTTGGAGCGGGAAGCGCGGCAGATTAGGAGCGCTCGTGCAGAGTCTGGTAGGGGCGCTTGCCCCCGACCGCTTTGTAGGAGGGGCGTATGATCGGGCCGCCGTTGAGCAACTCTTCGAGGTGGTGCGCCGACCACCCCACAATGCGCGAGACCGCAAAGAGCGGCGTGAAAAGTTCCTGCGGAACCCCAATCATGTCGTAGACAAAACCCGAGTAGAAGTCCACATTCGCGCAGAGCGGACGCTTCTTCTCCCGGCCCTCGTTGAAAACCTGAGGACCGACCCGGCTGATGCGTTCGTAAAAGTCGAACTCGTCCGAACGACCTTTCTCCGCCGCTAGCTCGCACGCCTTCTTGGAGAGCAGCACCGCCCGGGGATCCGAAAGCGTATAGACCGCATGCCCCAAACCATAGATCAGACCCGTCCCGTCGCCCTCCTCCTTCTTCAACACCTTGCGCAGATACGCCGCAATCTCATCGTCATCCTTCCAGTCCTTCACCTTCTCCTTCATCTGCGCCATCTGCGCCATAACCCGGAGATTCGCACCCCCGTGCCGATAGCCTTTCAAGGAGAGAATCGCCGACGCGATTGCCGAATAAGTGTCCGTAAAGGCGGAAGTGACCACATGCGTTGTAAAGGCCGAATTGTTCCCGCCCCCGTGCTCCGCATGGAGCACCAGAAGCAAATCCAGCAGTTCGGCTTCTAGGGGCGTTGCGTCCCGGTCGTGGTGCAGCATCCGGAGGAAATTCTCGGCAGTTGAGAGGCCGGGCTTTGGATCGACTAGGTAGAGATCTTGCGATTCAAAGCGGTTGTGCTTGGCCAGGAACGAGTAGGCGACGATGGCGGGAAGTTGGGCGATGAGTTCGATGCACTGGCGGATGGTGTCGTCAAGCCTGAGGGAGTCTGGTACTGGGTCGAGGTTGTATTTGTTGAGCACGGCCCGGGCCAGGTTGTTCATAATGTCTTTGCCCGGGTAGAGCAGGATGGCGCCTTTGAGGCCGTCGGGAAGGCATCTGAAGGAGTCCAATACGCCGCGCCATTCGGCGAGTTCCTTTTCGTCCGGGAGTAGGCCGAACATGAGCAGGTAGGCGCATTCCTCGAAGCCCGGTCGGTGCTCAGCCTGGAAGCCGGAGACGAGTTCCTGGACGTCGATTCCGCGGTAGAGTTGTTTGCCTTCGACGCTCTGTTTTTCGTTCTCGTCGATGATGTATCCGTGGACGCTTCCGATGCGTGTCAGGCCGACGAGGACGCCAGTGCCGTCGGCGTTTCGGAGGCCGCGCTTGACGTTGTATTTCTGGTAGAGTTCGGTGTCGATCTTACCGTTCTGGCGCAGCCGGGATGTATAGTGGCCGAGCAGTTTTTCGGTTAGTCGAGGGGTTCGCTCTCGTGCCATGGTTGGTCCTCCCGTTGGTCAGTGGCCGCGTGTTTTACTAAAAAACCCCGATGCACGGCGCGTTCGGGGTTTGGAAGGGGGATGGGGCGAAAGACGGGACTCGAACCCGCGACAGCCAGATCCACAATCTGGAGCTCTACCGACTGAGCTACTTTCGCCATCTCGGATGAGCAATCAATTTACCACAACCGGCGGGGTTTGGCAAGCAAATTGTTTGGAATGCGGAAAGGAAATCGTCTGGAGCGTCTTTGCCGGCGGGCGCGGAAGGTAGGCACCTCGGCGAGTAGGAGATAGGCAGGTCCGGATCCGGGAGGTAGGCACGACCGGCTGGCGGAGGTTGCTAGCCGCGGCCCCGGCTGGTGCCTATCACTCGGCCGGCCGGGTCGGCAGCATCGAGGAGGCCCCGTTCCACGGCGCTGGGGACGGCGTGGCGTTCCCACGCGGGACCGCTGTTGCGCTCGCGGAAGGCGCCGGGAGTGCACCGGGTTTGCTCAAGGAAGAAGCGCGCGAAGTATTGGGGCGACGAGAATCCCGTCCGGCGGCTGATTTCCGCACTCGTCAGCGATGTCGTGCACAGCAGCTCAATCGCGCCGTTGAGCCGGTGCCGCATAATCTCCTGCTGGACCGTCGTGCGCAGGTGGCGGCGGAAGGCCTGCTCGACAACCGTGTGCGAGAACCCCACCGTGCGAAAGACATCCGTCGCCGAGATGCCCTTGCCGAACTCCCTGCGAATGAACCCGACCGCAGAAGGCAGCCACTCCGGCGCCGTTGGATAGTAGGCCGAAGTTCCCCGCTCGACAATCCCCTTGGGGCGAATCAGCGTTGCCTCGACCCCGCCGGAAGGCTCCTCCCCGGCGAGCACCTTGGCCAGAATCCCCGCCGCCGATTGCCCAATCGCGAAGGCGTTCGGGTCAATGCTTGAGAGCGGCGGAGTGCAGAAACCGCAGATCAAAGTATCGTTGTCGACGCCCATGATTGCGACTTCGCTCGGCACCCCGATGCCCGCACCTCTGCAGGCCCTCAGAAGTTGCAGCGCCCGGGCATCGTGGCTACAAAGGATGGCTACTGGTTTGGGCAGTTGGGAGACCCACCTGGCCAGGTGGCGCTCGCAGTAGTTCGATTCTATCTCCTCTCTTCTGAGGTTCAGGACATTGAAGTTGTCGAGGTCCTTTTTGGGTGTCGGGTAGGCTTGGAAGGAGGCTGCGCCTGTGCGGGAAAGGGTCTCGAAGAAGGCTTGCTCGCGGCGGTCGGAAAAGAAGATTCCCTGGTAGCCGCAGAATGCGAAGTGGTTGTAGCAGCGGGCAGCAAAGTAGCGGGCGGCGAGTACGCCTATGGCGCGGTGGTCGGCGTCGACGAGGCGGAGTCCTTGGCATCTGGCGGCTCCTCCGTAGACGTCGACGATGGGTTTTCCCGTGGCGAGGAGGCGGTCGGCGAAGGGCTGGTCGTAGGCGCGGACGATGAAGGCGTCGTAGCGGGCGAGTGTATCGGGATTGGGGGGGATGTCGCTCAGGAGGTGGAGGGCCCACTCTTTGTGGTCTTGGCCGACGGAGGCAATGCCGCGGCAGAGTTCTCGGGAGTAGGCTCGGGTCTTTTCCGCTATGACGGCGATCTGAAGGTTGCTCGGCATGGTCTAGCGGGGGCGGGTTGCGAAGGGGTGGATTGGCGGGAATCCCGGGGTCGTGGCGGGGGGCTCTTGGGGGGTTGGCGGGTACCAGACGGCGTGGGCTTCGGGGTGGTGCTTTTGGAGCCAGTCTCGACCTTGTCCGGGTCCGAGGATGTAGAGTGTGGTGGAGAGGGCGTCGGCCAGTGTGGCGGTCGGGGCGATGACGGTGACGGCGGCGCAAGGTTTGACGGGGCGGCCGGTTCTGGGGTCCAGGAGGTGCCCGAAGAGGTTGGTACCGATGGGGACGAATCGTTCGTAGCTCCCGCTGGTGGAGGTTGCCATCTCCGGGGGCAGGACGAACCAACCAATCGCCCCCTTAGGTTGGTAGGGATTGCGGATGGCCACGCGCCAGCCGTCGGCGCGAGCGGGGGAATGTCCCTTGGCGTAGAGCGTGCCGCCAAGGTCGATTAGAATATCCGGCACATCCGGCGGAATCTGCTTGGCGGCGAGGTCGACGGCATAGCCCTTGGCGATGGCGCCAAAATCAAGCAACAGCCTCGAACCCGTCGCATGAACCGCCTCCCGGGCCGCTTTCGAGACGAGCAGGCGATTACCCTCCAGCGAGAGCGAGAGGTCTGCTCGAATGGCCTTCGCCAGCGCCAGGGTTTCCGCCTCGGAAGGGGGCTCCTTCGGGGGCGCGCCTCGGAAACCCCAGAGCCTCATCAACGGCTCGATTGCCGGACTGAAAACGCCTTGGCTCTGGCGCGAAAGACGGATTGATTCGGCGACGAGAGGTTGGAGATCGGCAGGGATTGGAATAGCCCTCTCCGTGTGCACCAGACGGAGCCAATCCCCAGGCGTGTAGGGCGAGAGTTCCCCCTCGATGCGGGCATAAACCTCCTGGACAGAGTGCTTGAGCCCGTGCAGACGCTCGGCCTGGAAACCCGGTAGCGTCAACCCCGCAGAAGTCCCCATCGATACCCAACAGAGCGACGCCGGCGCGGCACCATCCAAGTCCGCTCGCTCCAACCGATTCCACGCTCGCGCCAGCAGGAATCCCATGACCCCCAAGACAGAAAGAATGAGAACTCGGCGGCACCAACGGGGAACCAGACAAGGCATCATAGACAGCCACTCACTCCTGCGAAGCAAAGGCGTCGATTTTACGGTCCGCGCCGAAAACCAGCAGACGATCATCCTCCTGGAATACCTCTTCCGGAGTCGCCATCACAACTTGCCGCGGGGCCGCCGGGTCGTCAGCAAGACGTCGAATGGCTAGCACCGTAATGCCGAAAGCCGTGCGCACCGCCGACTCCGCAAGGTTCTTACCGACCAGAGGCCTGGGTACCACCACTTCGGCCATGCTCAAGCCATCCGCCACCTCGAAGAGCTCGATAGGAGTGGCTGCCAGAAGTGCCCTCGCCAGGCGCTGGGCGCGGTCACGATTGGGGTGCACGACTACATCAGCGCCGACGCGTTTGAGTACTTTCCCGTGGATCTCGCTGATGGCTTTGGCGACGACATTGGGTACGCCTATTTCCTTGCAGGCGGCGGTCGCCATGATGCTGCCTTCGATGTTATCTCCGATGGCGACGACTACGGTGTCGCAGGTGGCGAAGCCGGATTCCTCCAGCAGGCGGGTGTTGGTAGCGTCGCCTTCGACTGCTTTGGTGACGTACTGCGCGAGCTCGCGAATCTTCTCGCGGTTTTCGTCGATGAGGAGGATCTCGACTCCTTTCTCTGCGAAGCTTTGGGCGAGTGCTTCTCCGAAGCGTCCTGCGCCGATGATGCCGATCCGCTTGCTGTTCATCTGGTGTGTTTTTTGGACGGCAAGAGCCGATTCGTCTGCTGGGGGCAGGCGGAACCGGCTCGTTGCGGTCTGTGGTGGTGTATCTCTACTGGATGTGGCGGACGGAGTTGAGCGTGCCCATGTCGTTTTGGACCCACTCGGCGCACTCGGGGTCTGCGCACCAGGTGCCGTTGATGACGAACTTGTATTCGTAGGTGCCCTTGGGGAGGGTGAGGGTGGCGGTGTAGAATCCGTCGCCGGCCTTGTCGGCCATTTTCTTGGCGGTGGGGTCCCAGTTGTTGAAGGAGCCTGCCAGCCAGACTTCGCTGCCGGTCTCTGCGCGGACGGAGAAGGTCACGCGGACGCCTTTTTCGCGGGGCTTTGCGGACTTTCTAGCTGCGGCGGGCTTGGCGACTTTGTCGGTCACGGGCTTTTCGGCGGCGGCTTTTGAGGCTTTTTTGATTTTCATGGTCACCATTCCTTATTGGAGTGTTGGGAGGCATCTGCCTCGCTGGTGCAGGGCTCAAGATAGCAAAACTCTGCGGTTTTTTCAATCAAAAGTGGCAGGTTGGCCGGAAGTTTCGCTTTTGGGGTCAAGGGGGGCGGTGGGTAGGCACCTTATGGTGCGGCTGGTAGGCAGGATGGGGTGTCGGAGGTAGGTACCTTTGGGGGCGGAAGGTAGACAGGAGTCAGTCGGGGACTCGGGCGACTTCGTATTCGAGGACGGCGCGGCCTTTGAAGGGTGTCTCGGCGAGGAACCGGAGGCGGCCTTGGGCATGGGTCGTGGGGACGGGGCAGAGTCGGGCGCCGTCGGGCGCGAGCGCCCAGACGTGGTATCGGCTGGGCTCGTCGAGGTCAATAGAGACTGGGGTTCGGGCGTCTCGGATGAGATGGGGGAGGGTGCCCCACGAGAGGTATTCGCGGCGCGTCTCGTCAAGCCAAGTCGCCCCGTCATTCTGCTGCTCGGTGAGGTGGCTGACTAGGATGCGGGCGGATTGGCGGATGGGCCGGCCGTCGAGACTTTGGATGCCAACCAGGGCTTTCCCGCCACGGCGCAGTTCGAAATGCCGCCCGCGCCGCAGGAAGATCGCAAGCGCGAGCCGCTCCGCCGCGCGCCCGAGCGGATCGGTCGCGAGAAAGAAGAACCTCGTCGCATCCCCGCCTTCCAAATCGGCCAGGCGGTTGGCCCACGAGAAGCGCCAGAGCCCGCTCCAATCGGCCCCGTCCGCGTGTTCGGCCAAGAGCGCAAGACCCTCGGCGCGGCGGGCGTTTGGTGCGCACCAGTTGAACTCGCTCAGCACAAAGGGCTTGCCCGCAAGACGGATTCGATTGACCTGCCGGAGCGTGCGGGAAAGCGTCTCGCCGCCGGGCACCTCATGGGCCGTTCGGCTGGGACAGGCAAAACTGTTCGAACCCATCCCCGAAGGATGGTCGATGTAGAGATGGTAGTCGACATAGTCCATCGCATCGCGCGCCAGGTGCACAGGATCCGCCCCCCTTCCTTCCGCCCCAGTCGCATTCAAATCGGTTATCGGCACCACCCATCCCAGCCGCTCCTTGAGGGTCCTTCTCGCCCTCGACAGGAAGTCGCGCTCTTGCT
>JBJFGP010000159.1:0-12568 GCA_051892815.1 Kiritimatiellia bacterium | reverse complement strand
GAGCAGTTCCCCGTCGGTGGCGTCGCGGACGGCAAGGGAGCCGTCTTCAAGGAGTTCCGGCTCGTCGGTGGAATCGGTCAAGGCCAGGAGCGCTTCCCGGGCCTGCGCCTCGCTCTCGAAGTTGAGCGGCTGGGTTAGGGTGATGGCGGGGGTGGCGGCGCGTAGGCAGGATGCGGCCAGGAGGATAGGCAGGATTGCGTAGCGCACGGGCTAACCTTTCAGGGTTGGAGGTTGATTGGAATGGGGGCGGATCATTGCTTCTTCGGGAGGCGGTAGCGGAAGACGAGAGCGGGCTCGCCGTACTGGTTGACGAGGTTGAGGCTGAGGTGGTGGTTCCAGCCGTAGGTGACGCCGCGGGGGTTTTTGACCTTCTCGTGCCAAATCACGACGGTGTCCCCCTCGATGCGGGCGTTGGCGTCGTACCACGGCCCCCAGGGCTTGGAACAGTCGGAGATCTGGAACTTCTCGATAGGCTTGCCGTCGCGCGTCTTGAGCCCCTCGCCGAAGTCGAAGCAAATGCGCGCCTTGTCGCCCTCGACTTTCATCTCGCGGAAGACCGGAGACTGCCAGTGGACATCCTTCCCCTCCGGGTAGTTGCGCCCGAGCATCTGCCGGCCGAGGCGTTCGCCCGGAAGAATCTTGTTGGTAGGATGGAAGTTCGCGCCACGGTTGTCGTAGAGCGGGACGATGCCAGCATTCGGAATCTCCCGAGAGGCCTTCGTCATCGCCTCCCACAGGTCGGGAAGCGTCGTGGGCGAAGGACTCCAGTTGAACGGCGCAATCTGCATAATGTAGAACGGGAACGGGCCCTGCCCCCAAAGATCGTGGTAGCCCTCCGCCAGCGCAATCAGCTTCTCGCGGTACGAATCCCCGTCAAACGCATTCATGCACCCCTGGTACCAGGCCATGCCGCGGATGGCATACGGAATGATCGGCGCAATCATGCCAAAGTAGGCCGAAGCAGGCTGGTCGAAACGGATAACCCCATTCGCGTCGAGCGCCATCGCAAGGCGCGAATTCATCTCCGGCATAGCCGCCGGCGGACGCCCCTGCTTCATCCGCTCACGCGTCTCCCGCACCCACGCATCGACCGATTCGATATACTTCTCCAGCGCCGCCTTGTGCTCCGCTCCGTGCGGATCGAGCGCCCGGTAATGGGCCTGGAGATTGGTAATCGACGCATTCACGAACGTCCGCGAAAGCAGCCCCGTGGGCGCAATGTAAGGCTCAATCCGAATGCCGCTCCAGGAGGAATCGATAATGCCGAACGGCCGCCCCGTCGCCTTATGGACCAGCCGCGCCGAATAGTACGCCACGCCCGAAATCGCACCACCCAATTTGGGCGAAACCACCACCCAACGCCCCTTGATGTCTTCCTCCGGCGCGTCCGAAGAGAGGTGACCAATCTTGAAGACCCGCATCAACGGATAGTTCGCCGCGGCGGCTTCGTCCAGGCCCCGGTCGCACCACCGCAGGGTGTATTCCATATTGCTCTGCCCGGAGTAGTGCCAGACTTCTCCGACGACGGCATTCGTGTAGACAAGGCGCTCGCCGGCGCTTTCGACGATGAAGTCGGATGGCTCTTTGACGCTCTGGTTGATGGGCTTGAGGTCGACCCGCCAGCGGCCATCTTTTCCGGTCGTTGTCTGGGCGCTCTGGCCGTTGAAAGTGACTTGGACGGCTTCGCCGGGCTGGCTCCAACCCCAGACGGGAAGGGTTTTCTCCTGCTGCAAAACCATGTTGTGGCCGAAGATGGCGGGTGTGCGCAGAACGCCGGCGAAGGTGGCCGCGAAGGGGGTCAGCAGGAGCAGGGAAAGGAGGGCAATGGTGGGCAGGCGGTTCATTTGTCGGTTCCTTTCGCGAGGGTCTTGAGGATGGTTTCGGCGACGGGTTCGGCGCGTTCGGAAAAGGTTTTGGCTTTGACGTAGGGGGCGACGAGCGGTAGGCGGGAGGGCTCGCCGGCGGCGGGTTCCCAACCCTTGAGCAGGGCGGTGAAATAGGGTTTGGCGAGGGGGTGTTTTTCGGTCTCTGGGGAGTCTACGAGGAAGATCCAGGCGGAGGCGGGAATGGCTCTTGCGGGTGCGAGCATGGCGTTCCAGGTGGCGGTCGGCTCGGTGGGGAGGACATTGCCTTTATGGTCTCTGGCCATGGCGTAGGCGGGCTTGATTTTTGGGGGGCGTTTGACGGGGAGTCCTTGTGCGGAGCGCTCCCGGGCGGTGCGTTTCCAGGCGTCGAGTTCCTGGGCGTAGGCTTCGAAGGCGTCTTGGAACTGGCGGGTGGCGGAGGAGCGGGTGGCGAGGGTCTGGGCTTCGGTTTGGAGTTCGGGGATTCCTTGGTAGCCTTTGGGGGCGCACCAGGAGGCGAGTCGGGCTTTGGGGTGGATGGCGGCGAGGGTGGCGACGGGCACGCGGAGGCGCTGCTGGAGGGCGACGCCGAGGTAGTAGGCATGGCTGCGGACATCCGCGATGGTGCGTCCGGCGAGCCAGCGTCCTTTGAGGGTCTGGAGGGGTTCTTCGGCCGCGGATTCGGCGATGCGGAACTGTCTGACGAGGCGGTTGGTCTGTGCGGCGGCGAGGGCGGCTTTCCAGCCGTCGAAGCCCCAGCCGAGGATGTGCTGGAGGCCGCCGTGCCCGGCGACGAGGACGACTTCGCCCACGAGGATGTCTTTGAGTTCCTTTTTGTCTTCGCCGACGGTTTGGGTCTGGCCGTCGCAGCGGATGGTCATCGTGCGGCTTTCGTCGGAGGCGGGCAGGGGGTCGAGGGCGAGGCGCCAGGTGCCGTCGGGGGCGGTACGGGTCTGCTTGGTCTGTCCGGCGAATTGGAGGGTGACGGTGGAGCCGGGCTCGGCGCGTCCCCAGACGGGGTTGGGCCGGTCGCGCTGGAGGATCATGTGGTCGGCGAAGTAGGGGGGCAGTTCGAGAGCGGCGAAGAGGGGGGCGGCGGCGAGCAGCAGGGCCGGGAGGAGGATGCGGTTTTTCATCGGTTGTCTCCGTGGGTTCGAAATCGTCCGGAAGGTGCCAACCAGGCGCAGGGGGAGGTGGACGCGAAGGGGTCGGGGTCGTGTCCACCTCCGGGCGGCGGAGGTTGGCACCTGCGGCTTGAGGTCTAGTTTCGCCGGATTCCGGCGGGAAGTTCGACGGTGGTGAGCGAGCAGGGCGGCATCTGGAGTTCGCGCGTCGAGCCGTCGGCGAAGCGGATGCGCACGGCGCGCGGGTGGACGCAGTCGACATTGACGAAGTAGGCGACCTTGCCGTAGACCGCGTAGGTGCAGTAGATTGCATCGTCGCCCTTCTCGGCGGCGGACTCGATGGTCACGCGCTGAGGCACCTGGCGGGCGAGCCCCTGCGCCAGGCGCACATAGACCTGGGAGAGTTCGCGCGAAGCCCCCGGATAGTCCCACGCCGCGAAGAACCAGACCCAGCCTTTGCCGCAGGGCGAGCGCACGATCAAAGGCTCCCCGCCGACCGTCGCGAGCACCTCCGCGCCCGGTTTCAAACGCAGTTTGGCAAGCCGCAGACCCTTCTTGAACTCGGGCAGCTTACCCAACTTCTCGGTCAAATCCCTGGGCATCAAAGAGGCCACTTCCACGCGCCCGGTGACCGTCTGGCAATCGAGAACTTCGACCCCCGCCAGCGCCGGCTGCACCAGATCGGAAGGCAGATAATGGCGGTACTCGCGGTCCTCGCGCGTCGAGAAATGCGGCGTGCCGATCAGCAGCGTCCCCCCCTTCTCCGAGACAAACCGCTGGTAGGTCCGGAGCCCCGCGCGGCTCATCACATTCCACCCCGCGCACACCAGAAGCCGATAGCGCGAAACATCCGAAAGCCGCGCCTCGTCGTCCACGCACACCACATCAATCTGCCCGTAAGGCGACCCCGCCAGCCAGCCATTTCCGTAAGGCTTCAAAGCCGCCTGCCCGCACGGGAAGAACCCATACTGCAGCGCCGTCCAAGTGTACTCCGGCGCCCCGCAGCGCCACAGCGAATTCGACACCGCCTCCTTATGATTCCCCCACTGCGCAAAGCCCCCGCTGACCATCCCCACGAACGCGTCCGTGTTCCCCAGCACCAAAGCAATCGACGTGTCCGGCGTGCCCTCCGCGCGCGGATTCGCCTTCACGAACTCCCAGAACTTCTTCACCGTCGCCCGGTAGCGCCGCGGCGCCGGATCGAAGTACCCCTGCCACACCACATTCGTCTGACCCTTGTCCCACGCCGTGTACTTGAAAGCCTGCGTCGACTCCGCCCCCGACTCAAGCACAATCAGCGACGTGCCCATCGCATACTGCAGCAGAAAGCCCGCATAGAGCAGGTCATATTTCTGGTCCACCCCGTACGGGATGCCCTTGACCTGCCACTCGTGCGCGTTCCAACCGGACCAATACTCCGGCTTCCACTTGCGCGCCGCACCCCTAGCCTCCGCCGTCGCGTAAGCCAAATTCCCCGAGCCGAGCGCGTAGAGCTCATTGCAAATCACCTCCAAACCTCCCTGCAGCTCATAATTGGCCAAAGGCGAGCCGGAGGTGGAATAGACGTGGTTGTAGCCATACCTTCCCCAGCCGCGGAACATACGGTCGAAAATCCAGTTGTCGACCATACTGTCGCGGGCGGCGACCGTGCTCTTCAGGCGCGGCACGTGGGCACCCTCGCGAGGGCCTTGGTAGAGAAAACCGCAATACTCTCCAATGTTGTTTTCGAGGTAGCGCTCGCCCCAGTCGCGGTGAACTTCGTTGACCAGACCCTTGGGCGCGCCGCCGTAGATGGTCATCGTGTAGAGGCCTTGCTTTTCGGCCTGCGCGGCTATTTCAGGGCCGAAGGCTTTCTTGAGCAAGCCGTGGCCCCAGTTGCTGTAGATGACATAGAGGTTGCAGAGGTCGTTGGTGACGAGTTCTGGCCTGAGGTTCTTCTGTTCGTAGGCGCAGATGCCGACGATGACTTCATTGTTGGGGGCGGGCTGCTTGAAGAGACGGGGCGGTTTGACTGGCGTGACGGTGAAGGAGGTGTGGACAGTGCCGTAGTCGAAGGTTTCAATGTCCGCCTTGACCTGGAAGGGTTCTTTGGCGCCTTCGGGATAGCGTCTGCGGAGGCGGAGCTTGTCGGTGGTGACGGTGGACTGGCCGGTAGGTTCGTCGAGGTCGGGATAGGTGTAGGTGATGCGTTTGACGAACTTCCTCATGGGCGAGGCGTCGATATGGTAGCAGCGGTTGACATAGTCGGTGTAGAGGTCGAACTTGACATTGGAGAGGCCTTTCTGGACGGCGACGGCGAGGGGAAGTGCGGTGCCGGAAATGCCCGGAAGGTGGAGACGCATGGGTCGGTTTGCGGCCTCTTTGGGGACTTCGAAGGCGAGGGTGAAGGCGGCGCCGGGCTGGGCGGAGAGGGAGGAGTCTTTCTTGTGGTTTTTCTTGACGTAGTAGCGTACGGGGCCGTCGGCGAGGTAGCAGAGATTGGAGTAGGTTGAGAGGCGGCAGGGGGCGAGGGAGCCGTGTGTCTTGAGGCTGATGAGGCACTCGCCGCGTTCGGCCTCGGAGGGGTTGCAGGCGACGGGGAGGTCGACTTCGATGGGGGTGCCGGGGCGGACGGCGCCGGACCAGATTGTCCAGACTCCGTTGACGGGCTTGTCGCTTGTGGCGAAGGTGGGTTTGGGGGCGGGGACGGGCTGGATTTTGCCGTCGGAGAGGAGGCGTTTGACGGGGCCTTTTTCGTCGCAGAGTTCGACGATGCCGGCCTTGACGGTAAGGTTGGTGGCGTCGGCGGGGAGGCGCAGGAGGCCGTCGCCTTCTTTGACGATGGTGGCGTTGGGGGCTGGCTTGGCGGCGCGCAGGTCGGCGGTTTTGCCGCGGGCGACGTGGACGGTGGAGGTGGTGGCGGGGGCGAACTTGAGGCTGGCGACGTCGAAGGTTGAATCGCTCTCGAGGATGAGCATGCCGCCTTTAAGGAGCCAGGTACTGGCAGCGTGGCCGTTGTCGTTGACGTCGCCGCCGAGGTGGACGGCGCCGCCGGGGAGGATTTCAATCAGCGGCTGGGAGAGGCCCCATTGGTCGAAGATGTAGGTCAGGCCTCCGGGGAAGCGGGCGGTGCCTTGGACGGTGAGGTGGTAGGAGTCGCGTCCGCGGTTGGCGTAGCCTCTGCGTCGGGCGATGGTGTCGATGTAGGTGCCGCCGGGGAGGACTTTGGCTTCGTAGGTTTCGAGCTTGGCGCCGTCGGCGGCGGTGAGGGTGAAGGTGCCGCCGTCGGCGACGGTGATGGAGTTCTTGTGCCAGCCGCCGCCGAGGGTGCATCCGGCGTCGAGGTGGAGTTCGAGCGAGCCGCCGGCGGCGATGTGGTGGGCGGCGCAGTACCAGGCGGAGGCGACGACGCGCGCCGGGCCGTTGGTGTACACCTCCGCGTGCAGGAGGTTGGCGAGCGCGACGCTCGCCAGTAGGCAGGATAGGGTTCGTGTGATGCTCATCTGTTCTCCCGTTTGGTGCTTATCTGTTTCGAGTGGGCTGTCCCGAACGGCGGATGCTCTCGGGCAAATCGAGGGTGACGAGGCTGCAGGGGTCGAGGCGCAGGTCGCACGAGGAGCCGTCGGCGAAGCGGACACGGATGGCGCGGGGGTTCTTGCAGTCGACGTTGAGGAAGTAGGCCTTGCACCCGTAGGCGGCGTAGCTGACGTAAATGCGATCGTTCTGCTTCTCGTCGAGATTGCGGATGACGACGCGCTGCTGGACTTCGTCGGCGAGGCGATCCATCAAATTGTAGAAGGGCGTGCCGATCTCCTCTTCGCGGAAGCCGGGGAATTCCCACGGCGTGTAGAGCCAGACTTCGCCCTTGCCGACCGTGGCCTTGACGATCAGCGGCAGATCGCCGCGCTTCTCGACGACCTCGCAGTTGGTGCCCAGTTCGAGTTCCGCCAGATGCCAGCGGCCGCTCTTGACCTTGCCCTTGATGCGGATGCCGGCGAAGGTCGGCTGAATGAGATCGCTCAGCGTGTAGTTCGTGTGCTCGCGGTCGGTGCGCGTGTTGAAATGCGGCGTGCAAATGACCAGCCGGCCGCCTTTGCGGACATAGCGCTCAAGCGTCTCCATCGCCTGCGGCGTCATCGTGTTCCAGCCCGCGTAGCAGAGCAGCTTGTAGCGCGCAATGTCCGAATCCCTCGGCTCGTCGTCAACCGCCACAATGTCCACCTGCCCGTACGGCGAACCCGCCAGATTGTGGTTCTGATAGGGCTTGAGCGCCGCCGGCCCGCGCGGGAAAAAGCGGTCCTGCAGCAACGCCCAAGTCCGCTCGGGACGCCCGCACTTCCAAGCCGAATTGGTCGCCGCCGCCTTGTGGTTGCCCCACATCGCGAAAGCCCCGTGAACCATCCCCACATAGGCCCCCAAATGCCCCAGTACCAAAGCAATGTTCGTGTCCGGAGAGCCGTGGTCGCGCGGGTTCGAGCGGGTAAAGTCGTAGAACTTCTTGGTGGTAGCCCGGTACATCGTCGGCGGCCAAGTGTAGTACGAATAGTAGATGCGGTTCGTGTCCCCCGGCAAGAGCGCCGTGTACTTCCACGCCTGCCCCTGCTCCGCCCCGCACTCGAGCACCATCAGACTCGTTCCCATCAGCCACTGCAGGTAGTAGCCCGCCAGCAGCAAGTCATACTTCTCCTTGGCCAAAAACGGAATCCCGGTCGTCTGCCAGTCATTCGCGTGCCAGCCGCACCAATACTCCGGCTTCCAGCGGCGCGCCGCACCCCTAGCCTCCGCCGTCGCATACGCCAAGTTCGCCGCCCCCATCGCGTACAGCTCGCTGCAGATGAACTCGATGCCGCCCTGGAGTTCATAATGCGCCAGCGGCGAGCCCGAAGTCGAAAAGAGATAGTCCACCCCCGCGTGCTGCCGCAGATGCTGGAAGATAGCCCCGTTCACCAGCCGCTCGCGCTGCCAAAGCATATCCTTGTCGCCCGGGATGTGACCGCAATTCTGCGCCCCCTGGTAGAGATACGAACAGTACTCCCCGATGTTGCAGTAATGATACCGATTCCCCCACTCCTTGAGCGCCGAAGCCCCCGCCGCACCCGTCGTCGAAGGGTAAATCGTCATCAAATGCATCCCCTTCTCGTGGAACCGGTCCAGCAGCTCCGCCGGCACCTTCGCCACCTTCCCCGGCCCCTTCACCATCACCCCCGCATTGCCCCAGATGCAGACCAGATTGCAGAGATTGTTGGTGATCATCTCCTCCAGAAACGGCGTGAAGAGACCATCCGTGCAGAACCCCACCAACACCTCGTCCGGATTCCACGGCTCCCGCACCAGACGCTCCCCCGTGCGCGGCACCACCGTCGTCTTCAACAGATGCTGCCGCCCCTTCCTGTCCGTCACCACCGCCTTCACTTCGAAAGGCTCCGACTGCCCCTCAGGGAACCGGCGACGGAAAAAGCAACTCTTCGTCACCACCGTCTCCAGCCCGCCCGCGCGATCCCTGTTCGGATACGTGTAGGCAATCGACTCGACCTCCTTGGCATAGCGCGACAGATTGAGATAGAAGCAGCGATTGACCGTATCCCCGTGCCACTTCAAATCCACGAACCGCCAGTCCAGCTCCCCACGCTGCTCCGGCGTTTTGAACTCCACCTCGCCCTCGCGAATATCCAGCCCCTCGGGCCGTTCCCCCAGAATCAGCGTCCCCCTTCCCGTCTTGACCACCCTCGCGCCCGGCTCAGCCGTCAACCCCGAAAGGTCCGCCAGCACCCCCTCGTCGACAGCCACCTCAACCGTCGCATTGCTCACCACCGACAGGGCGGAAACCTCGAAGAGCGACCGCGCAAAGAGGTGCACCCGCCCCCCCTCAAGCCGCCACCGGATTTGCGCGTGCTCCTTGTTCTGGCGGATGTCACCGCCGACATGGACCGTGCCGCCCGGATGGAGCCGAACCCTTGGCGACCCCGCGCCCCACTGGTGCGAAACATAGTTCAGCCCCTGGGCGAAGGTCGCCTCCCCCGCGACGTCCACCGAATAGGTGTAGCCGCCGCGGTTGCAGTACATCCCCACGCTCGCGCCAAAGCGGTCCTCGTAGCTGCCGCCGGGCTCGACCTTGACCTGGATGTTCTCGGTCTTGACGCCCTTTCCCGTCGCGATGAGGCGCCCACCGCGCTTGACCGTCCAGACATTTCCGCCGCCGCAAGGGCACCCAAGGCCGATAATGCCGGAGAGCCTTGCTTCGATGGTGCCACCTTCGCAGGCGGTCAGGCGGCTGTGCTGTCTGGGGTTGAGGCGGAGGGTGCCGTTGGAGACGCTGGCGGCGCAGTCGGACCAGGAGGCGACGGTGCGCGTCTGGCCTTCGAGGTCGAACCAGGCGCCGCCGGCGAGGGTGTCAGCCTCGTCGATGGCGCGGTCGAGCGGTTGGGTGCGTTTGGCGTCGAGGAACCACCGCACCTGGCTCCATTTGACCCAGTTGGTGGGGGCGGAGCTGTTCCAGAAGCGGGTCTCGGCCGTAAGGGCCAGCGGGAGCAGCGCAAGGGCCAGGATGCGGAGGTTTCTCATGGGTTGGATGCGGTTAGCGACGGAGGCTCTTGGGCATGTCGACTATCTTGATGGTGCAGGGTTCGAGTTTGAGGATCTGCTCGGAGCCGTCGGCGAAGATGGCCTTGACGGTGCGCACCTGTTTGCAGTCCATGTTGAGGAAGTAGGCGTGCTGACCGTAGGCGGCGTAGCAGACGTAGATGCGGTCGTTCTGCTTCTCGTCTAGGTTGCGGATGACAACGCGCTGCTGGACTTCGTCGGCGAGGCGGCGCAGGAGGTTCTGGTAGGGTTTGCCGTCCCAGGCGGGGTAGAGCCAGGGGGTGTAGAACCAGACATGGCCTTTGCCGACTTTGGCCTTGACGATCAGGGGCATTCCTTCGCGCTCTTCGACGACTTCGCAGTTGGGGCCGAGTTTGAGTTCGGCGTAGTCCCACTTGCCTTTAGCGGGGCGTTTGCGGCCGAGCACCTGGATTCCGGCAAAGTCGAGCTGCATCAGGTCTTTGACGGTGTAGTTGAGGTGGTCGCGGTCGACGCGGGTGGAGAGGTGCGGGGTGCAGATGACCAGTTCGCCGCCTTTGCGGACGTATTTCTCCAGGCAGCGCATGGCCTCAGGGGTCATCGTGTTCCAGCCGACATAGGCGAGGAGTTTGTAGCGGGAGATGTCGGAGTAGCGGGCTTCGTCGTCAACCGCAATGATGTCGACCTGGCCGTAGGGCGAGCCGGAGAGGTTGAGGTTCTGGTAGGGCTTGATGGCCTCCTTGCCTCTGGGGAAGAAGACGTCCTGGACGGTGGCCCAGGTCTGCTCGGGGCGACCGTTCTTCCAGACGCTGTTGGTGGCGGCGCACTTGTGGTTGCCCCACATGGCGAAGCCGCCGTGGAGCATGCCGACATAGGCGCCGAGGTGGCCAAGGACGAGGCCGATGCTGGTGTCGGGCGAGCCCTTGTCGCGCGGGTGCTGACGGGAGAAGTCGTAAAGCTTCTTGGTGGTCAGGCGGTATTGCGTGGAGGGGTAGTCGTAGTAGGTGCTGTTGGCGCGGTTGGTCATCGAGGGGATGAGCTGGGTGTACTTCCAGGCCTGGGTGGATTCGCTGCCGGATTCGAGCACGACGAGGCTGGTGCCCATGACATACTGCTGGTAGTAGCCGGCCAGGAGCATCATGTACTTCTCGGGGGCGTAGTAGGGCACGGACCAGGTCTGCCAGTCCTGCGCGTGCCAACTGCACCAGTATTCGGGCTTCCAGCGGCGAGCGGCGCCGCGGGCTTCGGAGGAGGCGTAGCCGAGGTTGGCGGAGCCGACGGCGTAGAGTTCGTTGCAGATGAACTCGATGCCGCCCTGAAGTTCGTAGTGGGCCAGCGGGGAGCCGGAGGTGGAGAAGAGGTAGTCGGTTCCGGCGTTGGCGCGCAGGTGGCGGAAGATGGCTCCGGTGACCAGGCGTTCGCGCTGCCAGAGCATATCCTTGTCGGCGGGGATGTGGCCGCAGTTCTGGGCGCCCTGATAGAGGTAGGAGCAGTATTCGCCGATGTTCGCGAAGTGGTAGCGCTTGCCCCATTCCTTGATGGCGGAGCGCGCCGCGTCGCCGGAGGTGGAGGGGTAGATGGTCATCAGATGGAGCTGCTTTTCGTGGCAGAGATCGATGACTTCGGGGCGGACCTTGCCGGCTTTTCCGGGGCCCTTCACAAGGTTGCCAGCATTGCCCCAGATGCATATCAAGTTGCAGAGGTCATTCGTGGCAATGTCCAGCACCACACGGTTCATAGATTCTGACCCCCCGGTATAGGTACAAAATCCGATGAGCATCTCCTCGGGCTTCCAGGGCTCCTTGACGAGGCGATCCCCGGTGCGCGGCACGACGGTGGTCTTGAGGGTGTGCTGCCGGCCCTTCTTGTCGGTGACGACCGCGGTGACCTCGAAGGGTTCGGTCTGCCCCTCCGGGAAGCGACGGCGGAAGTAGGTGTACTTGGTGGTGACGGTCTCCAGGCCGCCCTCGACCTCCTTGTTCGGATAGGTGTAGGCGATCGAATCGATATGCTTGGCGTAATACTCGAGGTCGAGATAGAAGCAGCGGTTGACCGTGTCGGAATGCCAGCGAAGGTCGGCAAAGCGCCAGTCGAGTTCCGCCCGCTCCTCGGGCGACTTGTACTCCATCTTCCCGCCCTTGACAACCAATCCCGCCGGCTTCTCCCCGAGAATCAAAGTCCCCGACCCCGTCTTGACGACCGTCGCATTCTCAGGCGCCGTCAGAGCCGACAGGTCCGCCAGAACCCCCTTGTCGACCTCAATCTCGACCGTCGCGTTCGACGCCACCGACAGCTGCGTCACATCGAAACGGCTCCGCGCCGTCAGATGCACCTTGCCCCCCTGCAAACGCCACTTGATGTGCGCCGCCTTGTTCTGCACAATGTCCCCGCCGACATTTACCACCGCCCCCGGCTTGAGCACCAGAACCGGCGTCCCCGCGCCCCACTGCTGGCTCGTGTAGTGCAAACCCTTCTCGAACGTCACCGAGCCCGAATTGAGGATCTTGTACGAAGCCTCGCCGCGGTTGCAATGCATCGCCAGACGCTCGCCGAACGAATCGATGTACTCCCCGCCAGGCTCCACCGTCACCCGCAGATTCTCAAGCCGAACCCCCTTCCCTTTCGCCTGCAGGCGCCCGCCATTCTTGACAATCCAGTCATTAGACCCCTCTCTCGGACAGGCAAAGCCGAATATCCCCCCGATGCGAATCTGCAAATCACCCTTGTCCAAGACCACATAGCGCCCCGCCCCGCCGTACTGCGGCACCCGCAGCGTGCCGTTCGAAATCGTCACATTCGCCTCGCCCCACCCCGCGAGCGAATAGTCCCCGCCCCCGAGGTCCAGAATCGCCTTCCCGCGCCCCGTATCCTCGGGCAGCGGCGCACGCCCCAGCATAGGCAGAGGGCGGTTCGTCGAAACCAGGAACCAGTTGGCCGGATTGGCGAATTCGAGCGCCTCATCTTTGGTCTGGATGAAGCGGATAGCGGCCGAGTGCGCAGCCAGAAGCGGCATCAGCACGACGGCGAGTGCTAGGCATTTTTTCATGGGGTTGTTCCCTTTGG
>JBJFGP010000158.1:0-2652 GCA_051892815.1 Kiritimatiellia bacterium | reverse complement strand
AACCTTGCCTGGGACTCCTGCCGCAAGTTTGTCCGGGGTGCCCAGATGGCCCTCGACTCCGTCGGCTGGGGCTGCGATGTGCTCAATGGAGGAGGCCGCTTCGAGGAGACCTTGCGCCTCATGCGCCAACTCGTCGAACACCCGAAAGCGACCGACGGGGCAATCCTCCTGGCCTGGCACACGCCCACCTTCTTCGAAGTCGCCTTCAACATCCGAAAGGCCGGCATTCCCGTGGTCATCGCCGACTACGCCGCACGCGAACTACAGGTCCCCGGCGTCATATCGGACAACTATCGCGGAGGACAGTTGCTCGGCGAACACCTGCTCGAAATGGGGCACAAACGCATCGCCTTCATCGGAGACACTTTCGCTACCACCGTCGCCAGCCGCCTAGAAGGGCTTCGCGATGCCTTGGCGGAAGGAGGCGTCCCCCTTCCCAAGTCCATGGTTTTCGACCTCCTGCCCAATCAATCCGAAAGCAGTTGGGCACACGACATCAACTACGCCATGAACCAAATTTGGTCGCGCCAACGCCGCCCCACGGCCATTGCCTGCTCCTGCGACGCCGTCGCCCGTGGCATCTACGACTTCGCCCGGGAACACGGCATTTCCATCCCCCGAAGCCTGAGCGTGACAGGCTTTGATGATGACCCCCTCGCCACCCGGCTAACCCCGGAATTGACTAGCATCCGCCAATCCTTCGAAGAGATGGGAAGCCGCGCCGCCGAACTCCTCAAACGCCAGAGCGACCTCCCGGAAGCCAGTATCGAAACCGTCATCGTGCCCGTTACCCCAGCCCTGAGGAAATCAGTCCAGAACCTAAAGGAGAACCACCCGTGAGCCCAGTGAGAACCCTCAAAACCATCCTATTCTCGTCCATCCTCGCCGCCACTCCGCTCGTCGCAAACCTCGTCCCGGAAAGCCTCAGAACATCCACCGTCGTATCAGAAGGCGTCGACAAACTCAAGCTCGACTACAAGCGCATCACACTCCCCAAAGAGATCGAAGCGCTCCTATTCACCGCGCAAGTCCGATACGAGAATGTCGTCAAAGGCAAGCAAAATTGGCACGACGCTCGTATTATGGTCGACTTCACCGACGTAGCAGGGAAAAAGATCGCTTCTGGGCCAGCCATCGGCGGGTGGAAAGGCACCACAAAGGGAGAATGGAAGGAAGTCCGTAAGGCCCTCTATGTCCCCCAAGGCGCCAAAGCGATTGCCTTGATGCCGGCCCAGTTCAATACCGCCTCTGGCACGCTGGAACTCAAGGATATTGCCCTAGAGCCGATAAAGGCCATCGATGTGGAGTTCGAAAGATTCGAGCGCAGTCAAACCCTCCCTGTACCCGCGGAGTGCGCAAGCATCCCGCTCGACATCAAGGGCAATCGGATTGTCTCTGAAAGGGATGGTAAGGAGATTTGGCTTCAAGGCGTCAACATCGTTTCCTTGGAATGGTGCGCAGGCGGTGAGCACACTTTCGAATCCGTACAGGTTGCCGCAACCAACTGGAATGCCAATATCATCCGGCTGGCGCTTCATTCCAAGTTTTGGTTCGGCAGGGGGCCTTGGCAGAACGACAAGGGCAAGCGCTACCGGGCCCTCGTGGATAAGATTGTCCTCTACATGGAGAGCCTTGGGAAATATGTTCTAATCGACCTTCATGAGTTCCGGGCTCCCGAGTGGAAACATGCCGCATTCTGGCTCGACGTGTCCACCCGCTATCGCAACCATCCAGGTGTCCTTTTCGGGCTTCTCAACGAGCCGCACAATATCACCTGGGAGGTCTGGAGGAACGGAGGCTGGGTCACCGACAAGAAAAAGCAGGGGGACATTTCGGAGAACACGGAGGTCATCAAAAGGTTCCATTCGATTGGGATGCAGAAACTCGTCGAGGTCATCCGTTCCAACGGTGCCCGCAATCTTTTGACTGCCGGCGGATTGGACTGGGCGTACGACCTTTCGGGTGTCTGGAATGGCTTTGCGCTGGACGATGGGCGGATTATCTACGAGACGCACATCTACCCGTGGAAGCGGGGCTGGGAGAAGAAGGTTTTGCCGGCGGCGGAGCGTTATCCCATCCTCATCGGCGAGGTTGGAGCGCAGACAAAACCAATGCCTTTCGAGCCCAAGGGATGCTTTGTCAAGCCCGAGGACTGGGTGCCTAATATGCTCGGTCTCATTCAAGAGAAACGCCTCAACTGGACGGCCTGGTGCCTCCACCCTCGCGCCTCGCCTTGCCTGATTGAGGATTGGACTTTTGCGCCGACTTCCTACTGGGGAGTTCCGGCGAAAGAAGCCCTCCACGGAAAGACTTTCCAACATACGAAGAACTGGTAGCGATAAGGAGCCTAGATGAAAACTCTCAACTCTGCGGCACTCTTTCTTCTTTGCGCCTCCGCGGCATCGGCGGCGGAAGTCAAGTATGACATTGCCGCCAACGGTCCGGCGGAGAAAGCGGCATCGTGGCAAGGCAGCGCTGCCCCGACCGCGGACGACACGGCCGTCTTCCAATCGACCGCCGTCTCCCAGTGGTTCCGCATTCCTTTCAACGAGTCGGTCGCCTGGCGCGGCATCTATTTCGACAGTTCCGCCTTTAAGGATTTTCAGCCCGAGTTCGGCGAAAGCGGCGCCTCGACCGCTATTACGCTCGGTG
>JBJFGP010000157.1:0-2682 GCA_051892815.1 Kiritimatiellia bacterium | reverse complement strand
TTCGCGCGGCAAAATATCACGCGCAACTTCAATCCCTGATCGGGCGCGAAGTGGAAGTGGCTGCGAAACTGGAAATCGACCACTACTATCCCAACCAGCCGCGCGCGCGGCTGGTTATCCTCGACATACGGGGAAAGTGATCAAACCAGGGGTTTAGAGCCCTGCAAAGGGATTGCAAGTAAAGCCGCCTTGAGGCCGTTGCGGACGTTTATCCGCCCCCGAACGAGGCGTAGCCGCACGCGAAGTCGAAACATCCCTGCGCGATGGATTCTTGCGCGCCGAAAGCGATATCCGCTTGCGAGCAAGGTCGACAGAGAGTACGCGCACCTGAAGTTTGTCGCCGGTTTTGACCACAGAAGCAGGATCGCTGACATAATGGTCGGACAATTCCGAGACATGCACCAGGCCATCTTGATGAACCCCGATATCGACAAATGCCCCGAAGGCCGTGACATTGGTCACAATTCCCTCCAAAGTCATCCCCGCCTTGACATCCTCCAAAGTTAGGACATCGTCCCTGAAAGCCGGAGGCTCAAAGGTCGCTCGCGGGTCTCTTCCGGGCTTCTTGAGTTCAGCCAAAATGTCCTTCAGGGTAGGTTCTCCCACATCCGCGGATAGGTAGCGGCGAATGTCAATCTTGTCAACCAATGCCCCATTCCCAATCAGTTCCACGACCGTGACGCCAAGGTCAGATGCCATGCGTTCGACCAGCGCATAACGCTCCGGGTGGACCGCAGAAGCATCAAGCGGATTTGCCGCTCCGTGGATGCGGAGGAAGCCCGCGGCCTGCTCAAATGTCTTAGGGCCAAGCCCCGGAACATCCATCAACTCGCGGCGGGATTTGAAGGAACCGTGCGCATCTCTATAGTCGACAAGACGCTTGGCCATTGTCGTGCCAATGCCGGACACGCGCGTAAGCAGCGGCGCGGATGCCGTATTGAGTTCCACGCCGACGCGGTTTACGCAACTGACCACCACTTCGTCGAGCTTGGCGGCGAGCAATGGCTGGTGCACATCGTGTTGGTATTGTCCGACTCCGATAGCCTTGGGGTCTATTTTGACCAGTTCCGCCAGTGGGTCTTGAAGGCGTCGACCTATTGATATGGCGCCGCGCACGGTCAAATCCAACTGGGGGAATTCTTCTCGGGCGATTTCGGAGGCGCTGTATACGGATGCGCCGGACTCGCTGACGGCAACGACTGCGATTGATTTGGCGTTCGCGGCAGCCAGGGTCTGTCGTACGAATGCTTCTGTCTCTCGCCCACCGGTGCCGTTTCCGACTGCTATGGCAAAGGGTTTGGTGTCGGCAATGAGTTTAAGCAGTTCGACTCTAGCCTCAAGCTGTTGCCGGTCACCTTTTTGCAGGTAGATGACGGTGTTGCGAAGAAACTTGCCGTTGGCATCGAGCGCGACCACTTTGCACCCTGTGCGAATGCCGGGATCTATGGCGACAACCGGGTGTTCGCCTAGCGGGGCGGCGAGTAGAAGGTTGCGCAGATTTTCGGCGAAGACTTCTACGGCGGCGCGGTCTGACTTCATTTTGAGTTCGACCAGGACATCGATTTCCACGCTGGGCAGCAAAAGCCTTTTGCAGGCATCTTGGGCGGATAGGTCGAGTTGTTCCGAATGGCCATAGCGGGCGGCGATGGCATCCAGTATCGGGGTTGAGTCGCAGGTCAGGCGGGCGCGCAGGATGCCTTCGGTCTGCCCCCGGCGAATTGCCAGATAGCGATGGGACGGAATGGCGGAGACGGCCTCGCTGAAGTCGTAGTACTGCTCGAATTTCGTTGGTTCGATTGGTTTGGGTTCGACGACTTGGGAGACCAGGCGGGCGTGGGTGGCCATATAGGTGCGGGCAAAGCCTCTGATGTCGGCGTCTTCGGCCATTTGCTCGGCGACAATATCCCTAGCCCCGGCCAAAGCGGAGGCGATATCCGGGACTTTTTCGTTGATAAAGGCCGCGGCGGCGGCTTCAAGGCTGGTGTCGCGCACCAGGAGTTTCTGCGCCAGGGGTTCGAGCCCGTTTTCCTTGGCAATCATTGCCCGCGTGCGGCGTTTGGGCTTGTAGGGCAAATAGAGGTCTTCGAGGGCTGATTTGGTCTGGCAGGTCTCAATTTTACGCCGCAGGTCGTCGGTGAGTTTGCCCTGGTCGTCAATCGACTTCAGGATGGCTGTGCGGCGTTCGTCGAGTTCACGGTAGTAGGCGAGGCGCTCTTGGATTTTGGCAATCTGAACCTCATCGAGGTTGCCGTGCGCCTCCTTGCGGTATCGGGCGATAAAGGGGATGGTGGCGCCTTCGGCAAGGAGTTGGGCGACGGCTTGAATCTGGCGCGGCGCAATCTTGAGTTCTTCAACAAGTTGGGAAATGGCATCGGTCATGTGGAAAGTCCTATTGGGCTAGGCGTAATGATACCATTTCGCCGCAGGACAAGCAAGCCGGAGCGTTCGGTCTCACTCAACAAGGCAATCGGCAACCGACAGCGCGTCCTTGCACTCTTCTGAGCGGGGATGCTCTCGGGCTCGGCGTGCTTGCGGTGAAGTTGACAGGTACCGTGATGAAGAAGGGGGCCCCTGCACCCATTTGGGAATGGAGTAGCCGATTCGGTCAAAAGATACCTACCTCTCTCACCCATTGGTTGGTTGCCCTAGATGGCACAGGTAGGCACCTAGTGAGGCAAGTGG
>JBJFGP010000156.1:0-12768 GCA_051892815.1 Kiritimatiellia bacterium | reverse complement strand
AAGTCGAAGTGGCCGGATCCGCCCCTGCGGATGGTCTCGTCGACAATCGAGGCGATGGCGAGTCGGTTGGTTGGATGGGGCCCCTTTTGCCAGCCTGGAGTCCAGAAGGGGGGGCGCAGCACAAGGCCGTATTTGTCGAGCACCCTCGAGAGTTCTTGTTCGCTTACCTTCCACGGCACGCCGCCCGGGATGGCGAAGGAGACGAGCCTGCTTTTGGGCTCGATTCCTGCGGCGGGAAACCAGGCGGCGATTTCCTCCTCGCACTGGACGAGGTTGGTTGCGCCGCAGTGGGTTGCCGTGTGGTTTCCGGGCACGATGACGCCATGCTCGCGGAAGAAGGGGTTGCAGCGATAGGTGCCGTCGGGTTCGGGCGCTCGGCGGCGGTTGATGTAGAAGGTACCGGGGATTGCGTAGCGTTCCAGCAGGGGCGCGACAACCGTCTCGTGGGTCGGGCAGCCGTCATCGAACGCGAGGAAGAAGGCCGCCTCTTTCCCATCCTGCCAGGTACAGATTTCCAACTCCTGCGCGCCTACCGGCGACGCCAAAAGGTAGGCAGCAATGCCGCATACTGATAGCAACCTCATAGACCATCTCCTTCCAACCTCTGGGCCCCAATCGTTGCCTCCGAATAGAGCAATGGGTAGGCGAGACCGCTCCGCTTCGAGAGTTCGGCAATCGACTCGTGCTCGGGGTAGCACCGAACCACATCGTGCCAGCGGCAGACCTTCACGGATGCCAGCCCCGCGCGCGTCGGGACGCTCACCACCCGGCGCTGCATCACCGTACGCTCGACCGGGTATTTGCGCAACCCGATGGCGGTCGTCTCGGCAAAGACCAGGCGTTCGATCTGCCCAACCAAGGGCTCCGGCACCAGCAACCTCAGGAGCCAGCCGGGACGATTCTTTTTCATGAAACAAGGGGTATACGAAGCGTCGAGCGCCCCGTTGGAAAGGAAGCGTTCCAAAGCCGCCCCCAAGCGCTCCCCGGTGACATCGTCGAGGTTCGTCTCCAGCACCCAAACCGTCTCGTCCATACCCATCACCCCGCCACTGAATCGATTACCAATCCCGCCAGCGCAAACCCGAACGGCGCAGTCACTTGAACCAGCGAACCCCGCCCGGCGGCGGCTTGCGGACGCTCCAGGCTGTAGACACACGGGTAGTCCAGAGATACGCCGCGCCGCTTGAACTCGGTACGCACCGCCTTGGCCAGACGGCACGAAGTGACGCGGGAGAGCGGTGCCCGGCGGATGAGGGTCGGGTCACGCTTCAACGCCGCCCCCATCGAGGAAGCAAACCCCTTTCCCAGAGCCAACGCCCGCTCCGCCAGCAAGCACTTCGAATGGACACTGTCTATCGCATCCACCACCCAGTCGTAAGGCTCCAGCGGCAGCGCGTCCGCGGTATCCGCCGAGTAGAAAAGCACGCGCGACGCCACCTCCGCCCCGGGCGCCAGACGCCTCAGCCGCCGCGCCAGAACCTCCGCCTTCGGTTGCCCCACGCTCTCCGGCTCGGCAGGCAGTTGGCGGTTGATGTTCGACGCCTCCACGCAATCCCCGTCGACCAAAGTCAGATGGCGAATCCCGCTCCGCACCAGCGCCTCCGCGCACCAGCTCCCGACCCCGCCGACGCCAAACAAAACCACGCGGCAGGTAGACAGCTTTGCCACCCCTTCCTTGCCAAGAAGCAGTTCCGCTCGTGCCAACCAGTGGCTCTGATTGATAGACACCATATTCAGATGGAATGACGCAGGCTCCAGCCCAGTTTGTGCCGAAGCACCGCCAGCGGATCATAGTCCGGCGCGACCACCAGGGGCACTTCCAACGCCCCCGCGAAAATCTCGACCCGCTCCCCTTCCCCAAGTTCGATATCCTCCTGACCATCGGCGGAAACCAGCCACGGCACATCATACCCGGAACGCTCGATGGCGGCAACAACCTTGTCCGGATAAACCAATGGACGCGCCGCCAGCGAATGCGGAGAGATGACCGCCATGACGGTAGCCTCGATGCCCGGCAGAACAACCGGACCGCCCGCCGAAAGGGCATAAGCCGTCGAGCCCGTCGGGGTTGCAAAGACAATGCCGTCGCACAGGTAGGCGGCAACCGGATGGGCATCAAAAGAGAGGGCGAGTTTGAGCGCCCGGGCGGAGTGGCCGCGCGCAATCGTGATGTCATTGAGCGCAACCGGCAGTTCGCGGCGTACGCTCCCGTCCGAGGCAAGCACGCGCCCCGCCAGGGTGCGGCGGCGGCTGACCCTGAAGGTGCCGTTCGCCAAGGAACGGAGAATGTCGGCGAATTGCCGCTCCTCCACACAAGTCAAGTACCCGAGGGAGCCGGCGTTCAACCCCACGATGGGTTTGCCGGCACCATAGCGGCGGACGGCCGAGAGCAAAGTGCCGTCGCCCCCCAGTACGACAATGGCCTCGGCATCGGCAGGATCCTCCTTGACGGCAAGGTTCAGACCGGCCGCGAGGGCGCGAACCCGCGTGGCCAATTCGGCGGCACGGCTCTTGGCGGCGTTGACAAGCAAGGCGATGGAAGTCATAGGTTGGATTGGGCGGATTCGTCGCCGACGAAAAACCAGACGAATGGCAACGGGCGTTTGCGGCGGAGCGGTTGGATCCAGCGGATCAGTTCGCCTGCAGTTGCATCGGGAGAACAGTAGATAAGGAGCGTGTGCATCGGCTTGTCGGGGTTGTCTAGACGGTCGGCAACCGCCGCGGCGCGCTCGGGCGAATCGAGCACAAAGGTGTGCGGAACCAGTTTGGGTTCAAGCCCTTGAACGCGCCAATCCTCTTCTATCCATCGAAGCGTATTGGTCGCACCAAGATGGAGTTCCCAAGGTTGGAACGGCCTCGAAGAAGGCGTACGCCATTCCCTCCGAGGAAGGAAGGCCGGGAGGTAGAACTGGCCTTCGGCAGGCTTGTCGAGACGGACACCTCCGGGCGCCTCCAATGGCTTGATTAGGCGGGCCAGGTCGACCAGGCGCGAGACCGGAAGATTGGCCGCCGGACGGATGCGAAGAAAGAGGTCGCGGCCCGTTTCGGCTTCCTTGCGCAGCGTCCGGACAAGGGCGGCATAGTCGGTCTCGGGAAGAATGTCCAGCGTGACTTCATTGGCCCGAGGGAGGGCGTTTGTTGCGGGCATCCAGTCGAGGCGGATACGGTAGCGCGCGTTCTTTTTGAGCTTGCGAACGGTGCGAAAACGGCCGTAGGTGGCACCCTTGGAGGCTTGCTCGGGAAGGTCGAAAAGGGTCTGAGGATCGTTGTAGAGAGATACGACGGAAACAGGCGGCTCGGTAGCGTCCCAACGGTTGCTGGCGACGAGCGAGAAGTGGAGCGACTGGTTCTTGGAATCGGAGAGAACGGAGGACAGGGAAATCTCCTTGAGGTTGGGCTCAAGCTCGAAAAGTCTTAGGCTGAAATGTTCCCCTTTGGGCCAAAAGCGCAGGTCCATGGAATCGCAAGAAGAGCCCCCGGCGAGTGGGCGCCCATCGGGTGCGCGAAGGCTTTGGACGCGCTGCCAGAGGGTGGTTTCGACGCCATCGGGAAGTACGAAGAGTGCTTCGTAAGCGCGGTCGCTGGATGAGCCGATGAGGAGGAACTCTGTCTCGACGCCGGCTTCGTTCCCGGTGGCCAGGCAGTCGAGTTCGAGGTGCTGCGCCTGGAGGGTAGCGGCGAGGAGGAGTGGTGCTGTGAAAAGGAGTCTCATAGTACTCAGGACTGGACGGCGCGGAGCCAAGCCGGGGCGCTGCGGCGAATGATGGATTCGTCGACGGCGTAGCACAGGCGGATGTAGCCGGGGTAGCCGAATCCGGTGCCAGGAACTGCCAATATATTCTCCCGGAGGAGGCGTTCGCAGAAGGCCTTATCGTTGCCGCCCGGGGCCTTGGCGAAGATGTAGAAGGCGCCCTTTGGCTCGGGAAAGTCGAGTCCGGCGGCGCGGAGCACTTCGACCATGGCGGTACGCCGGCGGGCATAGATTTCGAGGTCGACTTGTTCGTCTAGGAGTGCGAGGGCGAGTTTCTGGCCGATAATCGGGGCGTTGACATAGCCGAGGGTGCGATTGACCAGCACGAGTGCGGAGCGAAGGGTTTCGATGCCGGGCATGTTGGGGTTGACGGCAATATAACCGATGCGTTCGCCTGCCATGGAGAGACTCTTGGAGAAGGAGCCAAGGACTGCGGCGAAGGGGCTGGCGGGAAGGATGGGCGGGACTTGGATGCCATCGTAGGCGATGGCGCGATAGGGTTCGTCGCTGAGGAGGAAGACGGGGCGTTCGCGTCCTTGGTTGACCTGCTGGAGAAGTTCACCCAGGGCGGCGATGGTATCGGGCGAGTAGACGCAGCCGGTCGGGTTGTTGGGAGAGTTGACGATGATGGCGCGGGTTTGGGGGGTAATGGCGGCGGCGATGGCTTCGAGGTCCGGGCGGAAATCGGGCTGCAAGGCTGGCACGGGTTTGAGGATTCCGCCGAAGTGTCCGCAGTAGGCGCCGTATTCGACGAAGTAGGGTGCGGTGACGAGAACTTCGTCGCCGGGGTCTAATGTGGCGCGGAAGAAGGTGGTCAGGGCGCCGGCCGCGCCTACGGTGACAACGATGTCTTGCGCGGCAAGGGGGAGGGCCTGCTCGCGGGTGAGTTTGCGGGCGAGGGCTTCGCGGAGTTCGGGCAGGCCGGCGTTGGGCATATAGCCCAAGCCGCAGGGGCGAACGCTCTCTTCGGCAATGCGTGCGAGGGCTTCGCGGGTCTTAGCGGGCGGGGGGACGTCGGGGTTGCCGAGGGAGAAGTCGAAGACCTTCTCGGCGCCGAATTTCTTCTTGAGTTCGAGCCCGGCTTCAAACATCTTGCGGATGGCGGAGGAGGTCGAGAGGGAGGGGGCGATGGAGTCGGAAACGGTCTTCATAATCTCTTCGGAATGGGGGATTGGCAACAGTTGGGATAGTGGAGAGTTTAACACAAGCGGGGGGCGGTGTCAAAAGCAATTCCGTCGCGCGGCGAGAGGCAGGAGGAGGCGCGGAAGGTCAGAAGAGTTGCCCCGGCAGGCGGAGTTTCTCGCGGGGCGCGAAGGTGGCATCGTAGACGGCGAAGGCTTCCGGCTCGCGGTCGCAGACGAAGTAGGGATCGGGCGGCGCGTATTCGCCCGAAAGCCCATCGAGGTAGCCTTCGCGGAGGGGCTTGGCGAGGAAGAAGGAAGCGTCGGCGCCGGGGGCGAGTCCGTGATAGCGGAGCCCGAAATCGGATGCCGGGCGAAAGCCGCTTTTGCCGTAGAAGGCGATATTCCCTTCGAAGCAGACAGCCCCGAACCCCATCGCGGCGGCGCGTTCCAGGGCGTGGTCGAGCAACCGCTTGCCGAGTCCGCGCCGATGGAGCCGGGGCCTCACGCAGATGGGCCCCATCGCCAGAATCGGGAGCCGCCGTCCGTCGTCAAGCGCCACTTCGGCGCGGACAAAAACGATTTGCCCGACGAGTTCGCCTTCAAGAAGCATCACAAAGCCGAGTTCGCGGACGAATGCCGGATGGGAACGCAAGCGGTGCAGAACGAAGTGTTCGAGCGCGCCGGGACGGTAGACATTCCAGAAGGCGTCGCGGACCAACTCCTCGACGGCGCGCGCCTCTTCGGGACGTTCCGGGCGGATGACCAGATTCTCCATAAGCGGGATTCTCCTTCGGATTTTGGAAACGAAATCGGTGGCTATTCTACCACTCCGCCGCCCCCTGGCGCAAGTCACATCAACTTCCGACTGCGACAGGTTGCCACATCCCATCCCCATTCGTGCCAATCCCCTCGCCTCCGTCCTGCCTATCCATCATCCTTGAAGGTGCGTACGAACGGCGCGTATTGAACACGTGGCGCGTGGCCGCAGAAAGCCACGGAACAAGGATGATTCGGCGCAGAGCCTGGGCGCGTTCAAAGGAAAAAGCACCCCCGCCAATACGCACGGGGCGCGAAGGCTTTCGCCTGCGCGCCCCGTGTCCGGAGAATCGGGAAACAAGCCCTAGCGTGGCGCCTTGCGCTTGCCGGGACCGGCTTTTGCCTGTTCCTCGAAGTACTTGATCAGCACCTCCATTCCGACCCACTCGCAAAAGCAGCCGGGGAAGTCCCTGTCCAGTTTCTTATACTCCTCCAGGCGCTCCTCGTAGGAAGCCATTCCGGCCGGCGGTTTGAACTCCTTCCATTCGTCCCAAAAGCCATCGGCGATGAGCGAAGCGCAGAGCAATCCGCCGTAGATGCGCCGCACCGCATCGTGCGTGCGCTTGTCGTCCTTGGTCGCTTCAAGCGCGCGCCGCAGGAGTCGGTCGCCTTCGCGGTAGTCCTCGGGTTTCAGCCAAGGGGCGAAGTTGACATAGACCCCGCAACCCTTGTTCCACTTGTCACCCGCCTTCTTGACGAGGTTGATATAGGCCAGCACATCGTCGCCGCCCTTCCCGCAGGCGCCCTTGCACCAGGCCTCGATGAGCCGCACGACATCCTCGTCGGGATTCCAAGTCAACTTCGAGTAGAGATAGGCACGAAGATCCGCAAAGTCGCCCAGACCTCCCCACGGATGCTGCGATGAAATCCCCTTCACGCCGAGTTTGTCGTAGAACCGCATCTCGTCGGCAATGGAGTGCAACGAAGGCCAGGGGAGCGGGAACATCGAGAAGCAGCAGCTGTAGCTCCAAATGTAGAGGTTGCGGTGCGAGAGTTCGCTCCAGCGCGTCAGGAACCGCACGTATTCGCCCTCCGGCGCCTTGAAGAAGTTCCGCCCCAGACTCGCCACGGCAATCGTCACGTTCGGTTCGAGTTTGAACGACGCCTTCGTCGGCGGCTCGTAAGTCCACCAGTACGCCAGAAAACAGACGCTCACATTCGGGTAATCCTTCGCAAGGTTCCTCGCAACCTTGTTCACCATCCCCAGCCAAGCCGGCGCATAGCCGTGCATCCGACCGTCCTTCTGCCCCGCGCAGTTCGCCTTCCAGCAAGCCGTGCACTGGCACAACTGGTCCGTATCCGAGGGCGAGACCGAAACCATCCGAGCATCGGGATTCTTTTCCAAGTAGGCCCGCACCTCCTTGATAACCTCTTCGACCAGCCCCTCGTTCGACGGGCAGATCGACGCGAGCGTCCGCTTGCCCTTCTCATCCCGCTCGCTCTCCGGATGGCCCTTGCGCAACGCCTGCCATTCAGGGTGTTGCTTCAGGAGGTCGGTCGGGACGAAACGCCCCGGCGTCGAGTGGTTGACATCGTAGTCGACATACCCGCCCTGCCGCGCCGAGAGATCCCTCCCGCCGTTCATCCGGTGCTTCGCGCGCCACGGCGTCCGGTGCGCCTCGCCCCAGACAAAACGGCTTTCGAATGCGGGCGCGGAACGGTGCGAATAGGTCGACGGAAGCGTCAGCGTCCTGACCGACGGCCAACTTTCGTTCGACGGCCCCCAAAAGCCGACCCCGAGCGCCTCCAAAAGTTGGTAGACCGCATAGAGCGGCCCGCGAGGTCCCTCGCCCGAAACAATCAGTTCGTACGGCGACTTGCAGCGAATGCGAATCTCCTCCGGGCGCACATCGGGAGCCGCGCGCAGAACCTCCAGGCGAATGGCATTGCCCTGGCGAGCCGCCGAAGCAATCCGCAACTTCGCCCCGGTCATCTTCTCGACATAGAGCGCCAGCTGCTCCGCCGCGTACGACACCGAATCAGGCGCCTTCGGGTCGACCACGATTGTCGCTGCCGCGCGTCCATCCTTCACCAGGTCGAAACCAAACCCGGAACAGACCGCCAGCAGCGCACACCAGACAATCACAACAAAACGATTCATCCAATTATCTCCATCTCTTCGTCAAGCCCCCTTTAGCAAACGGCACAGCCCCCGGACAAGGAAGCCGTGCCGATTGCGAAAGCGCAGGCCGTAGACCGTTATTTGACCTCAACCAGGCGGCTCTGCTGCTGCCCCGCGGCGTCCTTCCAGGTCAACCGGTAGCGCCCGCGGAAACCGCGGAAGGAGACCTTGCCGTCCTTGACCTTCGCGGTCAGCCGCGTCTTCCACTCGCGGTTGATCAAATCGTCCATCGCATAGTAGGCCAGTTTCGGGCGCATGTCGCGGGTGAACAGGCCGCTGGTCTTGGGTTCGCCGGGACCGCCGCAGCCGTCAACGATATTCCACCAGGTGATGCCGTTCATCTTCTCGACCGCGAACCAGGCGCGATAGCAGTTGCGCATAATGATGGCCTGGACCATTTCGCCGGCTGGCGTCGCGTCAGGCGCGGTAATGGTAATCTCCGAGAGGTGGATTGGTCTGCCACCGGCAGCTTCCGCGATGCGGCGGAAGGTCTTGGCAATGCCTTCGGGGCTAATCTTGGCTTTCACCTCTTCGGTGAACTCACCCTTGGCGATGCGTGCGGACTCCTTCGGGTTGAACAGGTGCATCTGCGAACCGACCACATCGAAGTCCGCCCCGTGCGCATTGAGGTCGGCAATCTGTCCGGGGAAGGCGTCCATGTTCCACTCGTTCACATTGAGCCAGGCATCCTTCTTCATATACTTGCGCGCCTGCACCAGAGCCTCGTAGGCGTAGTTCGCCGGCAGCAGACCGTGCCAACTCGTGGTCAGCGGCAGACTGTTGACCGCCGCGGATTCGCCCTTCGGCCACTTGCGCGACGCATAGCGCGCCCAGTCGGTGGCCGACTCGTTGACGACATCCCAACTGTCCACGCGGGTGCCGTAGCGCTCGCCAATCTCGCGGATGCGTTTCTCGAAGAACGCCTTCTGTGCCTTGACGTAGGTCGGTACCAGGCGGGCAAGTTCCCGCTCGTCGAGATTGGCCTTGTCCATCTTGCCGTAAATCGTATCCCAGGCAATGGGCCAAAGGCGCTCGTCCGCGTCGTTGGCAAAGTCCTTCAGCCCCATCGGCACCTTCCAGTCCCGCATTGGAATCTTGACGCCGAACGCCTGCTCAAGCGCGCGTTTCTCCGCATCCGGACAGAAGTCCTCCCACAGCCAAGTCGGCGTCTGCCACGCATTGTTGCTCCAGACCAGCGGATGGCCGTGAATGCGCACACCGCGGTTCCGGAGGAAGTCGATTACCGGGTCGGGCGGCGGACGGCGCCAATGGCGTTTGCGGAGCAGTTCGGCGGGATCGCGCTCGTATTCGCGGTTCCAGTACTCCTCGGTGTCCTCATAGGACTCGGCGTAGCGAGGCGCGTAAGGATAGCGCTCCAGCGTGCGCCAATAGAACGCGACCGTGGCGGAGTTGAAGAGCGTGCCGAAGAGCTCTTTGTAGCGGTTGTTCCACTCCGTCTTCCCGAGCTGGTTGTAGTTGAAACTGTTCGCGCCGAAGAAGAACGCGTGGGTCAGCTGCTCGACGGCGACCTCCGTCCCGTCCGGCACGCCGACGGCCACCTGAGCATCGGCTTTCCGGTAGCGCTCAATGTCCGCGTCGATGCGCTTCTGCACCGCATCATTCCAGACCTCCCAATAGCGCCCGTCCATGACCGAGCGGTCAATCTTGAAGTCCGCGCAAGATGGAATTTCCCTCTGGCTTTGACATGCCGTTCCCACCGCCAGCAGAATCCCAGTCCAAACGATTGGTCTAAGGTTTTTCAGTTGCATAGTTCTCTCTGTTTGTATTTCCCTTTGCGAACGATGCTCCACACTTACTTGGTGCGCTCGAAGAGCCCCGGCGCGACCAGCACCAAGTCCCGCACATCCACGAAGTCGCCCTCCTGCGGCTCGACCACAATCTGCATCCCCTCCGTGAGGTCAATCTCCCCAAGGCAAATCAGGTTCCACGCCAATTCGCCGAGCGAGCCCGAAACATAGTCGCTCGCCTCCACCGTCCGCACCTCCTTGTAGGGCTTGACGACGGAGACCTTCGCGCCCTTGTAGAGCAGCGGCTTCTCGGTTCCGACCCGGGCACGAAGGAAAACCCACGCCTTGCCCGTGTCGGGCTTGGCGATTGTGGCGACGACCTTCTGCCCCTTCGCCGCGCGCCAGTAGTCGTAATTGTCGATGCCATTGCATTCGCGCTTGGCGCCCTCCGCCTTCCAGACGCGCGCATCGAAGTACTTCGACCAGACCGCATCGGAGTCGCGGACGCTCTTCTCCAACAGTTCGGGGTCAAGCAGCACGAAGCCGCGGCTGTCCGTATCGGCCGTGGGGTTCACAAAGCCGGACATCACCGAAATCTGCGCGCCGGGCGGCAGGACATACTTGCCCAGGCAAGCCGTGCGCCAAGAGAAGTCCCCCACATCGCGGTCGAGGCGCATGTGGGCGAACTCGCCGCGGCCGACGACCGTCAGACCATTCGCGAACTGATCGGCATACATTACCAGGTAGGCGGCGGCGGGGTCGTTGGTGACCGTGGTCTTGACGCGGACGGTCGAGAGAATGTGCCAGACATTGGTCTCGCCCGCAGGCTTCTTCCAGCTGATGCAACCGGCATCCATATTCATGAAGCGGTTGCCCATGGGCTCCTGGTCTTGGGCGTTGAAGTGGGCGTAACTGCGGCCGGCCTCGTCCTTCTTGATGGAGACGATTTTGCCGTTGGCGTTGAGTTCCTCCGGGGTGACGACAATCGAGCGGGCGGCGCGCTTGGACCATTCGGTTGGCTTGGGCTCTTGCTTGGCGAAGATGCGAGCGAAGTGCTCGAAGGAGGCGTGCTCGCCCCACCACTCGCCGCTGAGGCTGGCGGCGGGGCTGTAGAAGATCTCGGGAATGCTGTCGCAGAGGCGGCGGAAGGGCGGCAACTGGTAGCCGTACTGCTTCTGGACGGCGAGGATGTCGTTGTACCGCATGGCGAGCAAGTCGTAGACGCCCAGGCGCATCTTGTAGGCCATCAGGCGGCGTGCGGGGTCGTTGCGGAGCGTCTGCCAAAGGGCGTCGTAGGCTCGGGCGATGCGGATGCAGTCGGACGCGGAGAGGAAGTGGCGCGTGTCGCGAACATAGCATCCAATCCAGGCCCAGCGCTGGCGGTCGCGGCCGTTTTCGGCGACATCCATAATCTCCTTGGCGAAGCGGGCGGCCGGGCCGAAGCAGCCTTCGATCCACTCCTTGCGGATCTGCTTCTCGTCGAGGTCCGGATTCCAGGCCATGCGGTTGAAGGTGTAGAGGTTGAGGTCGCCGAAGGCGCAGAAGGTATTGAGGGGCATCTGCGCGAAGCCGCCGGCGAAGTGGTGGTCGCGGTAGAAGCGCATGGCGGGCCCAATGATGTCCCAGTTGGGGAAGATGCCCTCCCAGTTGGAGAAGTTGGCGTAGTACTCCCAGTAGTACATCGGGTTGTCGCTGAGGCGAGACCAGGCTTCGACTTTGGGGGTGAAGCGCTCGCAAGAGGTGACGGGTCTGCCGTGGTTGCGCCAAAGTTCGGCGAAAGCGATGGAGAAGTTGGGCTCCAGTTTGATGTTCTTTCCGGTCGGCGGGTCGGAAACGGACCAGTAGGAGAGGAGTATGACCTTCTTGCCGGGGCAACTCTTCTGGAGGCGGCGGGCGAGTTCGTTGCCGAAGTGGACATAGAGGACGGAGACGGCCTTGGAGGGGTCGGTGTTGCGCAGGCGATTGCACTCGTCGCAGCAGCAGTAGAAGCCCATGTCGCCGGGAGTGATGGAGATGGAGGTCTCGGCGGGGTGGTCCTTGAACCACTCGATGGCGGTCTTTTCGGCGTTGTCGAGGAGCCCCTTGCTGGTGGGACAAATGGCCCAGAAGTAGAGTTCCTTGTTGCCCTTGCAGTCCCAACCTCTGGAGTACCACTCGGGGTGGTCGCGGCGGGGGAGGTTCTTGCCGGGCTCGGCGGATGGGATGGCGCCCTTGTGTCCGCCGCAGAGGTTGTGGTTGTACTGCACCTTTCCGGCGAGGTAGCCGAAGCGCTTCTTGAGCTGCCCATCAAGGTGTTCACCGCAGTTGGCCCTGAGTTGGAGCCCCCAGCGAACGGTGGGATGGCGGGCGGAGACGACGCGGTATTCCATCACCGGGGTCTCGCGCTTGGCATAGCCGGCCTTGAAGACCACGCAGTTGGTGGAAGGAATCTGCTCGTAGTCGCAGGACCAGAAGCGGCAGCCGACGGTTTCGAGCAGGTCGTAGGCGGCGTAGATGGGAGCGAGTTCTCCGACACCGCCGACCTCCATCGTCTGGGCGTCCTTGACCTTCAACTCGATGGTGTCGCGCTTGCCCTCCACTCCCGGGAAGCCCAGGCGGATGGTGTTGAGATCCCCGACGGGGCGGTCCGAGACGGCGAAGCCGCCGCCGGTAATCTTCGCGAGATAGGCGGAAAGTTCTCCCGCCGCGAACTTGACGGTCGGCGAGGCGTTCTCCGGAATCAAAATCGAAGCGGTCGCAACCCCGTTGGTCGCAATCACAAAGTCGCCCTGCTTCGGGGCGGGCTTTGACAAACTGAAGGGCCAAACGGCCTGCGCGGATGCGGCGGCTATCAAGCCGGCCGCTACGGTCCAATGACGGAATCCCATCGTGTCCTCTCTAGCGTTGTGTCTGTACGGTGCATTTGTTCCGGGGTGCACCGAGCGAACCCCTTGCGCCATTCCGTTCCCTTCGGAACGTCGCCATAATACGCGAACTTGCCTGCCGAGGCAAGACAAAACCGCCGGGGGACGGAACTTTCCCCCGGCGGCCGGAAAAGGTTGGTTGCTCCTATCTCAAGAGGATGGTCGTGCCGTTCAGCAACGGGTACTCAGCGCACCCGATGTCGAGAGCTTTGCCCGACAGGCGCTTGGCGCCGTAGTAGTCAAGCGGACCGATATCCGCCAACAGAATGCCGGCTTCGACCGCACCGCTCTTGCGCTTGGGCAA
>JBJFGP010000155.1:0-2700 GCA_051892815.1 Kiritimatiellia bacterium | reverse complement strand
GAAGTCGTCAAAAAGAAGAAAGAGGCGGTCGATTCCCAGAACTTCGACTTGGCGGCACAGTTCCGCGACGAAGAACTCCGTTCCCGCCAGGCCCTGGATACCCAATTGGAAACCTGGCGCAAAGAGGAAGGCAATCGGGTGCTCAATGTCGAAGCCTCGGATATTGCCGAGACCGTCGCCAAAATGACAGGCGTTCCCCTGCGGCAGATGAGCGACAGCGAACGCGAGAGGTTGATTCATTTGGGTGAGGAACTGAAGCGCGAAGTGGTCGGGCAGGATGCCGCCATCGATGTCATTGTACGCTCGCTCAAGCGGGCTCGGGCTGGGCTCAAAGACCCCGCAAGACCCATTGGATCGTTCCTCTTTCTTGGGTCTACCGGTGTCGGAAAGACGCTTTTGGCGAAGGTTCTGGCAAGGGAGGTTTTCGGGGATGAAAAGGCGTTGGTCCAGCTGGATATGTCGGAATACGGTGAGAAGGCGAATGCCTCTCGTCTGATTGGGGCGGCACCAGGTTATGTGGGGCACGAAGAGGGAGGACAACTGACCGAGCGTGTGCGTCGCCGCCCCTATTCGGTGGTGCTCTTTGACGAGGTGGAGAAGGCGCATCCGGATGTCATGCATCTCTTGCTTCAGATTTTGGAGGAGGGTAAGTTGACGGACTCGCTGGGGCATACGGTGGACTTCCGGAATACCATTGTCCTGCTCACATCCAATCTTGGTTACGACTTCTCCCGGCAGACATCCAGTCTCGGTTTTTCGACGAATGACATGACGGCGACGGTGCGTGATGAGGAGCGGGTTCGGAAGCAGTTGCTGGAGGAGGCGAAGCGTTTCTTCAAGCCTGAGTTGTTGAACCGTTTTGACGCCATTCTGCCGTTCCGCAAGCTCAACAAGGAGGATTTGCGCCGGGTTCTGGAGTTGGAACTGGCGAAGGTCTCCAAACGGTTGGAGCGCAATGGTTTGTCGCTTCGAGTGGACGATTCGGCCGCCGATTTTCTGCTTCGTAAGGATGCCAATCCTGCGATGGGGGCGCGTCCTTTGCGCCGTGCCATTGAAGGGGTTCTTGAGGATCAGTTGGCGGAAGAACTTCTCGGACGCAATGGGGCAGATGGGGCTGTTTTGGTGACGGTGAAGCCGGATGCATCGGCGCTTTCGTTCACCTTTGAGCCGCCGTCCGAGAAGGTCCCGGAGGAAGCCGTGCCTGCCGCCAAACCGAAGCGTTCTCGCACCTCGGCGAAGAAGAGCAAAGAGGGCTAGATTGAGCCTATGTCTCGTTTTGAGATAGTCGGTGGAAGGCCCATCGGCGGCACGCACCATGTGCCAGGGAACAAGAATGCCGCTTTGCCGATGATTGCCGCTGCTTTGTTGACCGATGAGCCGGTCACATTGCGCAATCTCCCGCTTATCGACGATGTTCGCGTCATGTTGGATTTGGCCCGGGCGTTGGGTGTCGAGGTGTCGCTTGATGAGGATGGTTGCCAGGCGACTCTTTGCGCCCGGTCTCTCCCCCAGGTGCCGAAACTCGATCGCGAACTTTGCCGCCGGGTGCGCGGATCGATTCTTTTTGCCGGTGCGCTTCTAGGACGTTGCGGAGCGGTTGTGGTGCCTCCGCCCGGGGGCGATGTCATCGGCAAACGCCGTCTGGATACGCACTTCATTGGGTTCCAGGCACTTGGGGCGACAGTCAAAGGCGGAGCCAGTTTTCGTATTGCGGCCAAGCAGTTGACCGGGAACGACATTTTGCTCGACGAGGCCTCGGTCACGGCGACAGAGAACCTGTTGATGGCTGCGGCGAAGGCCTCAGGCAAGACGATTATTCGCAATGCCGCTTGCGAGCCGCATGTGCAAAACCTTTGTAGGTTGCTTATGGCCATGGGGGTGCGTATCTCTGGGGTCGGGACCAATAAACTAGTTGTATGCGGGGCTACGCACCTTAGGGGGGCAAACGTTGCTATCGGCTCCGACACCATCGAGGCGGCTTCTTATATGGTTGCCTCGCTGGTCACGGGAGGGGGCTTGACGCTCAAGGGTATCGCGCCTGACGATTTCCGTGTACTGGAGCGCCCCTTCCGTCGTTTCGGCGTGCGTTATACGATTTCCGGCACGACGCTCAATCTTCCGCCCAAGCAGGCACTGCGCACCGAGTACGACTTCGGCAAGGCGATTCCCAAGTTAGAAGACGGTCTTTGGCCGGCATTCCCGTCCGACCTAATGAGCGTCTTCATCGTACTGGCGACCCAGGCCAGAGGCACGACCGTCTTCTTCGAAAAGATGTTCGAAAGCCGCCTCTATTTCGTCGATCACCTGATTGGAATGGGCGCGGGCATCATCCCTTGCGACCCGCATCGCGTCGTCGTCACAGGGCCGATGCGACTCCAGGGAGCAATGGTCTCCAGTCCCGATATTCGGGCGGGTATGGCCTTGTTGATTGCCGCGCTCTGCGCCAAGGGAAAGACGGTCATCAACAACGCCGAAAGCATCGACCGAGGCTATGCGCAAGTCGATCGCGAACTGCGCTCGCTGGGAGCAAACATTCGCCGGATAGGTTAGCGCAGGCGCTGCCGCTGCCGCAGTTGGAGCACCTGCAGAATGCGCGAGGCCGGCACAATCCAATCCCGGTAGACCGCAATCAGGTGCCGCCGCTCTGGCTCATTGATACCAACCTCTTGGGCAAAAGCATCCAAGCGAGAATAGACCGCT
>JBJFGP010000154.1:0-12964 GCA_051892815.1 Kiritimatiellia bacterium | reverse complement strand
TTTGATTTCGCTTTTGACTTTGCGGGGGAGGTAGACGAGGTCGCGGGCTTTCTTCTCGACTTCCTCTTCGATTTTCAGGTAGGTCTTGAGCAGGGAGGTGGGAATCTTCTTCTCGGCCTTCATCAACTGGACATGGAGATAGGGGCCGTAGAGGCACTTCTCCTCTTCGATTTGGCGGTCGAGGAGGTGTTTGCCGGTGACCCAGCCGCGAATGGGGTCTTTGTCGAGCGTGTCGATGGGCGGGGCGGCGTTGTGCGCCAGCCGGTCGACGAGGTCGGCGGCTTCGTAGGCGTGGCGGAGGTGGAAGAGGCGGTAGGAGACGGAACCGTTGTCGAAGGGCATATCGGAGGTTGCTATCTAGGGGGTCAATGGATAGCCACCAGTCTACCAAATAGGTTGGCTCAAGACAAGCAAATGGGTAGGCACCTGTGCCAGTCGGTCGTAGGCATCAATGTCCGCGCCGGGTGCCGCCGGAGTGCCCCCCCGAGCCCGAAGGACGGTTGCACAGACCGCTGTTGTGCTTGAGCCAGTCGCTGCCGGCCCGTCGGAAGGATCGGTCCTCCCAGACGCGGAGCTGGCTGCAGAAGAAACAGCCCGGCTGAAGGTGCCCCGTGCCCTGCTCGACATAGCGGTCGAGATGCTGCGCGCAATGCTTCCGCCACGACAGGTCGAACCCGCCGCCCGAAGGGGTCGCCGCCGCATCGACGGGGATGAGCCGTACCGACCGGAAGGCCGGCAGCACCAAACGAAGCGCGTCCGGACGCGTCCGCCCCGAGATGTCCAAATACCCAAACGGCTTGGCCGCCGCCGTCCAGAGAATCGTGTCCGCAGGAGCCTGCCCGCCGCTCGCGGAGGGGGTTAGGCGCGAGACCTGCGTGTGCACCCGGACGGAGGCGTCGGCGCCCGAGTAATCGTACTCCGGCTTGACACTCCCGGCCATCGGAAGTTCACGCATAACCGACCAGTCGCTCCACCTGGCGGGGTTGTAGAGGTACCAGACATGGACCTGCTCGAGAAGGTTGGTGTCGGCCGGATCGAAGGCTTCGTAACCCAGCGGCGCAATCGCTTCATTGACCTGCTCTGGCGGGCAGACATCGGCGAGTTTCCCGAGCACCGGCACGACCCCAAGACCGTAGATTTCGCAGTCGGTGGTGCCTTCGTTTTCGTGTGCGGGGGGCGGCAGGGGCGGCCAGTACCGGTAGTTGGTGTAGGCATCGAGCAGTGCCCGGTCGTTCCACCAGAACCAGCACCAGTTGCGGGAGGAGATAGCCGAATAAAAGTCGGGGCGCAGTAGCATGTGGTTGCCGTCGCGGTCGGTATAGAAGCGGGCGTTTTCCGGGGCGGCGGCGATGCCTTGGGAGGCGACATTCAGCAGCAGATCGGCGTAGACGCCCCAGGCGCCTGGAAAGGGTTCGTCGAAGACGGCGCCGTCGCCCATATCCTGCGTGTAGCCGAAACGGACGGTGTTGGCGTGCGAGCGGATTTCGTCGGTCAAACTCTCATCGACTGGGATGCGGTTGTTCTTGGCGGCCAGTTGGGCGGCGTAGAACCCGGCGAGCGGGCCGGTGAAGCAGAGACGGGCCTGGAGGTTGGTGATGGCTTCGGCGGTGGCTGCGTCACCGGCGACGACGGCCTGGATATGGAAGAGGTTGAGTTCGCCAATGAGGTTGAGGGTCGCGCCCTGCCAGCGGGCGGCGGCGAGGGCGGCCGCGTCTCCGGCGTTCTGAGCCTTTGATTTACCGGCGAGGATTACCCCCAAATCGAAGTTCCAGAAGAGCAGAAAGGTTAGCGCCACCAACGCCATCATCAGGAAGATGGCCACCTGCCCGCGGCGGCGAGGATGCCTGGGAATCGGGGCGGTTGGTACGCAGGAATGGGGGCGATTGGTACGCAGGAGCGGAACCCTTTCCAATGCAGGATTGGGGGGCATTGGTGCGTAGGATTGTGGCGGGTGGTCGGACGGGAATCCGCTTGGCTCCAAACTCGGAATCGGGGACATGGGCGTAAAGGAAATGAGGTTCGGGCTACCACCCGTTCGAGTCGAGATAAAGCGCCGCGTGGGGTTCGATTTCGACCGCCGCCGCGACCGGAATGGTGCCTTTCGGGGCCGTCTCTTCCGGGTCAGTCGGGCCCGACTGGATGAACTCCCCCTGCTCCAGTTCCTCCCTTGAAAGCAGCAGCGGCAGATGGAGCGTCACGACCGTCTTGAGCGGCGCGATGGCGTTCAAAACACCCGCAGACGCGCCAATCCGTCTCCAGTTGGCATAGTCGAGCATCCCGCGAGCCTGCGAAGTCCATTCGCACCCGAGATATTCAGGGATTAGTTCCCGCTCCAGCGTGTCGACGCTACCCGCCGGATTCCGCAAAGCTTGGTCCCAAGCCTTGATGGGATCGGCTAGCGGCAACCCCGTTCCACTGCCGGAAACGTCCGTCGGAGTCAGGCGCCTCCCGGCCACGGGGATAGTCGCCACATCGATGACCCGGCGGACATAATCGGAGTGGAATCCAACCGTCCTCGCCCGCGCCGCCCTGCTAGCCGCGTGCTGGAGGACTAGGCGGGTGTTGTAGATTTGGACGAGTTGGACGAGGGCCAGGAAGAGGAAACAAATGGCAAGCAGGACGACGACCGTTTCGATCATCGCCTGCCCTAGGCGTTGGCGTCCGGCCTTAGAAGCCGTGCGCATGGCGCATCAGTTGAAAGTGCCGTCGGTCTGGAGTTTCTGGACGCGGGAGGCGTCGATATCTTCGGCGGCCGCGGCTGCCTCGCTGCCGGCGCTCTCGTCGAGCGCGGCGGTGGCGCCGGCAACCTTGCGACCGGCGGCCTTGGAGAGGTAGGAGAAGACCACGAGCAGGGAGATGGCAATCAGCACCACGATGATGATATACTCAATCATGGTCTGGCCGCGTTTGCGTTTAGATGCGTTCATTTTCGTGCCTCCGTTAGGGATAGTCTGACGCGACCAAGTCGAGCGTGCGGTTGGACTGTTGGCGGACGGTCTGCAGGAAGATTGCAAAGACGCCGCCGGCGAAAAGCAGGATGACGAGCACGATGATGTACTCGATCATAGTCTGCCCCGCTCTGCCCGGCCTGTTCATCATTGACGCAATTATACCCGATTGGACCGGGCAATGCAAGCCCCGACTCCACCTTCCCGCCACCGCCCGCCGCCGGTACGCACCAAACCCTTCCAGTCCAACCAACCTCCGCTTCCCGAAGGTGCCTACTGCCCGCTCCAAAAGGTGCCCGTCAGCGCCTCCCACAGGTGCCAACCTTTCCGCGCCGCCGCCCCCGCTCCCCATACCTTATAGAATAGCCCCCGCGCGCACCGCTTTTGTTTTGACATCCGCGGGGAAACTTGAGACAATGCCCTTTCGTTCGACACAACCATCGAGACCTCCATGTCCTACTTCTACCTCGCCGTCGGCGCGATTCTGGTGAACAACTTCGTGCTGAGCCGCTTCCTCGGCATCTGCCCCTTCCTCGGCGTCTCCAAAAGACTCCCGACCGCCATGGGCATGTCCGGCGCCGTCATCTTCGTCATGACCCTCGCCGCCGCCGCCACCTGGTGCGTCGAGCACGCCCTTCTGCGTCCGATGGGCCTCGACTACCTCCGCACCATCGTCTTCATCCTAGCCATCGCCGCCCTCGTCCAGTTCCTGGACATCGCCCTCAAACGCCTCCTTCCGCCCCTCCACGCCGCACTCGGCATCTTCCTGCCCCTGATTACCACCAACTGCGCCGTCCTGGGCGTAGCCGTCCTCAACGCCAAAGAGAACCGCGGCTTCCCCGAAAGCGTGCTCTTCGCCCTCTTCGCCGCCCTCGGATTCGCCCTCGCCCTGCTCATCTTCGCTGGCCTCAGAGAGAAACTCGCCCGCGCCAATCCACCCCGCGCCTT
This sequence comes from Kiritimatiellia bacterium, assembly GCA_051892815.1. Taxonomy (GTDB): domain Bacteria; phylum Verrucomicrobiota; class Kiritimatiellia; order RFP12; family DVOR01; genus JAXFQS01. Next base: position 9,068 of record JBJFGP010000154.1, on the reverse strand, counting down.
CCAGGGCGTCCCGGTAGCCCTCGTCACCGCCGGACTCCTCGCACTCGCCTTCATGGGCTTCAACGGACTCGTCAAATGACACCCATCTCCGAGACCCTCCCGCTCCTTCAACCCGCCCTCCTCGTCGCCCTCCTCGGCCTCGCGTTCGGAGCCCTCCTGGCCATCGCCTTCCGCTTTCTCGCCGTGCACGAAGACCCCCGCATCGCCGCCGTAGCCGAACGCCTCCCTGGAGCCAACTGCGGCGGATGCGGCTATGCCGGTTGCGCCGACTGCGCCAAAGCCATCGTGCTCGACGGCGCCGACCCATCCCTCTGCACCGCCGCCTCCGACGAAGCCTTCCACTCCATCGCCAACCTGCTCGGACGCGCCTCCGCCCCCCGCGAACGCCTCGTCGCCCTTGTCCACTGCGCCGGGACTGAATCCGTGGCTACCCGCCGCGCCCGCTACAACGGTATCTCCGACTGCGCATCCGCCGCATCCATCGCCGGCGGAGATAAGGCTTGCTCACACGGATGCCTAGGCTATGGCACCTGCGCCAGATTGTGCCCCGTTAGGGCCATCGACATCCGCCAGGGCGTGGCGGTCGTAGACCCCAAACGCTGCATTGCCTGCGGTAGATGCGTAGCCGCCTGCCCGCGCAAATTGATCCGTTTGGTGCCCGCCGCCGAGACCCTTCGCGTGCTCTGTTCGTCCCCGGAGAAAGGCGCCTCCGTACGCAAGGTCTGCCAACGGGGCTGCCTCGGATGTTCGCTCTGCACGAAGCTCGCCCCTCAAGCCTTTCGCATGGAGGGGAACCTTGCCGTGCGCGAGTATGGTGCGCAGCCGCCGAGCGAAGGGGTGGCGGCGAAGTGCCCCGCGAAAGCCATTGTCAGCCGGTAAAGGAGGTTATTGTGCGATTCCTCAAGCCACATATTTTCAAGGGCGGCGTCCACCCGGAAGGCTGCAAGGGCGCTACGGCGCAATCGCCAATCCGGAAGGTTGGGATGCCGAAGGTTTTGTCGGTATCGATGGCGCAGCATCTGGGGAGCCCGGCGAAGCCTGTGGTGGCTGTCGGGCATGAGGTTGTGAAGGGGCAGGTGATTGGGGATCCTGCGGGGGGATTCTCGCTGCCGGTGCATGCGCCGGCGTGTGGAAGGGTGGTGGCAATCGAGCCGCGCCTTTTGCCGAACGGGCGGGAGTCGTTGGCTGTGGTGGTGGAGACGGTTGAGAGTGGGGAGGCGGTGAGTTTGCCGCCGCTGGACTGGAGGGGTGCGCCGAAGGAGGCGTTGTTGGCGCGTTTGGCAGAGACGGGTCTTGTGGGGCTTGGGGGGGCTGGCTTTCCCGTGAAGATCAAGCTTTCTCCGCCGCCTGCCAAGCCGATTGATACGCTGCTGGTCAATGGTGCGGAGTGTGAGCCGTTCTTGACGGGGGACCATCGTCTGATGGTGGAGCGGGCGTTCGATTTGGTGACGGGGATTCGGATTTCGCGGGCTGTCTTGGGCGGTCCTGCGGTGCGGGTTTGCATCGAGGAGAACAAGCCGGACGCGATTGAGGCGGTGTCCCGGGAGTTGGAGCGCCTGGAGGGGGATGTGGCGTTGGTGCCGCTTCCGGTGCGCTATCCGCAGGGGAGCGAGAAGCAGCAGATTTGGTCGGCGACGGGTAGAAAGGTGCCGCGCGGGGGGCTGCCGATGGATGTCGGGTGCGTGGTGGAGAATGTGGCGACGCTCTGCTCCATTTTCGATGCGGTGGTCAAAGGGTTGCCGCTGACGGAGCGGGTGGTCACGGTCGCGGGCGATTCGTTGGTATCTGCGGGAAATTTCGTTGCACCGATTGGGACCCCTTTCAATGTACTTTTGGAGGCTGCGGGTATCAAGGAATCGCCCCTGAAGGTTATTAGCGGCGGACCGATGATGGGTTTTGCGGTGGCGGATACGGCTGTGGCGACGACCAAGACGGTCTCGGGCGTCCTGGCGCTCGGGCGTTCGCCGCTCAGCACCTCCGAGCCGTGCATCTCCTGCGGCCGCTGCGTCGAGGCCTGCCCCATGCGCCTTTCGCCCGCGGAGATGAGCCAGTGCATTGAGGCCGACGACCTCGAAGGGGCGAAAGAACTCGGCGTGCGCGACTGCTTCGAGTGCGGCTGCTGCGCCTGGTCCTGCCCCGCCCACAGACCCCTTGTCCAGCACTTCCGCCGCGCCAAGGCCGGGCTCGCCGCCCTAGCCTCCAAGAGCGCCCAAACCAAGAAATAGAGAGCCCGCATGGATTCGAACGCCCCACTCCTGCTCGTCAGCTCCTCCCCACACGCACACGCCGGTTCGAGCGTCAGGAGCCTAATGGTCGATGTCATCGTCGCCCTGATCCCCGCAACCCTTGCGGCCCTCTGGCTCTTCGGCTGGAACGCCCTCCGCCTCGTCGCCGTCTGCACCCTCACCGCCGCCGCCTGCGAATGGATTTGCCGCAAAATCATGCGCCGCGAGAACACCTTGGGCGACTGCTCCGCGCTGCTGACAGGCCTTCTTTTGGCCCTCAACCTGCCCCCCAACCTCCCCACCTGGATGGCCATCGCCGGCTCCATTTTCGCCATCGCCATCGCCAAACAGGTCTTCGGCGGCCTGGGCTACAATCCCTTTAATCCTGCCCTCGCCGGACGCGTCTTCCTGCTCATCTCCTTTACCGGCGCGATGACCACTTGGACGCCCTCCCCGTGGCTCTCCGCAGACGCCCTCACCACCGCCACGCCCCTAGGATGCGCCAAGGCCGCTATCAAGGCCGGACAGAGCATCCCATTTGCCTTCACACCCGAACTGTTCCAATCTTTCCTCCTGGGCAATACCAACGGCTCCCTCGGAGAGACATCCGCCCTCGCCCTCCTTTTAGGGGCAGGCTACCTGCTCTATCGTAAGGTCATCTCGTGGCAGGTTCCGGTTTGCTACCTCGGCACCGTGGCGGCAGGATCGGGCGTGCTTCGCATCCTCCTCCCGGAGGCATCCCTGCCCGTCGCCTGCCACCTTTTATCGGGCGGATTGATCCTCGGGGCTTGCTTCATGGCGACCGACATGGTGACCTCCCCGCTGACCCGCTGGGGCCTGGCAATCTTCGGGATCGGTTGCGGCCTGTTGACCCTGCTGATTCGTTGCGTTCCCTCCGGCGCCTACCCGGAAGGCGTCAGTTTCGCTATCCTGGTGATGAACGCCTTCGTGCCGCTGATCAACCGCGCGACTAGGCACCAAATCTTCGGCACGCGTCCGAGAGGAGCCCGCCCATGAAGGAAGTTTTTCGACTGCCTCTGACATTGGCGCTGGTCTGTGCGGCGTGTTCGTTTGTGCTGACTTGCGTGCATCTCAAGACCCAAGAACCAATACGCCAGGCGTCCCGGGCGAAGGCATTCGCCGCGGCGCGGGCGGTGTTGCCGTCGGGGTGCGAGGTGAGCGAGTCGGGGGGCATTTTCAAGGCTTCCAAGGGGGGAAAGGTTGCCGGCTACGCGACGCTTGGGCGCTCGTCTGCGGGGTATGGCGGCGAGTTGGTGTTGATGGTGGGGGTTGGTACGTTCGGCCGGCTTCTGGGGTATTCGGTGGTCTCGTCGAAGGAGACGCCTGGGCTGGGATCGCAGGTTGGCGGGGAGGCGTTTCGCGGGCAGTTTACGGGGTTGGTGGCTACCGGGGGCGCGGTCGATGGGTGGAAGGTCCAGCAGGATGGTGGTGCGTTTGACGCGGTGACGTCGGCTACTATCTCGTCGCGTGCTGCTATTGAGGCGATTGGGGACGCGGTGCGCAGGATTGAGGATGCGGCTCGGGCTCGCTAGCGGGGTTTTGCCATCTGTTTTGTCGGTCGCGGGGAGCGATTCGGGGGGGGGCGCGGGTGTGCAGGCGGACTTGCGGGCGTTTGGCGCGTTTGGGGTGCATGGGTGCACGGCGATTGCGGCGTTGACGGCGCAGAATGGGTCTGAGGTGTTGGCTGTGCATCTGCCGCCGGAGGGGTTTCTGGAGGCGCAGTTGGAGGCTGTGGCGAGGGGGTATCGGTTGGCTGGAGTGAAGGTTGGGATGTTGGGGAATGGGGGGAATGTGGGTGTTGTGTGCGGGGCGATTCGGCGTTATGGTTGGGGGAATGTGGTGGTTGACCCGGTGTTGGTTTCGACGAGTGGAAGGGTGCTTTTGGAGGGTGGTGGTGTGGATGTTTTGCGTCGCGATTTGTTGCCGTTGGCTAGGGTGGTAACGCCGAATTTGGCTGAAGCGGGGGTGTTGGCGGGGTATGCGATTGGGGGGGAATCTGATTGGTTTGCGGCGGGACGGAGGTTGGCTGAGGGGGGTGGGGCGGCGGTGTTGCTCAAGGGTGGACACTGGGAGGGCGGGGTGTCGAGGGATGTGTTGGTTTTGCCGGATGGGCGGCTGGTGGAGTATGGGGCTCCAAGGGTGGAACGTCCGGTTTCGTCGCACGGGACGGGGTGTTCGCTGAGTGCGGCGTTGGCGGCGGCGTTGGGGAAGGGGATGGGGCTGGAGGAGGCTGTGGCGGCGGCGAAGGCGTATGTGCTGGGGGCGCTGCGGGGGGGGTATGAGTTGGCTGGCGGCGGGGGTGTGATGGGGGTGCCGGAACGGTTGCCGGTGGAGGAGATTCGCGTGCGGCGCTTGTCGGTTTGATAGGCATCTGCCGGGGCGGTTGGTGGCTATCTTTGGTGGGAATTGGTGGGCAGGTGCGGGGCGATTGGTTGGTATTAGGGGGCATCGGAGGTTGCCGAGATTTGGCGGTAGGCTTCGTACATGGCGATGCCGACGGAGTTGGCGAGGTTGATGCTTCGGGCGTGCTCGCCGGGCATGGGGATGGTCACGAAGCGGTCTTTGAAGCGTTCGTGGTAGGCGGGGGCGAGTCCGCGGGATTCGGAGCCGAAGAGGAGCGCGTCGCCAGGGCGGTAGCGCACGGCGGTGTAGGGACGGGTGGATTTGGTGGAGAAGAACCAGAGGGCGGTGGGGCGGACGGTTTCGAGGAAGGCGTCGAGGCTGTCGTAGAGGTGGAGTTCGAGGTGCTGCCAGTAGTCCATCCCCGCGCGGCGCAAGTGGCGCTCGTCGAGCGAGAAACTGAAGGGGCGGATGATGTGAAGCGGCACCCCGAGACCCACGCAGAGCCTGCCGATGGCGCCCGTGTTTTGCGGAATTTCCGGGTTGACAAGGACAATGTTCATGGGGCAAATCTACCAAATTGTTTGACATTGCACAAGCAATCGTGCATACTCTTGCCTATGAACTCGTTGCCGATACCCCTAGTCCAGCTGCAGGCCGTCGCATCCCTGGCCGCGCGCCGTGGCGGCGACTATGTCCTCAACCGCCTCAATCGCCGCAAAGACGCCGACACCATCTCGCGAATCGATGTCAAACACACCCTCGACCGCGAGAGCCAGCAAATCGTCGCCGAGACCATCCGCGCCGCCTATCCCGGACACGGACTCTTGGGAGAAGAGAACCTCCAGAGCGGAACCTCCGACTGGCGCTGGATTATCGACCCCATCGACGGAACCGTCAACTTCTACCACGGACTCCCCGTCTGGTGCGTCTCCGTCGCCTGCCAATTCCAGGGCCAGACACAAGCCGCCGCCGTCTACCTCCCCGAACTCGCCAAACTCTACGAAGCCACCCGCGAAACCCCCGCCACCTGCAACGGAATCCCCCTCCAAGTCGCCCAGACCCCGACCCTCGACCAGGCCATCATCCAGACCGGCGCCGACAAATCCTCCACCGCCGCCTGCGACTTCCAATTTCTCACCAAAATAGCCCAGATCGCCCAGCGCCCGCGCATTTACGGCGCCGCCGCCGCAGACATCTGCTTCGTCGCCGAAAGCCGCTCAGACGCCTTCTTCGAAACCGGCATCTACATCTGGGACATCGCAGCCGCCGCCCTCATCCTCGACCGCGCCGGAGGCCGCTTCGAGATACTCAAAAGCAGCCAAGATGGACGCCTCGCCGTCCTCGCCGCGCCACCCCAACTCTTCGAATCAATCAAGCAAGAAGTCCAACCCCTGCTCATCGCCGACTAACCCCGGCGGCAACCCATCCAACCAGGAGAAAACCATGCTCCGCATCATCCTCTTCGTACTGACCAACCTCGCCATTATGCTCGTCGTCGGCCTCGTCACGGCCCTCCTCGGCATCGACTCGCAGACCACAGCCGGTCTGGCCGTCTTCGCCCTCATTTGGGGCATGCTAGGCTCCTTCATCTCCCTTCTCCTCTCGAAATTCATCGCCGCCCGTTCCGTCGGCGCCACCCGAATCAAGCCGCACCAGAGCGCAGAAGGCGACTGGCTCCTGAACACCGTCGAAGGCCTCGCCCGCAGCGCCGGAATCCAAACTCCCGAGGTCGCCCTCTACCACGGCGAGCCCAATGCCTTTGCAACCGGAGCCTTCCGCGACAGCGCACTCGTCGCCGTCTCCGATGGCCTGCTTCAACGCCTCGACAAACGCGAGATACGCGCCGTTTTGGGCCATGAAATCGCCCATGTCGCCAACGGAGATATGGTCACCATGACGCTCCTTCAGGGCGTCCTCAATGCCGCAGTCATCTTCCTCTCCCGTGCCATCGGGCGCATCGCCGCCTCGGCCGGGGACGGACGCCGTTCCAATGCAGGAATCTACTTCCTGGTGCGTTTCATTCTCGAACTGGCCTTGGGCGTTGTGGCCTCAATCATTGTTATGGCCTACTCCCGCAGACGCGAGTTCGCCGCCGACGCCGGTTCCGTGCAGTTGACTGGATCGGCGGGTGATATGATTGCCGCGCTCAAGGCACTCTCCGGGGGCGAAGAAGGCGAGCCTCTGCCCGATACGGTTAAAGCCTTCGGAATCCGCTCCAAGCCCTCCTTTGCGGCACTTTTCGCCTCTCATCCGCCGATGGAGGCGCGTATCGCCGCGCTTGAAAAACTCTGCGGAGGCCGGTGCTGATGTGGCTGGGCGCGCCATCCCGTCGTTGCTGGATTGCGGTCTATCTCATTGCCGCTCTGGTCGCCGCCTGCTGGGTTTTCGCACCGGCGGCGGGTTATTGGACTGCGCTCTCATCGCCTGACGACGCGCCCTTGCGGACGTTCGATTGGTTTGCGAACCGTCTCGACGACTATTTGGACGGGACGCAGGCCATCTCTCCCTTCTCGCTGTTGCTGCTGATTGACCCGATTCTCCGGCATGAGTGGGCCTATATCCTCTGCACGATGCTCTTCGGAGGTGGCATGGTCTGCTACCTGCGCTCGCTTCGATTGGGGTGGATTTCTGCGGTTGGGGGGGGGCTTTTGGTGGGTTTCTCGGGCTACTTTTTCACGCTGTTCAACGCGGGTCACCTGGGCATCTTCTGCTGGGCGGCAACCTATCTCTGGTGTTTCGGGTTGCTGAATCGGTGTCTGGAAGGTGGGCGTCTGGCGGACTTTGCGTTGTTGGGATGCGTGGTGGCTTGGGGGCAACCGCAGCAGCCGGACTTGTGGCTGTTGGGGGTTGGTTTATTGGGGCTTTACGCCCTGTGGCGCGTGCGGCTTTACCTCCGGTCGTGGCGCAGGTGGGGGCCTCGATTCCTGGTTTCTTTGGCGATTGGGGTGCTTACGGCCTGGCCGAGCATGCGGGTTGTTTTGACCTCGACGCTGGCTTCGCGGGATGCCCAGATTGCGGCTTCTTCGACTCCTTCCGCCGGGCAGGTTTCGCCTGAGGAATCGGCCAGGGAGCGGTGGGATTTCGCGACGGGATGGAGTCTGCCGCCTAACGAGGTTGTGGAGTTGGCGGTGGCTTCTTACTATGGGAATGATTCGTTCCGTGCGCCGCATCCCTACTGGGGCGCGCTGGGGCGTCCGCACCACTTTTCACCCGGAAAGATGATGCCCAATTTCCGTCAGCATACGACTTATTTGGGGCCGGTGGGGCTGCTTCTGGCGCTCTTTTCCATTGCTTTCCGGCGGTCTGATGCAACCTGTTCCGAGGGGGCTTCGGCGTGCGACGATCGCCCGTTTTGGTACGCGGTTTGGGTGGGGGCGCTGCTGTTGGCGTTCGGTCGGTTTACGCCTTTCTACCGCCTCTTCTATTCGCTTCCCTATATGGATTACCTGCGCGCCCCGGTGAAGTTTCTCCACTTTGTCGAGGTGGCGACGGCTGTATTGGCGGCGTATGGTTTGGAGGCTTTGAGGCAGGGGCGTGCCAGGTGGAAGTGGCTGGTGTTGCCGCTTGCCTTTGTGGTCGCGACTTGCCTTCTGGCGTGCTGGACGAAGGCGCAGGAGGCGGAGTCGGTGCGGCAGATTTCGGAACTTGGGTTTGGTGCGCTGGCGCGGGATTTGGCGGCCTTTTCGACCTCGGTCTGTTGGCGCGCGGTGGGGCTGGCGGTGTTGGCGACGGGGTGTTTTGCCTTGGCGGCTCGGGGGGCTCGACAATGGGCTGTTGCGTTGCTGATTCTGCTCGGGGTGACCGACCTTTCTTTGGTCGCACGCCGCTTTGTGGATGTGCGCGATATGGCGCCATTCCACCGTCCCAACCCTGCCGTCAAAGCGATGCTCCGACGGACGGAGGGCTATTCCGCTACGGTTGCCTCCTACATTTCTCCCATCGCCTGGAGCCGCGACCCCTTCTCCACCTCCTTGAAAGCCAACGGTCTGGTCTCTGTCCTCCCCGACGCCTCCGAGCCCCAATCGCCCGCCCGCGCCGTCGCCGCCCGATTGGCCCAGAACCCGAAAGCCTTTTGGGACTACACCGGCACCCGCTTCGTCATCGTCCCGCCCGCCAATGCCACCGACGTCCTGCGCCTCTCGGGTGGGAAAGCAATCTACCAAAGCCCCCAGATGGTTGTTATCGAACGCCCCCATTCCTATCCATCTTTGAGAGACGCAGGTGGCAACCTCCTCGATGCTAAGGTGCGTATGAATGCCCAGCGCGGAAAGAACCTATCCCTCCACACCTCCGGCACCGTCGAACACCACGCCAACGCGCCCGCCCAACTCATCCTCCCGACCCCCTGGGACGCCCGCCTGAAAGCCCAAGTCGACGGCCGCCCCGTACCCCTCCAGCAGGCCAACGAACAGTGGTGCGCCATCACCGTCCCCCCCGGACCCCATACCTTCAGCCTTGCCCGCCGCCGCGCCCCCTGGC
>JBJFGP010000153.1:0-12965 GCA_051892815.1 Kiritimatiellia bacterium | reverse complement strand
TCGCCATCAAGTCGGCCAACGATGCGGCCTATCTGATTTCGGAGTATTTCGGAGGGGGTGATGTGGCTTCCTTTGTGGCCCGGATGAATGAACGTGCGAAGGAGTTGGGTTTCAGCGGAACGCGCTTTGTCAATGCCCACGGTCTGACCGATTCCGCCTCTGGGGAGAACTCGGTTTCCACGCCTGAGGAGATGGTATTGCTGGGCGAGCGTCTGCTCGAATACCCCAAACTGATGGAGTGGTTCGGCACGCCCATGGACCACTTCACCTATCCCACCAGCGGCAAGACGATTGAGCTTGCCAACCACAATAAGCTGGTGCGTCCGCGTTATCCGGGGGTGGACGGCATCAAGACTGGATACAACGCGCAATCGGGTTTTTGCCTAACTGTCAGTTGTCTGCGAAATGGCCGTCGACTGATGGCGTGTGTCATGGGCTTTCCGTCGGCGAAGGACCTCAAGACGGGGCGCGATCCGTTTGCCCGCAAGTTGCTCGACTGGGGCTATTCGCGGGCCGCGGAACTTGACCACACGGCAGCCGCGCCCACCCCAAATCCGGCAGCCCCGACTTCGCAGTCGCCGACTCGAAACCTGCGGCGCTAAACGCGGCGTTTTGCCGCACGGATCGCCCTTTCTCAAAGCCTCCCAATTCCGCAACGGCTAGCCGCGCCCTAGGCTCATTCGTGCGTACCAGCCGCTCTGGTTGATAGGCACCTGTTCCTCCCCAAGGTAGGCAGTCGCACTCCCTACAGATAGGTAGGAACGCGGTGGATTGGTGACCGCGATTCTCGGCGGCTCAATGAAGGCATTCAAGCCAGCGCCGCCCGAGAGCCTCCTTGCGCGCTATGTGGGCGGTAATCTCGCAGACAAACGGGTTGGTCTCAAACGCTCCTCTTACGCCGGCAAAGTCGGCTTCCGTCGTCGAGCCCATGCCGTCGAAGCCAAACCCGGTCTTGGCCGAAAGTGAAAACTCCTTCTTGGCGTCCTCGTAGAGCAGGCGGTCGAGAGTCAGAACGCTCTGCATCCAACGCTCCACAACGCGCCGCAGGTCTGCCCGCGCAATCCGGCCCGGTACCAGCCCAAACCACTCCAGAAGCAAAGGCCACGCCCACGACCACTCAAGTTCGTAGTAGCGCGAGTGGAGTTCGGCAAAGCGCGTTGCCAACTCGGCGCACGAGCCAATCTCACTGCCCTCGATGGCATCGATCAACGCCCCAACCGACGCCTTGGGCGCAAGCAGTCCGGCGATGTCTACCCACTCGCCGCGCCCCGTCCCATCCTCCGGCGCCAGCCCCGACAGCCAACGCTCCGGAGGTAGCGACTCCAACCTCGAAATGAGCGAGTTGCCAAGAAACTTCTCAATCGCCAAGCGGTAATAGCCAATCCCCTTTTCCAGCGCCGACGAGGTAATGCGGGCACTCTGGTAGGCGTAGGTATCGCTGGTAGCCCCCGAGAGCGACTTCAACTCCTCAAGCACCCGAAGCCCGCGACACATCCGCCCAATCGTATACGGCGAGAGCAGATTGAAGTTCACCTGATCGAGCCGTCCCTGCTCCGCGCGCAAATCGCGCCTCGGCCACTTCTGCGCATCCCGAATCGTACCCACGCTCTTGAGATTTACCCCAGGCGCCAGATAGGTCACGCCCCGAGACTCGATGAGATAGGAGAAAGGAAGCGCGCTCGTGTCCGGATTCGTCGCATGCCGCCCCATGACCAGCGAAAACGCCCCAATCCGAGCAGGCCAGAGAATATAGGAATCCGACGCCGTCTTCGCCCCGCGCTCAAGCGCCCCCTGGTGGATAGGCCCGAGTTTATACATATGGTTCGACTGGTTCGACCCCGAACCCGCATTCATAAAACTGAACAGCCCCGCAATCAACAGCGTCGACTTGTGGTGCGTCACCGTAAACGGACCTGCAAACACCGCGCACGCCTCCCCATTCTCCCCCTGGCAGTTGCAGAAGAAGAGAGAATCCGTCGCCGCATAGCCCCTCCCCAGCCGGCACGCTTGCCCCACATAGCAACGGGCAATCCGCACCGCATCCTCCACCTTGGCACCATCCTGGAAGATAAATCCGTCCGCAATCACCCCGCGCCCGACAACCACAGGCGAGCCTTCGCGGCTCATCAGAGACCCCTCCGATAGCCGCGCCGCCCCCTCCACCACAGCCCCGGGACCGACAAAAACATTCCGAATCACCCCCGCATCCACAATCCGCGCCCGAGCCCCAATCCGCCCAATCCCAGAACGCCGCTCCAACGCCCGCGCCGCCGCAAAACGCTTCAGCCGATCCGTCAATATCGGACGATGCCGGTACATCGCCGCAAAGTAGGCCTCCTGCGCCGACAAACCATCGTGCATCGTCACTTCCCGTCCACCCGTCTCGCACAAGACAGACACCTCCACCCCATTGCCGAAAGTACTCTCCCCCTCCACATAAATCCGATCTACATTCCCAATGAAAGCCCCCTCGCCCACCTCATAATTCGCCACATACCCCCGCACATCCGCGATACGGGCATCGTCCCCGACTGACACATTGTGCAGCGTTGCCCGATAAACCCCCGACGGCTTGCGCACGCCCCCCGGCAGGTCAAACCAATCCCGGAACGCCCCCAATCGGCACCGACCGGAGAAATGCGTCTCAACCACCGTTCCCGGCACAAAGTCGGGCGAGAACGCCACCCAATCCCAATTCTCCGCCGTACACCCGGCCGCCTTCAGTTCCGCGACAATCCTATCCCGTTCCATCACCAAAACTCCTCTATTCAACCGTCACCGACTTAGCCAAGTTCCTCGGATGGTCAATCTCGCAACCCCGAGCCCGGGCAATATGGTATGCCAGCAGCTGCAAAGCAACCGCCGTGACGATTGGTGCGCACACCTCCGCCGTTTGGGGCACCTCAATGACCGCATCGCAAACACCCAGAGGGGCCCTGTCCCCTTTGCTCACAACCCCAATCACGGGCGCCTTCCGGGCACGACATTCCTGAGCATTGCCCATCGTCTTCTCCTTTCCCGGTACATCATTGAGCAACACCACAACCGGCGTTTGTGCCCCCAAAAGGGCAATCGGCCCGTGCTTGAGTTCGGCCGCCTGATACCCTTCCGCGTGGATATACGATATCTCTTTCAGTTTCAAAGCCCCTTCTAGCGCCGTCGGGTAGAGAAGCCCGCGACCGAGGAAGAAGAAATCGTTGGCTGTTGCATACTGCTCGGCAACCGACGCAATCCGTTCATTCTCTCGCAAGACCTCAGAGATGCGCAACGGCAACGCCTCAATCTCCCGACAAAGCCCAAGTCCTTCTTCCCGCGACAGCCGCCGGGTGCGGCCCACCTTCAGGGCCATCATCAACAGCACGCACACCTGCGCCGTAAACGCCTTTGTGGACGCGACGGATACTTCCGGTCCGGCGTGCAGATAGACCCCTTTTCCAACCTCCCTCGCCAAGGTCGAGCCGACCACATTGCATACCGCCGAGACCAACGCCCCCTTACCAATCGACTCCCTTGTCGCCGCCAAAGTGTCCGCAGTCTCGCCCGACTGCGACAGCGCAATCGCCCAAGCTTCGGGACCGATTATCGGGTTGCAATAGCGGAATTCCGCTGCCTGCTCCGCACTCGTCGGCAAATCCGCCAACCGTTCAAAGAGGTACTTACCCACCATCCCGGCATGAAGCGAAGTGCCGCACCCGATGATTACCGCCCGCCGAATCGAAGCCAAATCCCTTAGCGAGAGCCCAAGTCCCGCAAGAATAGCCGTACCCTCCGTCTTGTCCAGTCGTCCGCGAATGGCATTTCGGATGGTGTCTGGCTGCTCGAAAATCTCCTTGAGCATATAGTGTCCGAAGCCCCCCAAGGAAGTTGCCTCCGCCGCCCACTCGATGCGCTCTGCCCGCCTCGCGACCGGCAAACTCTCTAGCGTAAAGATTTCCGCCCCATCCGCCGTCACTCTGGCTACATCGCCGTCCTGCAAATAGACCACCTGCCGCGTATAAGGCACAATCGCGGCGACATCGCTGGCCACCACCGTTCCCGATTCGCCCGTACCAATCGCCAGCGGCGAACCCTTTCTGGCCACAATCATCTCGCCAGGATGTCGGGCCGAAATAACCGCCAAACCATAGGTTCCGACTACCAGCCGCAACGCCCGCGTCACCGCATCAAGCAGGTTTCCCTCATCGAACAAGGCAATCAAATGCCCCAGCGCCTCCGTATCCGTCTGCGAGACAAAGCGAACCCCCTTTCCCTCCAAACGCTCCCGCAGCGACGCATAATTCTCCACAATCCCATTGTGCACTACCGCCAACCGCCCCCCATCCGCCACGTGCGGATGCGCATTCACCTCCGTCGCCGCGCCATGCGTCGCCCACCTTGTGTGCGCAATCCCCAGCGAAAAGCCCACCCTGTCCGAAGCCGGCAACTCCTCGCCAACCAACCGTTCCAACTCCGAAACCCGCCCCACACGCTTGTACACCTTCAGACCTGAGGCACCTAGCAACGCCATTCCAGCCGAATCATACCCGCGATACTCCAACCGCCTCAAACCATTCAGAAGCGGTCCGCAAGCCGCCACATTCCGTCCCGAAAATCCGACAATTCCACACATCCGCCTATCCGCTCCTTCCGCATCCGCCCACCGGAACCACTCCGGTTTTGCGGAACGGCGCACATTCTATCAAAACCAGATTGCCGAATCAATACAAGAGTTCAAAGAGCCTGAAAAATGACAAAATTGCCACTAATATTGATTATAACGGTATTCAACAGGAAAGGTTGCAACCTAATATGGAGAATAATATACAACAATCCAATCCCTTGGTTGCAACCTTTCCCTCCAACAGGTTCATACCTTACGCTCCAACACCTGCCTTGCTACAATCCGCCCCGTTTCCGCCCCGACCATTCCCTTGCGCCCACCACCAGTCTCATCCGGCGCCACGCTATTCTCCCCATCCAACCAGCCCTTATTTACCTTGTACAAACTAGACACACCCCCATTCCAGCAAATCAACCACACCCGCCGGTAAAACAAAAACGCCCCGCAAAATTGCGAGGCGTTCTTCACTGCGGCGACAACTGGTGGGAGATAGTGGACTCGAACCACCGACCCCTTGCATGTCAAGCAAGTGCTCTAACCAACTGAGCTAATCCCCCGTTGTGTCGTGAACGGGGTGTACTATATCAAACTCTTGAGGTCGTGTCAAATCTTATTGCCGTTTCCTGCCAACTATTGTAAACTATCTCCTCTTGCGACACAAACCATAACGGAAAGTTCCCTCCCTTCGCCGCATGAAATCCATTCTCCAGAGCATCGTCCTTCTGAGCGTACTGACCTGCATACCGGGTCTCGAACTGCGCGCCTCTATCCCATTCGGAATCTTCTCCCCCTGCATCGAACGTCTGGGCTTCGCGGGTGTGCTGGTTGTCTGCCTGGTGGCGAACATCATGTTGGGTATGGCGGTCTATGGATTGCTCGCCCCGGCAACGAACCTATTGCGCCGGTGGAAATGGTTCGACCGGTCCGTTTGGCCCCGCTTGACGGCCCGTCAAGATAAGCTCCGACCCTATGTGGAGAAGTATGGGGAACTCGGGCTGGCGCTCTTTATCGGAGTTCCGTTGCCTGGTACCGGCGCCTGGAGCGGAGCCGTAGGAGCCTACCTGCTGGGTATGCGCCCGCGCAAGTTCTGCATTGCCAATGCCCTGGGCGTGCTCCTAGCCGGGATTTGCGTCGGGACAGTCTGCTGGTTGATTCTCCATGGTGCGGTTGACGAGGGGAGCATCCTGCGTACCATCATCAAGAAAGTCTGACTATGAACAAAGCCAGAGGCTACTCTCTTTTCTCCGGCGGGCTCGACAGTATGCTTGCCGTGGCGGTGCTTCGCCGCCAGGGGTGCGATGTGCGCCCGCTTGTCTTCATCTCGCCCTTCTTCGACGGGGCTTCCGCCAGACGCGCGGCCCGGCATCTCGGGCTTGAATTGAAGGAGGTGGACTTTACCCAGGACATTCTTGAGTTGGTTGCCAATCCTCCACACGGCTTCGGCGGCGGGATGAATCCCTGCATTGATTGTCACGCGCGGATGATACGCCGGGCGGGGGAATTGATGCGCGCCGACGGGTTGGATTTCGTCTCGACGGGGGAGGTCGTCAACCAGCGGCCTATGTCCCAGACGCCGCGCTCCTTGGCGACTGTTGCGCACGATTCCGGGCTTGAGGGGCGTCTACTCCGTCCGCTCTGCGCCAAACTCCTCGAACCGACCATTCCGGAGCAAGAGGGGCTCATCGACCGCGAGCAGCTCTACGACTTCCACGGGCGCACGCGCAAGCCCCAGATGGCCCTTGCGGCGGAGTTGGGGATTACCGAGTATCCGGCGCCGGCGGGCGGTTGCCTGCTCACCGAAAAGGGCTATTGCCGCAAACTCTCCGACCTCAAGGCGCACGATGGGTTGGTTGATTTGGACCACATCCGGTTGCTCAAGGTCGGACGCCACTTCCGTCTGCCCGACGGCACCAAGGCGATTGTCGGTCGGAACCGTATGGACAACCAGTCGCTGAAGACGGCGGCAAAGCCTTCCGACACGCTGCTCTGGACGGTCAATGTCCCCGGTCCGACCGCTTATGTGCCGGGCGGTCTCAAGAGCCTGCCCGACCTGAACCTGCTCGGCGGAATCTGCGCGGGATACGGCGATCACCGCGGCCGCAAGACCATTCTGGTCCACCTGCAAACGCCGCAAGGTGCCTGCGACAAAGAGTTCGCCCCACTCTCGATCGAGCAAATCCAGCAACACCTCATCGCCTAGCCCAAGGCCCCGACGGCTTGCCCTGAAAAACTGCGCCGGAAAGGTGACTCCAACAGGCAATCACGCTGTCAATCGGGCGCCTTGGAGCGCATCCGCCTACTCCATTCCTACCAAGGCGCACCGCCAATTCCACCTTGGAATTGCTCCTGCGAATAGGAACCTTTCGGAGCCAATCGTGCGTAGCAACGGGGGGCTTGGTATCAACCTGCCAGGGCAACTCCTAAAAACCTTTCGCCGAAGAAAAGCCCTTCAAACGCCGCGTGCCGCTACAACGATTTGCCTCCCAGGGAATCAACACCACCGATTCAATCGGGCACTTCGCGCAAAACGATTCGTCCCAAGCAAAGACATCGAGAGGAACCGGTCAACAGGCTTGCCGAAAGGTACCAAGAGCAACCAGTCGGGTTGAAGAAACGGAGCGTAAGAAAGGCATCGACCAGGGCGCGTCAAACCGCCTAATAGACCATCACACTGAGCCTCTTCGGCGGGCGTGGATTGGTTGATGTGCGGGCGCCAGGAACCACTTGAGACGGATAGAAGGAGACCGGCGTGCCATCGTAGAGCGGCGTTGCCTTCAATCTCGCCGCCGCGTAGACCTTGCCCATCACCTCAAGAAACTTCTCGTTCCCCCGCCACAAAGGAGGCGCGGCAATCCGTTCCATCAAAGGCATCGCACTCCCACTCTGCACCGGACGCGGACCATTGTCAGTCAAACGCGCCAGACGATTGCCCCACCACGACCCCATCTCGGCAGTCACTTCGTCGGAAAGAGGTGCCCGCCCCCCATCGGCCGAGAGCAACCCATCAAAGCCCGGCATAACCTCCGGCGGCGGCGCAAGGTCGAAATCCTCCCAGGTAAAACCTTGCAACACCAGCAGGCAAAACGGGTCATTCGCAATCAACTCACCAACCAAGAAAAAGATCGCCGCCAAATGCTTGCACGGCCGCGCCCAATCCCTGCAATTGCAGTGCAACTCGAAAATGGTACGAGGCTCCTTGTGATAACGCATCGCCCACGACTCTGTCGCCCAATCGCCCTCCTTCCGACGCACCCCAGGGAAAAGCGAACGCCCAGTCGCAGCCAAGAATGCCGCCTCAACTTCCTTCGGCATGTCTTGTACCAACAGACGCGCAAGATATATTGGATGCTCCCTAAAAAACGACAAGAACTCATCCCTTTGGCGCGGCAGGAGACGGGGCGCCACGATGGAAACCTCGTAGGGAGTAGATTCCGCCCCCTGAACCCGGGCCGTGACCTTCCCCGTGGTCTGTTGAAGGTCACCTACCTGCCCCTGTATGGAGTAGTTTTTGCCCCGCCCCGTACGCGCCCCCATGCCGAATTCTTCGACAGAGTCAATCCACCGTCTGAACCACCAACTGCGGGCCTGGGTACCCCGCAACTGCTGGGCCCGGATGCCACCTTGGATGGCGACGGGAATGCGTGGATTGTGCCTCTTGCCGGACATCTCCGGGACTATTCGACAACTGCGATCGGCTGTCCTTTGGAGACATGATCGCCGGGCTGAACCAGGAACTTGACAAGCCGGCAGGCTTTCGAGACCTTGACCGGATTGAAGAGTTTCATGGCCTCGATGACGCAGATGGAATCACCCGAAGAGAGGGCTTTCCCTTCGTCTGCGATATTGGGCTTTCCGGGGGCATCCGCACGGAAGAATGTGCCGTTCAGGGGCGAATCAATCGTCTCGCCTTGTGGCTCAGTTGCGGCTGGTTTCTCGGCTTGAACCGGTTCGGGTGTTGGCTGGGAAACCTCTGGGATAGCGCCCAGGTCGGCATTCCCGACCACCTGACGAATCAGTTGGGCGGCTGTCTTTCCAATGGCGGCGAGTCGGGCAAGTTCGGGCTCCACTTGCGCGGGCGACTTGGCCTCTTTCGGGGCTTCCATCTCAAGGTCTGCTGGGATGGGAGCGCGGGCGTCCGGAGGCAGTGCGCGCCACTTGAAGTAGTCTAGCGCAACGGCGGGGAAAAGGCAATAAGAAAGTATGTCCTCTTCCTTTTGAATGAGTTTTGGGTCGAGTTCCTTGGCTGCCTTGGGGAGTTCGGGTTCAAGGAGGTCTGCGGGGCGGCAGTCGATGGGTTTCTCTTTGCCGAGAATCTTTTTGACGAGTTTGGGCTCGATGGGAGCGGGCGGGCGACCGTAGAGGCCTTTGACGTAGTTGGTGACCTCTTTTGTCACCTGTTCAAAGCGTTTTCCGGTGAGCACATTGAGGACGGATTGCACGCCGACGATTTGGCTGGTGGGGGTCACGAGCGGGGGATAACCGAGGTCTCTGCGGGCTTTGGGGAGTTCTTCCATGACCTCGGGAAGGCGGTCGAGGGCGTCTTGCTGGGCCAGCTGGGAGCGGAGGTTGGAAATCATACCGCCTGGGATGTGGTGGGTGAGGACTCCGACATCGACAACTTCGACTGCGGCGCTGCTTTTGGGGGCACGGCTGGGCTTGAGTTGGCGGAAGTAGGCGTTCTCCTGCCGTACGGCCTGCATGTCTAGCCCGGTGTCGTAGCCGGCGTCGGCGAGGATGGCGGCCATGGTCTCGGTGGCGGGCTGGGAGGAGATTCCGGAGAGGGTACCGCAGGCGCAGTCGATTGCCCCTGCGCCGGCCTGGACGGCGGCAAGGTAGGTGGCGGGGGCCATGCCGGAGGTCATGTGGGAGTGGATTTGGATGGGGAGGCCGACGGGGACGAGGGCTTGAACGAGGCGTTGGGCGGCGGCGGGGGCGAGGATGCCGGCCATATCCTTGATGCAGAGGGAGTCTGCGCCGAGGTCTTTGAGGTCTGAAGCGAGGCGGACATAGGTCTCGACGGTGTGGACGGGGCTGACGGTGTAGGAGATGGTGCCTTGGGCGTGGCCGCCGTATTTCTTGACGGCCTTCATGGCGGTTTCGAGGTTGCGCACATCGTTGAGGGCATCGAAGACGCGGAAGATGTCGATGCCGTTTTCGCAGGCCAGGGCGATGAAGCGTTCGACGGCGTCGTCGGCGTAGTGGCGGTAGCCGAGGATGTTCTGTCCGCGCAGGAGCATCTGGAGGGGCGTCTTGCAGACGGCTTTGATGGCGCGGAGGCGTTCCCAGGGGTTCTCTCGGAGGAATCGCAGGCAGACATCGAAGGTGGCTCCGCCCCAGCATTCGAGGGAGTAGTAGCCGGCCTTGTCGACGGTCTCGGCTATCTTGAGGATGTCGTCGGTGCGCATCCGGGTGGCCCAAAGGGACTGATGCGCGTCGCGCAAGGAGGTGTCGGTAAAGCGGACGAGGGTGGGTTTCGGGGTCTTTGCCATAGCGTTTTCCTTGATTGGGAACGGCTTCAAGTATAGAGGAAAGCGGCGGGGATTGCAAGCATACACCGTCTTAAACCGGGGTTGCAACTTTTGCCGCCGGAATGATGGAGGTCGGTATCAACCTCCGGGAGGGATTCTCGGCAACCTGTCGAGCGCAGAGGTGCCTACCCCCGGAACAGAAAGGTTGCAACCCGCCGCGGGGGAGGATTGCAACCTTTTGAGGATGGAAAGGGCAAGCACCGCTAGCGCGGAATCTCCTTGAGTTCCTTCGGCTCGAAGCGGAGTTCCCGCCCGGCGAAGCGGATGGTGCGGGGAGAGACGCAGTCCGTGTTGAGCAGGTAGACGCGGTCGGGCCAGACCGCCCAGTTGATGTAGGGCGCGCCCTCGCCTTCGACCGAGTAGGGCTGGACTTGGCGAACGAGCCCGACCAGCAGCGTCTTCCAGAAATCGAGCCGGAGATTGCGGTAGGACGGGTAGTCCTCGAACTCCCTCCGCGCCGCCGGATAGTCCCACGCCAGCACCAGATAGAAACTCCCCTTCCCGTGCCGGACTCGCACCAGATAGGGCGCCTTCCCCATCGTCGCCAAAACCTCCACATCGGGCGCAAGCGAGACCTTAGCAAGGCGCATCTTCGCCGAAATGTGGGCAGGATAGGCCTCGCGCAAAAAGGCAGGGGCGGACGGCTTCACCATCAGAATATCCTCCGCCAGAAAGTTCCCCGTCACCTCCACCCCAGGCACCGTGCAGACCAAATCATTCGTCGTATAGTGCGTAAACTCACGGTCCAAACGAGACGACAGATGGGGCGTCGCCAGCACCACCGTGCCCCCCCTCTGGACATAATCCCGAAGCGTCTTCGCAACCGTCGGCGTCATGCTGTTCCACCCTCCGAAAGCCACCACACGGTAGCGCCCGAGCTTGTCCGCCGAGAGCTTCTCGTCAACCGTCACCACATCCAACTGCCCATGAGGCGTCCCCCCAAGCCAACCATTTGCGAACGGCTTGAGCGCATCCACCGGACGCGGGAAAAAGGTCTCCATCACTGCCTCCCAAGTAAACTCCGGAGCCCCGCAACGCCAATTCGCATTCGTCTTCGCTAGGTGGTGCTGACCGAAAATCGCGAACGTATCCCAAGTCATTCCAACATACCCATCGCAGTTCCCCAAAAGCAGCGCCGCCGGCGTCTCGACCTCACCCTTTGCCCTCGGATGCGCCTTCGTCCAACGGTAGAACTCGCCCATCGTCCGGCGGTACGCCTTAGGCGCCTCTCCATCGTATTTCTGCCGCTCAGAGGAGAACTTCTCCATAGCCCCGTCCGGCGGCGTATACTGATGCGCCTGGGTCCCCTGCGAGCCCGACTCAAGCACCATCATGGAAGTCCCCATCAGCCACATCTCCTTGAGACCGACCTCAAGGGAATCAAACTTCTGCGGCACCCCGTAGGGAACCCTCGGCCAGCAAGTCTGCCACTCGTGGGCCAGCCACGCGCTCCAGTACGGGTGCTGCTGCAACCGCCTCGAAGCCCCCCTCGCTTCAGCCGTCGCATAGGCCAGATTGCCGCATCCGACCGCGTACATCTCGTTGCAGATGATGTCGATTCCGCCCTGCAATTCGTACGCTGCCAAGGGCGAACCGGAGGTCGAGAGAATGAACGGCTGACGGCCTTCGGGAGGCAACTTGAGCTGGCCTTCCTTGGGCCAATGGAGCATCGTTCCGGTCAACCAATCCCTCGCCTCTTTGAGATTCTGGAGCTTCGGCCAGCCCCTGAGATAACTTCGCTCGTCCTGGTAGAGAAAGCCCGCGTACTCGCCAATGTTGTTGCCCAGGTAGAGGTCGCCCCAGGCCTCCCTGAGTTGCTTGATTACGGCGGGATTGTTGCCGCCGTAGATGGTCATGACGTGGACGCGATTGCTCTTGGCCCAGTCAAACCACTCCTGTCCGAGGTTCTTGGGAAGGAGGTTGCCGGAGTGCTCCCATTGGACCCAAAGGTTGCACTGGTCGTTGGTCTGGAGTTCGTACCTCTCGGGGCTGTTGCCGTAACCGGTGACTCCGACGAGTATCTGCGCGGCGAGCAGGAGATTGGTCACTGGAGCACCACCTTCCCCAAATCATTGGCCTTGAGTTTCTTGTTCCACATGCCCTTGTTCGCGAGGCGGACGGGGCGCAAACGGCTCTCTTGTTCGCCCTTGACGGGGCACCAGATTCGGAGGGCGAGGTTGTATTCTCCGGGTTCGACGGGTGCGTCGAAGCGGAGTTCGGCGGTACGCGTCTGGGCGCCGTCGAGGGACAAATCAAGGTCGACGGGGAGTGCCTTGGTCTGGTCTGCGGAGGTGAACAGGAGTTCGGCTCGGTGGGGCAAGAGGAGGCGTCCGAATCCAGTGTTTTCAACGGTTAGCCTCAAGCTATTCCCCTTAGTCCTGAGCGTGTTGGAAAGGACGGCGTCTCGGACAACGAAGCGGTAGCCCATGTGGTCGTAGACGAACTTGGAGAGTGTGGTTCCGCGGTACTCGTCGAGGCGCGGCATGCCATCGAATTTATAGGTGTCGGGGTCGAAGACGAGTTGCTTGGAGAGGAGGGTGGCGATGGTATGTCCGGGCTCTCCGAGGTTGCGCAAGAAGCTCAGGTGGGTGCGGTACCATTCCTGCACGAGGTTCCACTCTTTGGGCTCGAAGAGTTTGTAGTTGCGCTTGAGCCAGTCGGGGGTGACGTAGGCCAGTTCGCCTCCATAGGGCTTGTCGTTTCCGGCGATGGAGAGGAGTTGGACGCCGCGTTCTCTGGTGAAGTCTCCGGACCAAGTCCCGTAGTCCCAGAAAGTCCCCAAATAGCCGTCGTTGTACATCCCCAACCGCTTGAGGTGTTTGTCCTTGAAGGGCAGC
>JBJFGP010000152.1:0-2731 GCA_051892815.1 Kiritimatiellia bacterium | reverse complement strand
GGGGGGGGGCGATGACCGTTGCGGGGCATTCGGGCGGCGGGTCGAAGCGGATGGTTTTCGGGGGCGGCTCGCAGCTGCGCATCCAGATTGTCAAGTCGATGGCGGCTACGCGCCTGGAGTGCGTCAACTTTGCCGAGGGGGTCGAACTGGGGGGCGAACTGGTAATCCGCGAGCAGGCGCCCGTCGAGGCGGGGACGGTGGTGACGATTTTGACCAGCACGGCGCCGATCTCGGGGACTTTCGAAAAGCAGCCGGCGGACTACCGCCTTCAAGTGCTCTCGACCGAATCGGGCTATGCTTTGACCGCGACTCGTAAGCACAAAGGAATCTCATTCCTGGTTTACTGACGAACCCTTTCCAACGCACACCAACACGCGATTGGTTCCTACGACAGGATCCCAATCGCGCCTATGAGGAACAACGACAAGATGAAACCAATCCTTCTCACGCTGGCGACCGTCTCGACCCTGGCGTGGAGCGCCTGCGGCGCCGGACTCGACAGCGAGTTCGTCGTCGACAAAGACCCCTTCATCCCCTTCGCCAAACTCGGCGCGAACGAGTTGATGCCCAAGGACGCGAAGATCACCTTCAGCAAGGACGGCGACATCCTCGTCAACGGCAAGCCCCGCTACCTGCCCGCGACCATCTTCTACGAGATGACCGAACTCGAGACCGAAGCCCACACCGTCGGCTACCCCGACGACCTCAAGTGGCTCTACGAACAGATGCCCGACTACGAAGCCGCCCAGCGCCTCGGCTTCGACGCCCTCGGCTCCTACGCCACACTCGAATGGATGAAACTCTACCGCGACGGTTTCGGCGGACGCCGCCAGAACCCCAAGCAGATGGAACGCTTCCTCAAGAGCGGACTGGGCATCTACGTCGACTACACCGCCTCTGAATGGTGGCACGGCTCCATGTTCCCCGGCGACACCATGTGGCCCTACCAGATGCCCGAGCGCAAAGAGAAACACTTCCGCGCCGTCCTCCACAAGCCCAACAGCACCAACCCCATCCCCCTCGAAGCCTGGACACACGGCCATCGCCACTGGGTCCCCTACAGCCTCGTGCACCCAGACGGCCGCGAAATCTGGTACACCATGTGGCGCGAAGGAGCCAAGTCCGTCCTCAAATACGGCGTCCAGCCCTGGTGCTACGAGTTGATGAACGAGCCCGCCTATTGGGAAGAGAACGAGATGACCCTCCGCTACTTCCGCCAGCGGATGAAAAAGGAGGGCAAACTCGACTTGATTAAAGACACCACCGCCTACAACGTCGAATACCTCAAGTTCATAGAAGACAACTTCGCCGAAGTCATGGCAGGCGGCGTCGAAGCCATCCGCCAGGCCGACAAAAACCCAGAGGCGCGCTTCTGTTTCCAGCCCTGCACCATCAGAACCCGCGGCATCGACCTCTGGAAAGCCAACAAACCCCTGAGCGTCATCTGCGCCCACACCGGCGCCCGCGGCGTCACCGAATGCGCCATCCTCAGAGGCCTCGCCGACGGCAAGCCAATCGTCGACAGCGAAATGTACGTCGGCACCACCTCCAACTCCATCCGATCCACCTTCATCCAGCAGTACATGCGCGGACTGAACGTCTCCTACATGTTCAAGTGGAGCCGCCGCCCCGGCGACTTCATGTGCTCCCGGAAGGTCAAAAACCCCTTGACCGGCCGCGAAAAGTGGGAGCCAGACGTCAAAGCCAGCATCAACGCCGCCAAGCGCATGAGCGCCTACAACTTCATGAACCCCTACAAAGTCCCCACCGACCAGCTCGTCGGCGTGCGCATGGCCAAGCGCGACACCCTCGACGTCGAAGAGTTCTTCACCCCCCGCAACCGCGGCGTCCCCGCCAAGATCGGCGTGCTGTTCTCCGCCCCAACCGAACGCCTCGCCTACGCCGCGGGCTTCGGCAACTACAAATTCTTCGACGCCGCGGTCGGCGGCATCCTCTTCACCCACCTGCCGATGGATGTGGTCTGCGAAGACGACCTGGAGCGCAAGCTAGACCGCTACCGCGTGCTCGTGCTCGCCGGAACCGACTCGGTCTACGACAAGACCCCCGCCCTGCTCGAACGCTTCGTCCGCAACGGAGGTTCCCTGGTGATGTACGGCCACGCGATGGAGCACGACGAGTACGCCCGTAAACCCAAGCGCCAATTCCCGGGCATTGTCCCCTCGGACAAGAAGGTGACCAGCGAGAGCGAGAAGTTCGCCTTCGGTGGCTGGCAGATGATGGCATCGGCCTACTGCGAAAGCGTCAGCGCCTCGCCCGAGTGGGTGCCCATGGTGCAGATTGCCGGCAAGGATGCGATCTTCGCCGCGTCGCTGGGCAAGGGCAAGATGTACTTCATCGGCGCGAAGATGCCGGGCGAATCGATTGGGGCGTTTGTCGCCGCCGTGGCGGGGAAGGACCATGGCGAGAAGCCGTTCTGCAGCGTCAAGCCAATCGACGGGGACGAGGAACTCGCCAATGTGGAGGTCTACAGCGCGAAGCGCAACGGAATGGACGCGTATATCCTGCTGAGCCATAGCCATCAGGGGGCGCTGCGGTTTTTTCCGAAGGGGCTCTGCAAGGAGGCGAATACGGCGTGCGTGCGTATCCGCAACTTTGCCGACGCGGCGACGCGCGAGTGGCTGGAGCGTGGGTCGGACGGGTCGTATATCGTGCGTTTGACGGCGGACGGTCCGGTGATTCTGGTCTTCGGGACTGAGGCCGAGTTGAAGGG
>JBJFGP010000151.1:0-13011 GCA_051892815.1 Kiritimatiellia bacterium | reverse complement strand
CAAGGGAGCCCTCATTGCACGGTTGGGAGTTGTTGGCATGTCGAGATGCATGTACCAGGACTCTCTGAGCGGGTTTCTTCAGTCCGCCCCGGAGTCCATACTAGGAAAGATTGTGGCGGCGTTCCACGGGAATGCGCAGACGACATCCATCAGCGCCTGGGAGGGGGAGGTTCAAATTCTGCAGCGGGCGCTCAAGGAGTGGTCGCAGGAGGAGGCTTCGATTTTCTTCGAATACGATATTCCTCGTCTAGGGAAGCGTATCGATGTGGTGTTGTTGCTGAAGGGCATTATCTTCTGCCTGGAGTTCAAGGTCGGGCAGTCAAATGCTTTGCAGTCCGATGTCGAGCAAGTGCTGGACTATGCGCTCGATCTCAAGAACTTTCACCGCTACAGTCTTGACCGCCCAATTGCGCCGATTTTGATTCCCAGCCGTTGCGGAAAGACGAATTGCCGCCTGGAGGCGTCGGCCTATCACGACCAGATTCTCAATCCGCTGATTGTCAATGCCGATGGCTTGCCCAACCTCCTGAGACGGGTGGTCAAGCAGTTCGCATGCGAGGTGAATCCGAAGCAGTGGGGCAACAAGTGGTTGATCAGCCCTTATCTTCCGACTCCTACTATCATCGAAGCCGCCAAGACCCTTTATGAGCACCACTCGGTCGAAGACATTACCAAGCATGAGGCCGATAAGGTGTCTACCGATGCAACCATTCGGTATGTACTTGATGTCATCACTGCTAGTAAGGAACGGAACCATAAGAGTATTTGCTTTGTCACCGGTGTGCCGGGCGCTGGCAAAACCCTGGTCGGCCTGGACATCGCTGTCAAGCAAAGCTACCGGGGCGGCAAGCAATCGAAGGAAGACGGCGCGGTCTACCTCTCCGGAAACGGCCCCTTGGTCGCTGTTCTGACCGAGGCGCTCGCCCGCGACAACAAACAGAAGTGCGACGCCAAGGGCAGCAAGAAGAACATTTCAGATGCCCGGCGCGAAGTGAACGAATTCCTTCAGATGATTCACCGCTACCGGGATAATATGCTCGCCAAGATCGAGAACCCCGTTGTCAACGGCCAGTTGCGCATCGACCCAAACAAGGCCGTTCAACAAGGCGAAGCCGGATATGGCGAATGGGAGCATGTGGCAATCTTCGACGAAGCTCAGCGCGCCTGGACCCATAAACGCCTCGCCGACTACCTCCGAAGAGGCGGCACCTACGGCAATAAGCTCAAAGTGTCCAACTTCCCGGTCAGCGAAGCCGCCTTTCTAATCTGGAGCCTGGACCACCATCAAGATTGGGCTGTCATCGTCTGCCTGGTTGGAGGCGGGCAAGAAATCAATACCGGCGAGGCCGGCATCGGCGAATGGATCAATGCCGTCAACACCTACTACCCGGATTGGCACATTTACATCTCCAGCCAATTGACCGCCAAAGAATACGCCGAAGGGAAAGTCGCCGAACTCCTCAAGCACAGCCGCCATGTCACCTACTCAGACCAATTGCACCTGGCCGTCAACCAGCGTTCCTTCCGGGCCGAACGCCTCTCCGACTTCGTCCACGCCCTGCTCAACTTCGAGCCCAAAGCCGCCAACCTCTATCGCGAAGTCATAAGCAACGGCTACCCCGTCTATGTGACGCGCAACATCGCCGCCGCACGCAACTGGCTGCACCAAAACGCACGCGGCACATCCCAGACCGGTATCCTCGTGTCGAAAGTGGCCGCGCGCTTCAAACCCCACGCCGTGCACATACTCGCCCCGGGCGATCAAAACGCCATTCACTGGTTCCTCGAAGACAAGAACGACGTCCGTTCCTCAAACTATCTCGAAGAAGCCGCTACGGAGATTCAAGTCCAGGGGCTTGAACTGGACTTCGTTTGCGTGTTGTGGGACGCAGACATGCGGGCTACCAGCCAAAACACCTGGGACTATTACAAGTTCAACGGTCAAACCAAATGGATGCCCGAGAACAAACCAGAGAACCGAAAGTATATGCTCAATGCCTACCGCGTGCTCCTCACGAGGGCTCGACAAGGGCTCGTCATCTGCATCCCAGAGGGGAACAAGAATAAAAACCCAGAGGGCTATTGGGAGGACGCCACACGCCTCGAAGAGTTCTACAAGCCAACCTACGACTACCTCAAGCAAATAGGGATGGAAGAACTACCCCTCGGGTAGCAAAGCGGCAACCCGTCAGGCGGATTCGAGACCACCACTACACCCATTTACAAGGCACACGCGCAGACCGGTCGGTGCAATCCGCCGAGCGTCTTGAGCGGTATAAAAGCCCCGGT
This sequence comes from Kiritimatiellia bacterium, assembly GCA_051892815.1. GTDB lineage: Bacteria > Verrucomicrobiota > Kiritimatiellia > RFP12 > DVOR01 > JAXFQS01. Next base: position 10,722 of record JBJFGP010000151.1, on the reverse strand, counting down.
TTCAGGGTTATACCGAAGGGTATGCAGTTCCCCCGAACGCTCCATCGTCACCAGTACCAGCGTGTCCGAAAGAAAGATGAAATCGCGCGGCCACGAGCCAGCCAAATGGGTCCGGGCGGCAAAAGCAAGGCGCCCGGTCTCTGCATTCAAATCAAATGCGACAAGCGAATCTTCGCCACGGTTCGATACGATTGCGCGGCGTCCATCCGGTGACAGCCGCACGGCCGCAGCCGTATCAACGGGGCGACCAGTAGGGCCGTCAGGAAGCGTCCGCTGAATATCCAACTGCCGCCCCAACCCCTTCTCGTCCGACCACTCATAAGTCGCAAGGTGATTGCCCAGTTCGAAGACTACGAGGGCGAGGCACCCATTCGGATGAAAGAGTATGTGTCGTGGCCCTGCGCCGGCAGGCGTCGTTGCCACGCGCCGCCCTTGCGGATAGGTGACGATTGCATCGAGACCAAGGTCGCAAACGGCAAAACTCCTGCCATCTGGAGCCGGCACGGCACTGTGGGGGTGGGCAGCATCCTGACGCGGCAAATTCGGGCCTTTGCCGCAATGTCGATGGGTCGTCACTTGACCGAAAACACCATCCTTGACCGCAACCATTCCAGCCAATCCATTGAGATACGCCGCCCAAGTCACGCGCTGTCCATCGGGCATCGCCGCGACATAACACATAGCCGATCCCTCGAGCGAAACGAAGTCTATGGGCTCAAGTTTTCCATCGGCAAGGCGGAAGGATTTGAGGCCGTCCCGCCAGTTGGCATAGAGGATAGTGCCGGACTTGGCGAGGTAGAGGGGATTCTCGGCTGGGAGAGAGTCCGCTAGGCTCATTTCGCTGCTGGTCTCGTCCACCAGAACCAGGTGGAGCCCCTTTGGATGGGCGGCGTCGGTATAGCAGCCAATGGCGACCAAGGTGGCCAGTACGGACATCATTTTCTACCCTTTCCCAAGCGGAGCGCCTGACTACCCCAACTACCTTATCCTAGGCATTTCTCATCCGCTTGACTAGACACGAGGCCTCGCTGGCCAGGCGTTCGATGGTCTCCCAATCGTTCGCCGCGATGGCATCCTTTGGGGCAATCCAAGTTCCCCCGCAGCAGGCAATCTCCGGCACCGCCAGGTAGTCTGAAACATTCGACAATTTCACCCCGCCGGTGGGCATAAACTTCACCCCCGTCCAGCGGAAGGCTCCCAGCAAGTCCTTGATGTACTTGACGCCTCCGGCCGATTCCGCGGGAAAGAATTTGACGAAGTTGCACCCCAGCGCGAGGGCCTGGCTCAGTTCACTTGCGGTGGCGACGCCTGGGCAGAAGGGCATTTCCATCTCCTTAGCCGCGGCGACAATCGCCGGATTGAATCCCGGTGCGACGCAGGCTTCTGCGCCTGCGGAGGCTGCTGCTTTCAACTGCTCTTGCGTGAGCACCGTGCCGGCAATCAATACGGCGCCGGGGACTTCGGCCTTGATTTTCGCGATGGCCTCTGCCGCGCAGGAGGTACGGAAGGTGACTTCCAGAACGGGGAGACCTCCCTTCACGAGCGCCTGAGCGAGGGGTACGGCTTTGGCGAGGTCTTCGATTACTATCACGGGGATGATTCCCGCGCGGCTCAGCGTCCGAATCATATCCATAAATTTGCGTATAGGGTGGGTTGCAAACAGCGGTTGGCTAACGGTCGACGCGGGCGGAGGCGCCCCTGACCAGTTTCTCGACATCTGCCTTTGTCGCCATTGAGGTGTCGCCCGGGGTGGTCATCGCCAGAGCGCCGTGGGCGGCTCCGTAATCAACGGCTTTGGCGGCGTCATCGAAGGTCATCAAACCGTAAATCAGCCCCGAAGCAAAGGAGTCGCCCCCGCCTACTCGATCGTAGACTTCGAGCCCGGGACGGCGGACGGACTCGTGCAGGATGCCCTGGTACCAGCAGATTGCCGACCAGTCGTTGACGGTCGCGGAACGGACGCTGCGAAGGGTTGTCGCGACGGCTTTGAAGTTGGGGTAAATGGTGACGGCCTTGGCAATCATCTTGCGGTAGCCCTCGATTGGAAGGCTCGTCAAGTTCGCGTCCACGCCCTCCACGGCGATACCCAGCGCAGCGGTGAAGTCCTCTTCGTTTCCAATCATCACATCGACATATTTGGCAATCTCACGGTTGACCTCCTGGGCCTTTGCCTGACCACCGATAGACTTCCACAAAGAGGCGCGGTAATTGAGGTCGTAGGAGGTCACAGTTCCGTACTTTTTCGCCGCCTTGAGCGCCTCGATTGCAACCTCTGCAGTCGTCTCGGAGAGCGCGGCGAAGATGCCGCCCGTATGGAACCAGCGCACGCCCTCTTTGCCAAAGAGTTCGTCCCAGTCTATCTCTCCCGGCTTGAGCTGGGAAACCGCGGTCAGCCCCCGATCGGCACAGGAACGCGCCCCTCGACAGCCGAATCCGCGCTCGACGAAGTTGAGCCCATTGCGGACAGTCCGACCAATACCGTCATACGGCACCCATTTCACGTGGCTGACATCTACGCCGCCTTGCAGCATGAAGTCCTCCACGAGCCGTCCGACGGGATTGTCGGCAAAAGCGGTGACGGCGGTCGTCGCAAGACCGAAGCAACGCCTCAGACCGCGCACGACATTGTACTCGCCGCCCCCTTCCCAGACCTTGAAGTCACGCGCCGTGTGGATGCGCCCATCGCCCGGATCAAGCCGGAGCATAATTTCGCCCAGCGACGCCGCGTCCCAACGGCAACTTCCCGCCGGCTTCACATTCAACGATTCATTCATACCTCTACGCTCCATTCCTACGCTTGTGCGCGCCTCACTCCTAACTATCAACAGCCCCGACTGATAGCAACGAAACGCCTCCGTCGATGCGTATCAACCGGGGGCAAAACAGGGAACACAAGGTGCGCTCAAACATACGAATCAGACCACCCCCTGGCCTTCCAATTCAGCGACGGCTACCCATCAAATGGGCGTCGGCCTCGACACAGACAAAAGCGTTTGCGGGAAGCCACGCCCCACCGACTGCCACACCTTCCGGACTTGCAATTGTCACGAGATTCGGTCGACGGGGCAAGGAATATCAGAAATAGCCGCCCTTGTCGATAATCTCGCTGATGGTATCGCCCTGGCGAACCCAACTGAAGATGTCGACCTCGTTGCGCTCAATTCCCTCCGCCCGCAACAGCACATCATAGGCAATCTCGCGCGGAATGCAAAGCACCCCGTCAATGTCGCCGAAAATGATGTCGCCAGGGCGCACCGTCACCTTCCCGATACGCACGGGAACCTGGTAGTGCGTAATCATACAGCGACCGAGCGAGCCGTTCGAAGTGCGGTACTTGTAGAAAACCGGGAACTTCTGCTCAAGGATTTGCTTCGTGTCGCGGATACCGCCGGAAATGACCGCCCCGCGAATACCTTTCGTGATGGCCGTAGCCGTCATAACACCGCCCCAAAGCGAAGCCTCCGTGTCCTCGCTCGTATCCCAGACGACCACGCCGTCGGGCTTGAACTCGTCGAGCATCTGGGCGCGGAAGGTCATCTCTCCTTCGATCATGACATTCGGGGCGGACTTGACGCAAAACGCCTCACCGCAGACGACCATCTCGTCCCGCAACGGCATAATGTCACTCGGCAAGTTCTGGTTCAACAGGCAAAGTTCGCGCATCACATCGTTGATGCACCCCGTGTAGAGTTTCTCGTACCGCTCGCAAAGCTCCTTGACCGGAATGGGGAACTCGCAATTCGGAATGCGCTGACGCGTCGAGATCAGCTTGTCGAGTTTCATCAGACCGGCCTCTTTGGCCTTCGCGCGCATATCGGCTAGACTAGGCATAGTAGTGTGTGATTGAAGGTTTGTGTTGCAAAGAAATCAACCCGGCAGCGACAGACCACCGTCCACCACGATGGTCGCGCCGGTAATGTAGCGCCCCGCGTCCGAAGCCAGCAAAAGCGCCGCGCCTGCCGCATCCTCGGGCTGCGCATAGTCGTGCATCGGGATGGCTGCTGTCACCTTGGGTCCGTAAACGGGGTCAGCCAGACACTCCTTGTTGCGGTCTGTGTAGAAGACGCCCGGGCAGAGATTGTTGACCGTAATCCCGTCCGCAGCGACCTGACGGCCAATGCCGCGAACCAGGTTCTCCTGTGCCGACTTCGTCGCCGCATAGACGCACATATCCGGATGCGGCCGGCGCTCGTTCACAGACCCGACGGTTATCAGCCGCCCCCACCGCTGCGCTTTCATCTTCGGATAGCAACGCTGGAACATCCGCAGAGTGGCCAAAAAGTTGACCTGCACCTCCCGATTCGCCTCCTCAAGCGGGAACTCAAGCCACGGAATCTTCTCCTGGACGGACGCGTTGCAAACCAGAATGTCGGGCAGATTCCCCTCCGCGGCAAGCCCGTCGAAGAACGCCTCGATAGCAACCGGATCGGATAAGTCGCAGACCTTCGTGTTGTGGCGAATCACCCGAGCGCCGTACTCCTCGAACGCATCGCCAATCGCCTTGCCTATGCCGCGCGTGGAGCCCGTGACGAGTGCAATCCTGCCGGTTAAATCAAACTTTTCCCTCAACATGACCGTTCCTCCTTCAGACGGGGCAAGTACACGCGCCGAGCCCCAATCAGCACCACGCCGCCCAGCGCATAGACTGGCGCCAGGGACGCCAATGCGATATGCGGCTCCGAAAAGAGCCCCAGCAACGTCCCCGATACAGACCCGACAACAAAGCCCGCACAAAGAATAAGTCCCGTCGCGGAGGCGTGATACCGTTGCGGCACCGTATCGAAAAGTGAGGCAAAGACATTCGAGTCGAAAAGCCCGCGGAAGAAGCCAAACAATCCAGTCCCCGCAAGGCAGATGGCAAAGCCCATGGAGTTCCCCAACCACCCCGGGACCAGTGCACCAACAAAGAGAAACGGTGCCGCCAATAGCATCCCCGTCAAGCACACCGTCAACCGCACGCCAGGGGAATGAATCACCCGTTTATCTGCGCATCGACCGCCGACCATCACACCGCAAAATGCCCCCAGGTAGTGCCAGAGCACGGCATTCAAAGCTGCCGAGGCTTTGGTGAGCCCCAAGGTTGGAAATGCCCCGAGCAGAAAGTCCGGCATCCAGGTTTTATAGCCGATATCGACATAGACATGTGCCCCAAAGGCTAGGGCAATCAAAAGTGCGACCGGGTTCGACAGAATCACTCGAAGCGCCTCAAGCGGGGTGGCTTTTGCCGGGGCGCCGGCGGCAGGGGGCGGTGCCGGCGTGTCTCTGAGGCCAACTGCCATCACTGCTGCCCAAATTACTCCGAGTGCGCCAAACACAAAGAACGGCATCTTCCAGCCATCCGGTCCCAGGTCGGAGAAGTAGCCGCTCGTCCACGAACAAAGGATAATGCCCGCATAGAGGCCAAGTTGGAGGATGCCCAAAGCCGTCGCCCGGGTTTGCGAGTGCAGTTGCGAGACGAGCGAGGTTGATGCCGGATAGTAGAAGGTCTGGCCAATCGCATTGACGATGCTGTAGCCAGCCAGCAGGATTGCCAAGCCTTGGGCAAATCCCGCTCCGAAGATACCTAGCGAGAAGACGGCTACACCTATCACCACCATCCACTTGCGCCGGAAGAGGTCGCTCGCCAAGCCGGCGAAGGGCACGCAAATGCCGTAGACGAAGGCGAAGACGGTTGCCACCAGCCCAACCTGCGGACGCGTAAAGTCGAATGTGTGCTGTATGGCGGGCAGGGTGGCAGAGAAAATCTGCCGCGAGCCTTGTTGCAAGAAGAATGCCACCCACAGCAAGGCCAGTGCGCGCCACTTGTAATCGAGCAGTGTGGGCTCGCGGTCGATGGTTGGCATTGGCTTTCTCCAGGGGTTGGGGGTTCGCGAATACGCAGGGCGGCGGCAGACTATCTCTTAGTCAGGTCCAACTAGGACCAGCGGCGGTCATTGGACCATTCTCTATCCCATTCTTCGGTTGGTGTCCAAGGCGGTGGGAAGTCGGGACAAGCCTTTTCTGAGATGAGTTTCTCGTTCAACTCGTCGATGCCAAGGCCGGGCTTGTTGGGCACGGCGATAAAGCCTCCCTTGTAGCTGAGGGTGGGCTGGACCAGGTCGCCCCACCAGGGGACATCGACCGAATGGAGTTCCAACGCCATGAAGTTTCGCGTGGCGGCCGCGACGTGGACGGCTGCGAGGCAGGCAATGGGGGACTCGGCCATGTGGATGTTCATCTGCACGCCGTAGTCCTCGGCCATGTCGCCAACCTTCTTGGTCTCCATCATGCCGCCGCAGGTGAGCAAGTCGGGGTGGACGACGGCCAAGGCGTGGGATTCGAGCAGGGGCTTGAAGTCTTCCTTGAGGTAGATGTCCTCTCCGGTGCCGAGGGGGGTTGCCGTGGCGGCGTGGAGTTGTTTCCACTGTTCGACATTGCGCCAGGGAAGGACATCTTCGGCCCAGGAGAGGTGGTATTTTTCGAGTCGGCGGAGGAGTTGGACGCAGTCTTCGTAGGGAATGTGCCCGAGGTGATCGATGGCGATGGGGACCTCCCAGCCAATCACGTCGCGGACATCGGCCATGTACTTTTCCAGGTAGTCGAGACCGGTTTCGGTGATGTGGATGCCGGTGTGCCCGTGGGCGGTGGTGAAGAGTTCGAACGCCTCGCCGCGCATCGAACGTGGGTCGATGGAACCGTGGGGCGTTTGGACCACGTGCTTCATTTGGCGCATGTATTCAAGGTAGCCGAGCGGAGCAATCAGCGCATCCTTGACATTGGTCAGCAACTCGATGCCCAAGTCCATCTTGAGGAAGGTAAAGCCCATCTCCATGCGGGCCTTGAGCGCCGCCCCCATGTCGCGACCGCCGCCCTCCGAATCGGTGTCGCAGTAGCAGCGAATCTCGTCGCGCCACTTGCCCCCAAGCAACTGCCAGCAGGGCACGCCCCAGGCCTTGCCGCAAAGATCCATGCAGGCCAGTTCGACCGCGCAGACGCCGCCAGCCTGGCGCGAATCGCCGCCGAACTGTTTGATGCGGCGGAAAATCTTCTCGACATTGCAGGGATTCTCGCCGAGGATGCGCGACTTGAGCATGGCGGCGTATGTCCGGCTTGAAGCATCACGGACTTCCCCGTACCCGACGAGCCCCTGGTTGGTGTAAAGTTTGAGCAAGGTGCAACGCTTCGGCGCGCCGTCGATGTCGGCAAAGCGCATATCGGTGATGCGAAGCGTGGCGGGATTGACTTGATTGATGTTCATACCGCCATTATACGCCAATTTTCATACAGAATCAACCACAAAGTTCCGGCGCCAAAGCCACCTGTTCAACCGCAAAATTCCTGCACACCTTCCACATCCGAAGGTAGGCACCTCAAGGAGGCATTGATGGGTACCTTCCGGTCTCAACGCTTAGTATCGACGGAATCCACCCATTGGCACGACATTCCGCCTCGGCAGGCTCGCTCGATAATCGCCTCCACCTTGTCAGCACTTAGCTTATTATTACCCCGCCCGCCCTATTCTGGTAGCGACAACAATCACACGACGACTTCATAATCACGGCTTTGTTGAATCGACACAGACAACACCACCCGGCGTCAAATAATACACCGCAGTGTTATAACCGTTAGTCGTCGTATTAAATGCGCCTTCATATATGTTTCTTAGAGTCGCATCTGCCGCGCGGATAGGTTTGACCTTACCATTCCTGTATACAACCACGAACGCCTCGTCTCCGAGGGGACCACGCTTTGCAAGCGGGATAATATCATCCGCCCGCTCCGTACCATTCCAGCATGAACGCAACTTCTCTACCGGGAAATTGGAAGAAACAAATAGCGGTAAGGCGTTTGACATCTCATCAGTGACATTAGCCAAGACATGCCACGAGACTTCGTCTTCTGTCATAGCACTCTTGATGTCCGCACCAATCCGGCCTGCCATCGTGGCAATATCGACTCCTGACAGATATGGTTTTTGAGCTTTGGAGTCAGCCGTCGAAAGGCCCTGGAGTGTGTTAAAATATTCCGTCGAAGAGCCAAGCTTCAAATCTAGTATGTCTTTTTCAGCGTGGAGGGCATTCTGTTCTTCCTTCTCAAGTTTCCGCTTGATCTTGCTCTTCCAATCCTGAATTTTATCCATTGCACGCTCTATTATATCCCCCTTTGAACGAGGCCATATAGACGACAGTCCGACTGTCTTTCGCTGGGCGTTCGCCTGAATACATGCGGCGAACAATTCGCGTCCATGCTTACATTGATCGGACAATAGGGCAGATAGTTTCGCTTCATGTTCCGCCAGCTCCTTCGCCCTCACTTGACGGGCACATCTACTTCCGGGATGTCATTGCGACCAAACCATGAACGATACTTTCCGTCTTGTTCAATCTTAAAAAAGAGTTTTTTTCCGTAGCGAATAGGATTGACAAAGCCGCGATCTCCTACCGCAAACCGCCAATTGATCTCAAGCGCACCGAACTCACGCGAGGCATTTGCCGGAATCACCACGTTTCCGCTGCGGGCAGAATTCCTGTCATTGGCAACGTAAACATACACTTCGATTCCTTCTGTCGTGCACAGGTTGCTAACTTGCATCACATATTTACTCAGGACGCCCTCCCGCATCGTAAGAGCAAGCGGCGGATCTTTCAACGCCTTATAATCACAGCCGACATGGGCAAGCGAAACGAGAGCAGTAATTATTGTTAAGAGCGAGTTCCTCATGATTATCTCCTATTGTGCTATTACGTAGACATTACTAAGACACCCTTGGTTATGCTGATGCCGCCTTATCAATTAGACTGCTCTATCAACGAAATAAGTTGCGACATGGAATGTGACACCATTCCCGGGCATGCGATGTTATGTGTTGGGCCATAATGCGTAGACTCAACAATCGCACCGGTGTATACTGGATCCTTATCGCACATAATGGTGACAATGTACTTTCCAGCGCGACTCTTTCGCCAAGGCGTCATATGCTTGGAAATGAGTTTCTTTGACAGCCCAAGGCCATTAAAAGTTGTACCATAAACCCGCTCATCGCCGTCTGCAGCTGTTGCCACAACATACGCCGTGATTGCACCGTTCAATGAATACCCAACGACATCGATCCTGCGGCCAGGCAGACTCAGAATGATGCCCGAAAATATCTTTTCAGCTTGTTCGGGCTGCCCCCCGTCGACCTTTCCGTAATATTGTCGAATCACCGTTTTCACATCGGCAATGCCGGAGAAGTCACCTTTAACCAAACCATCCAAGGCGCTACCGCTCCAGGCGACAACAATGTCACGGGTCCTCTTATTCTCCATAAAACGGGCTCGCAACCTAGATCCTACATGCAGATATCCCTAGTCATCAAAACGGCAACCTTCGTAATGACGGCCAAGAACGCAAACTTCCCAGTCTTGTGCAGAGAAAGATTGGAATTCGTCAGGAGGCATCACTTCCGGGTGCGCAACATTCGCGTAACGAGCAAGAGTAAGCATTCTCACCTTCGATTCGCTCGGAAAGGTCGAATACTGCAACTCGTCTGCCTGATGATGTTCGATGGCATTCGCCGCAGCGTTTTTTAGATTATCCCACGCTGCGGATATCCTTGTCCCAACGCGTGTGTCTGCCGTTGCACCACAACAGATGGATGCCACAAGAATTATGCATAATCTTTCCCGTGCCATTACCTATTACCTTTGGAAAACTATGATCTTGCCAAGAGGGGCAAAACTGACCTTAGCTATGCGGAAGCACGCTATTCCAAAGGGAATACCGATAATTGTCAGAAAGAACATGATGCCACTAACGACGGCAGCAAGCCATAGCCAAAAACCCGCGAATACAATCCAAATAAGGTTTGCCAAGAAAGTGCAAACACCAGCATTCGCACATGGCCGCACATCCTTGCCGAAAGGGAAGAATGCAAATGAGGCAATGCGGAAAGATGCGACCCCATACGGAAAGCCTATAATCGTACAACAAAACATCACCCCAATTACAACCCACGAAAGCCCGAGCCAAAAGCCTCCCAAAACAAACCAAAGCACATTTCCGATTAGAGCCATTTTCCGTTTCCTCTTTGTTGTTTACTCAAACATCCTGAACAGAGTTCTGATTGCGTGGTATCGCTTGTCGCCGTCAATGCGGTGTTGCCGCCTCGACTTTCGGCAATAGCGCCAATAGGCGAGATTCAGCCCGTTTTCGGTCAAATTCAAATGCCCAATTAACGCTCCAGGCTCGATAAATCTTCCAGCCCAGGGCCGAAAGAACATCGCCGCGCAACACATCACGGTCGCGAACCGTGTGCTGGGCGGCATACTTCGGACCATCGCACTCAATTCCGAGAATAAAACGATTGGGATTCCCTGGATCTCGCACGGCAATGTCAATCGGATAGGATGACATGCCGACATCGGTTTCGTATGTGTAGCCGTGCGCAGAGAGGCAGTCGCAGACAAGTTTGCCAATACCAGCGATGTGTCCCTTCTCTGCTTTTGCGACATCTCCTTCAAGATGACCCGTTTCGGCATACTCCATCAGCGCCTTGAGATGTTTTACGCCCACCGAGTTCGTGCGTTCGGCGTGGATATCCGCGCTGTGTACGGATGCAAAAATTACAACTTGCTCGCGAGCCCGAGTAATCGCCACATTCAAACGGCGTTCACCACCAGGCCGGTTCACAGGACCAAACGACATAGCGAAGCGCCCTTGGTCATCCGGCGCATACGCAATCGAGAACATAATGACATCCCG